>NZ_CP019508.1:1622500-1897500 GCF_002002865.1 Brevundimonas sp. LM2 | reverse complement strand
TCGCATCAAGTCTTCGGCAGATCATCGAGCTTGCCGCGCAGCATCTGCAGGATCCCGGAGAAGTCCCGAGCGCCATAGCCCAGCCGATCGAACAGTTGGAACAGGGCCTCGGACTGGGCCCCCAGCGGCGTCGAAGCCCCGGCCTTGGCCGCCGCGTCCTGGGCCAGCTTCAGGTCCTTCAGCATCATGGCCGTCGCGAACCCACCCTCGTAGTTGCGGTTCGACGGCGCGGTCGGAACGGGGCCGGGCCAGGGATAGTAGGTCGTCACCGACCAGCTCTGGCCCGACGACTTGGCGACGATGTCGAACATCTTCACCGGGTCCAGCCCTAGCTTCTCCGCCAGGGCGATCGCCTCGCAGGTCCCCAGCATGGTGATTCCCAGGATCATGTTGTTGCAGATCTTGGCCGCCTGCCCGGCCCCGTGGTCGCCGGCGCGGAAGGTGGCGCGGCTCATGGGTTCCAGCGCCCCCTCAATGCTCGGGAAGTCCGCGTCGTCGCAGCCGACCATGAAGGCCAGGGTCCCCGCCTCCGCCGCCATGGTGCCGCCCGAAACCGGGGCGTCGGCGAAGGCATAGCCCCCCTCGCGCGCCAGCCCGGCCACGGCGCGGGCCGTGTCCACATCGATGGTCGAACAGTCCAGCAGCAGGGCCGAGGACGGGGCCACGCCGATGATCTGCTCGGAATAGACCTTCAGCACATGCGGACCGGCGGGCAGCATGGTGATGACGACCTCGGCGTCGCGCACCGCCTCGGCGACCGAGGCCACCGGCGTGCAGCCCGCCGCCCCGGCCCGCTCCAGCGCCCCGGCAGACAGGTCGAAGGCCGCCACCGCGTGGCCGGCCTTCGCCTGGTTGGCGGCCATAGCGCCGCCCATGTTTCCCAGCCCGATGAAGGCGACCTTGGTGGCGGCCATGACGTCTCTCCCGAAAGCGATTTTTCTTTCGGGTTAGACCCTCGCCCCGGCCCCCGCCAGACCGTCAGGCCGGTTTTCTGAACCGCAGCATGAACTGGTCGGTCTGGCCCCGGATCGCGGGATCGAGCACGTTGGCGGTGTGGGGATCGGCCGGATTGGCCAGGATGGCGCTCTCCGCCTCCAGCACGAAGCCCGCCGCCTCGACCTCGCGCTTGACGTCGGCCACGTCGATTCGGTGCAGGCTGTCTGCCGCCTCCAGCCCGGCCCCCGGCAGGGCCGCGTGGTCGACGATGACATAGAGGCCGCCCGGCTTCAGCGCCGCGAACACCGCCGCATTGACCTTGGACGCCGTATCGGTCGCGAAGGGCTTGAGGTGCAGGTCGTGATAGTTCTGGGCGGTGAAGACCAGGTCCAGGCCCTGCGGGAACGCCGGCGCGCCGATCGGCGAGCGGAGGCCCTCGACGGTGTCCATGGCGTCCGCCGCCGCGATCGCCTCGCCGTAGCTGGCCTGGAAGCCGATGAACTCGGCCGGCTGCCAGGCGACCACCCGGCCCGTTTCGCCCACGGCGCTGGCGAACACCCGGGTGAAATAGCCGCCGCCGATGATCATGTCGCCGACGGTCTGGCCGGGCTCCACCTCGGCGAAGGCCAGGACCTCGGCGGTCTTGCGGGCGGCGTCGCGGGCCCGATCCGTCTCGGGCCGGTCGGGGTCGGTCAGGACGGCGGCATAGGCGGCCGCGTCCTGCGGCGGGGGGGCCATGGCCCCGGTCGAGATCAGAAGGGCGGCCGAGACGGCCCCGGTCAGCAGAAAGGCGAGCGATCGACGCATCGAAACCTCCTTGAACGCCGGGATGGCGCGACCATCTTTTAGCTTGGCCGGACGTGCCTGTCAGGATGACAGGCACACGAAGCCGCGATCAGCTCTGTGAAGGAGGCCCTCTTGGCCCAACTCGTCGTCACCTACGGGACCCCGACCGACCCCGCCGCCTTCGACGCCCACTACCGCGACGTCCACGTGCCGTTGGCGCGCGAGATCCAGGGTCTGCGCCGGTTCGAGCTCAGCGACGGGCCGGTCAACACGCCCGAAGGCCCGTCCGGCGTCCACAGCATCGCCATCCTCACCTTCGACAGCCTGGCCGATCTCCACGCCGCCCTGGCCAGCCCCGAGGGTCAGGCCGCCGCCGCCGACGTGGGGAATTTCGCCACCGGCGGAGCCTCGATGCAGATGTACGAGACGCGCGAGGCCTAGTTTGGCTTTCTAAAGCGATAGACGAACTGGTCGGACCGGCCCCGGATCGCCTCGTCGAACACCGACAGGCTGTGGTCGTCCTCGGGGTTGCGGACGACCCTGGTCTCGCCGTCGAAGACGAACCCGGCCGCCTCGACCTGGGCGCGCAGGGCCGAGCCCTCGATCCGGTGCAGCGTGCCGACGACCGCGGTGCCCGCGCCCGGGGCCGCCTGGTGGTCCAGGATCACATAGATGCCGCCCGGCTTCAGGGCCGCGAACACCGCCGCGTTCATCTTCGCCACGTCGACGCCGAAGCGCGGGATGACGAAGTCGTGGTATTCCTGGCCCATGAAGACCACGTCCAGCGGCTCGGGAAAGGTTAGGTCCTCCAGGGCACCGGTGACCCGCGTCACGTTCGGATAGTCCGTCGCCAGGGTGTCGGCGAAGGCGTTCTCGCGCGCCGCCGTTTGGTTCGGCACGACCGCATAGACCCGGCCCTCCGGCCCCACGGCGCGGGCGAACAGGCGGCTGAAATAGCCCTCCTCCGGCCGCACGTCGGCGATCCGCTCGCCGCCCTGGATCTCGGCGAAGGCCAGCATCTCGGCGGGTTTGCGCAGCGGATCGCGCTCGACCTCCGAGGCCGGTCGAAGCGGGTCGGCGATGGCCAGGGCGTAGTCCTGCACGACCGCCGAGGCGCGTTCGTCAGGATCGGTGACGGCGACCTGGCTAGCGCAGCCCGAGGCCACCCCCAACAGGACCAGGGCGGAGACGGCGAACAGGGTCGATTTCAGCATCGGAGGATCCTCGAACAGCGGTGGCCTACTTACGCGCGACGCCGCGGCGGGATGCAAGCCGGATCAGGCGAGCGGCGTCCAGTCCTCGCCGTCCGGGAGAGGCGCGAACAGGGCCTCGACCGCCGCGTCGTCGACCGTGTCCAGGGTGGCCGGGGACCAGCGCGGGGCATTGTCCTTGTCGACGATCACGGCCCGGACCCCCTCCTGAAAGTCGTGACCGCCGATGATCCGCCCGCCCAGCCGGTATTCCATCGCCAGGGCCTCGGCGAAGTCGCTCATCGCCCGGCCCAGACGCATCTGCCGCAGGGTGACCTTCAGAGAGGTCGGCGACTTGGTCTTCAGGACCGCCTGCTGCGCCAGGGCCCAGTCCGACCCGTCGGCCGCAAGGGCGGCGACGATGGCCTCGACTGTGTCATGGGCGAACAGCCGGTCGATGGCCTCGCGGTGGGGCTCCAGCGGCGCGGGTCCTGCGTCTGTGGCGTGACCCGCCACGGCCTCGGGGCCGTCCGACAGCAGAGCCGCCTTGAGCGCCTCGACTTCCGCCGATGAGACGAAATGCGAATGGATGCCCAGAGCCACCGTATCCGCCGCCTTCAGCCGCGCCCCGGTCAGCGCCAGCCACGTTCCGCTCTCACCCGGCAGGCGCGGCAGGAACCAGCTGCCGCCGACATCGGGGAACAGGCCGATCCCCGTCTCCGGCATCGCATAGGTCGTCCGCTCGGTCGCGATCCGCACCTTGGCCGGTTCGGAGATCCCGACTCCGCCCCCCATAACGATCCCGTCCACGATCGCCGTAACCGGCTTGGGCCAGGTGAACAGCAGATGGTTCAGCCGGTACTCAGTCTGAAAGAAGGCCCGTGCCTCGGCCCCATCGGTGGCTCCGCTCTCGGCGATCATGCGGATGTCGCCCCCGGCGCAGAACCCGCGCTCGCCCGCGTGGTCGATCAGCACCGACCGGACCGCGTCGTCATCGCGCCAGTCCAGAAGCGCCGCCGTCATGAGCTCGCACATTCCCAGGTTCAGTGCGTGCAGGGCCTTGGGCCGGTTCAGGGTGATGCGGCCGACGCCGTTTTCGACGCGGGTCATGACTTCAGGTTCGGAACTCATGGCGCTCGCTTAGTCGCGAAGATCGAACACGTCCACGCCGGCGGCGTGCGCGCGCTCCAACAGCTGCCCGTCACGCGAAGCCAGGGCTGCACCACGCTCCAGACATAGGAAAAGATAGGCCGCGTCGAAAAGGCTCAAGCCCTCCCTCGCCGCGAAGTCCACCAGCCCCAGAACTGACTCGCTATTCCGCGGAGCCGTGACATGGATATCCAGGGCATCGAGATCCTGAAGATAGTTTGCCGCGGCTTGCGCGTTACGCCTCGCGTTGCGGGCCAGCAGATTGCCGATTTCCCACGCGAAGATGTCCGGGGCGATCAGCCGGCGCGGCTGATCATCGACAAGAAAACGGTCCGCCGCCGACGTTCGCTGCATCGGCAAGAGCCAGCTCGCGGCGGCCGATGCGTCAATTGTGACGATCTTCATTTCGCGCGATCCGCTTCAAGACATCCCAGCTCAGCGGTTCCCAGTCGGAGAGTACAGGTCGGGCGTCACGCCTTGCCAGGATGTCCCGAACGACCTCGGCGCGATCACGTGAGGCTGTCTTGGGCGATCGGTCGATGGGTACGATCTTCGCGGCGGCTCGGCCATGGCGCGTCAGAACCACGGCTTCTCCGGTGCGTTCGACATCGGCGACCAGTCCGGACAGCCCCGTCTTGGCCTCCAGGATACCCACTTCGCGCATTTCGAACTCCTGACCATTATGGTCAGAATAGCAGCTTTTGTGATGTCGATCCAGCGGCCGACCCTCGGCCAGCGGGATCCTTCACTGCCGCATCATCTCCCGCGCGGTGATGACGCGCATGATCTCGTTCGTGCCCTCCAGGATCCGGTGCACCCGCAGATCCCGCACGATCCGCTCCAGCGGATAGTCCTTCAGATAGCCGTAGCCGCCGTGCAGTTGCAGCGCCTCGTCGGCGATGTCGAAACAGGCGTCGGTCGCCATCCGCTTGGCCATGGCGCACCATTTGGTGGCCTCGGGATGGCGGGTGTCCAGCGCCCAGGCCCCGCGCAGGACCATGAGCCGGGCCGCCTCCAAGGCGGTCGCCATGTCGGCCAGTTTGAACTGGGTGTTCTGGAACTCGGCCAGGGCCTTGCCGAACTGTTTGCGGCTGGCGACGTAGGCCTGGGCGGTCTCCAGCGCCAGCCGCGCGCCGCCGATCGAACAGGCCGCGATGTTCAGCCGCCCGCCGTCCAGCCCCATCATCGCATACCGAAACCCGTCGCCCTCCATGCCCAGCAGGTTCGCGGCCGGCACGCGGCAGTCGTCGAACTGGACGATGGCGGTGGGCTGGCTGTTCCAGCCCATCTTCTTCTCCTGCGCCCCGAAGCTGAGGCCCGGCGTGTCCTTCTCGACCACAAAGGCCGAAATCCCCTTGGGGCCAGCCTCGCCGGTTCGCGCCATGACGACATAGACGTCCGACGTCCCCGCCCCCGAGATGAAGGCCTTGGAGCCGTTCAGCACCCAGGCGTCGCCGTCGCGCGTCGCCGAGGTCCTCATGGCCGCCGCGTCCGACCCCGAGCCGGGCTCGGTCAGGCAGTAGGAGGCGATCAGTTCCATCGTCGCCAGGCGCGGCACGTATCGCGCGCGCAGGTCGTCGGACCCGAACCGGTCGATCATCCAGGTCGCCATGTTGTGGATCGAGATGAAGGCCGCCGTCGACACGTCGCCGCGCGACAGCTCCTCGAAGATCACCGCCGCCTCGACGCGCCCCAAGGCCATGCCGCCGTGCTCTTCGCCGGTGTAGATGGCGGCGAAGCCCGTCTCGGCGGCCCGGCGCATGACGTCGACCGGGAAGTGCTTGGTCTCGTCCCACTCGGCGCTGTGCGGGGCCAGTTCCACGTCCGCGAAGGCGCGGGCCGCGTCCTGGATGGCACGCTGGTCGTCGGTGAGGGCGAAATCCATGGGGGCTCCCGTTATGGCTTTTTCCGAGGTTCTAGCGGCGGGTCACCCCGGCGTCATCCAAAGCCTGCGGTCGGCGTCGCCGCATGCGCGGACGGATGACGCAAGCGAGGCGGTGCGATAAGCACCCTGCATGACCCTGCCCTTCTCCCCCGCCCCCTATCCTCTCGCCCGCCCGCGCCGGCTGCGCAGCCAGCCGTGGATCCGCCGCCTGGTGGCCGAGACCACCCTGACGCCGTCCGACCTGGTCTGGCCGCTGATCGTCCATGACGGGGCGGATGATCGCGTGCCGGTCGCCTCCATGCCCGGCGTCTTCCGCCTGTCGCCCAGGGCCGCCGCCGCCGCCGCCGTCGAGGCGCGCGACCTGGGCATCCCGATGGTGGCCCTGTTTCCGAACGTGGACGGCGCGATTAAGGACGCGATCGGCACCGGGGCGACCGACCCGGACGGCCTGATCCCCGACTGTATCCGCGCCATCAAGGACGCCGCGCCCGAGATCGGCGTCATGACCGACGTGGCGCTGGACTGCTACACCGACCACGGCCACGACGGGGTCATGGAGGACGGGCGGATCGTCAACGACGCCAGCCTGGAACGCCTGGCCGAACAGGCCTTCATCCACGCCCACGCCGGGGCAGACGTGGTGGCCCCCTCCGACATGATGGACGGCCGGGTCCAGGCCATCCGCGAGGCGCTGGAGGCCAACGGCTTCCACGACACCCTGATCCTGTCCTACGCCGCCAAATTCGCCTCGGCCTTCTATGGCCCCTACCGCGACGCGGTCGGCTCGGCGAAACAGCTGACCGGCGACAAGAAGACCTATCAGATGGACTACGCCAACTCCAACGAGGCCCTGAAAGAGGTGGCCATGGACATCGCCGAGGGGGCCGACATGGTCATGGTCAAGCCCGGCATGCCCTATCTCGACATCGTCCAGCGCGTGTCCGAGACCTTCAAACTGCCGACCTTCGCCTACCAGGTCAGCGGCGAATACGCGATGATGCAGGCCTCGATCGCCAACGGCTGGCTGGACCAGGACCGCGCCATCCTGGAGACCCTGCACGGGTTCAAGCGCGCCGGCTGCGCCGGAGTGCTCAGCTATTTCGCGCCCCAGGCGGCGAGGCTGCTGGGGGACTGATGATGCCGACGTTGCTGAGGAGTGGGCCTTATCGCCTCTATTTCTACAGCAGCGAGCCGAACGAGCCGCCCCATGTGCATATCGACAGGGATGATCGGTCGGCCAAGGTATGGCTGCACGACGTCTCCGTCGCTTCCAACATCGGATTTTCGGCCCGGGAGTTGAACGTGATACAAAGCTTGGTGCGGGAGCATCGGGCGATGCTCCGGAAAGGTTGGCATGACTTCTTTGGCACACAGTGAAACCGCCGACGCCCGCGTCAAGTCGGTGTCGATCGATCATGAGCGACTGGTTGTCGAACTGCGCGACGGGCGCGCCATCGCCGCGCCGATCGTCTGGTACCCGCGCCTCAGCAAGGCCACGCCGGAACAGCGGGCCAACTGGGAGATCTCCGGGGCGGGATACGGCATCCACTGGCCGGACGTGGATGAAGACCTGAGCACCGAGGGTCTGCTGCGAGGGGCACCGGCTCCGGGCTGGAACCGCTGAGACACTGAGACACCGGGTGGGAGCGGGATGCCTGAGGACCGACCAGTCGCTTGTGTCCCCCCAGCGACCGCCCTAGCCTGCTGTCCATGCTGAGACGCACCCTCCTCGCCCTCGCCGCTGTCCTCCTCTGGCCCGTCCTCGCGGCGGCCCAGGACACGCCCGCTGCCCCCCTGCCCCGCGTCCTGCTGGAGACCTCCGCCGGCCGCATTGTCATCGAGGTCGAGACCGAAAAGGCCCCGATCACCGCCGCCAACTTCCTGCGCTATGTGGACGAGCATAGGCTGGACGGCACGACCTTATACCGCGCCATGCAGGCCGGACCCGGCCAGGGCCTGGTCCAGGGCGGCGTCAACAACGACCCCGACCGCGTCCTGCCCCCGATCGCCCACGAGCCCACGACGGTCACCGGCCTCAGCCATGTCGACGGCGCGGTTTCCATGGCTCGCTACGCGCCGGGCACGGCCACGGGCGACTTCTTCGTCTCGGTTGGGCCGACCCCGTCCTATGACGCCGGCCGCCCCTTTTCGGTCGATGCCGACGGCTTTGCCGTGTTCGGCCGGGTGGTGGAAGGCATGGACATCGTGCGGGACATCCTGACCGCTCCCACCTCTCCGACCGAAGGCGACGGATTCATGCGGGGCCAGATGCTGGACCCGAAGATCGTGATCACGACGGCCTTGAGAGTGGCTGCCCCCTAGGGCCCCTGCAGCCGCGCGGCCAGGCTGGAGGTGTCCCAGCGGTTTCCGCCCAAGGCCTGAACCTCGGCATAGAACTGGTCGACCAGGGCCGTCAGGGCCAGACGCGCCCCGTTGTCGCGCGCCTCGTCCAGCACCAGCCCCAGGTCCTTGCGCATCCAGTCGACGGCGAAGCCGAATTCGAACTGGCCCGCCGCCGCCGTCTTCCAGCGGTTGTCCATCTGCCAGGACTGGGCCGCGCCCTTGGAGATGGCGTCATACGCCGCGTCGGTATCCAGCCCCGCCATCTGGGCGAAATGGACCGCCTCGGCCAGGCCCTGGACCACGCCGGCGATGGCGATCTGGTTGACCATCTTGGTCAGCTGGCCGGACCCCGGGGGCCCCATGTGCTGGATCGCCTTGGCATAGGCCATGACCGCCGGCCGCGCCGTGTCCAGCGCCGCCGCCTCGCCGCCCGCCATGACGCTCAGCTGGCCGTTCTCGGCCCCCGCCTGTCCGCCCGACACCGGGGCATCGACGAAGGCCAGGTCGTGGGCAACGCACAGCGCCGCCATCTCGCGCGCGATCCGGGCCGAGGTGGTCGTGTGGTCGACCACGACCGCGCCCTTCGGCAGGGCCTCGACCGCCTCGGTCACGACCTGACGAACGTCGTCGTCCTTGCCGACGCACAGGATCAGCAGGTCCGCCCCCTCGCAGGCTTCGGCCACCGTCGCGGCGAACACGCCGCCGTTCGCCTCGGCCCAGGCCCGGGCCTTGTCAGGCGACCGGTTATAGCCCGCGACCCGATGACCCGCCGCCGCCAGATGCCGCGCCATCGGCCCGCCCATGACGCCCAGGCCCGCGAAGCCGATCTTCATTGGTCTCCCGCCCGACCGTACTGGCCGCGGAAATAGGTCAGGGTCGGTCCGTCCACGGCCTCGAAGCCCTCGACCTCGCCGACGATGATCATGTGATCGCCCATCTGGACCCGGTCGTAGGTGCGGCAGTCGAACCGCGCCACCGCGCCGGACAGCCGGGGCGCCGCGCTCTCGACGCGCTCGTACTCGCCGTCGGACAGCTGACCGACCCCCTTGGCGAACCGGTTCGACAGGGCCTGCGACCCCGCGTCCAGCACATGGATGGCGAACCGGTCGGCGGCCGAGAACGGCGCCCAGCGCTCGGACTTCTCGTCCAGGCACCACAGCACCAGCCGAGGCGTCAGCGAGACGGAGGTGAAGGAGTTGATCGTGATCCCCAGAGGCCCGGCCGGGGTGTCGGCGGTGACCACGCAGACGCCCGTCGCGAACGCCCCCAGGGCCCGCCGGTACGCGGCGGCGTCCGTCGGCCGGACCGGTTCATCGGGAAGGGGTTCTAGGCTCACCGCCCGGACCTAGGCGAGCCCGGCGCGCGAGGCAACCGGCGGTCTCCGACCTCCGGGTACTTTTCGTCGCAGGCCGCGGCGTGCCAGTCTGTCGCCATGACCCCGTCCGAGCTCCACGCCCTGGCCCTGAGCTTCCCGGAGACCGCGGAGGGCACCTCCCACGGCATGCCGTCCTTCAAGGCCAGCGGAAAGTTCTTCGTCCGCCTGCGGCCCGAGGACGACAGCCTGGTCGTCTATGTCGACAGCCTGGATCACCGCGACCTGCTGATGGAGGCCGAGCCCGAGACCTTCCATATCATCGACCACTACCGCGGCTATCCGATCGTCCTGGCCCGACTGGCCACCGTCGATCCGGTCTGGCTGAGGAAGACGCTGGAGGCGCGCTGGCTGACGCTGGTGCCGAAGCGGGTGTCCAAGACCTATGTGCCGCTATGACCCAGAGCGTGGCCGGCAGCTGGACGGGCATCTATTTCTACCCGGACGACCACCCCGACAATCCGGACGACCTGTATCCGCCGACCGCCTTCGTGGCCGAGCTGATCGATCGGGCGGGAGTGATCACCGGCTGGGTTGGCGAGCCGGATACGCTCGGCGGGGGTCCCGACCGGAGGGCCGAGCTCGCAGGCATGCGGACCGGCGACGCGGTGGCCTTCACCAAGACGCCCGCCGATGGCGCGAATCAGATCGAGTATGCGGGGACGCTGATCGACGAAGGCCGGCGCATTGAGGGTCTGTGGCACATTGCGGGGAACTGGTCCGGTCGGTTCCGGATGGATCGATCCGGTCCGCTCCGGCCGGCCGAAACCCTCCGCGTCGGCGAGACGTTGAAGATCTGATCCGCCGGCGAATGGATCGCACCGGCCTGGGTGGCATACCCGGCGATGGCCACCATATGCTTTGCCCCGCCTGTAGGAGCTTCCGAACCGATGTCCGATCAACTCTCCCTGACCGTCGACGGCCTGACCATTCCGCAACTGGGCTTCGGCACCTGGCAGCTGGAGCCCGAGGATGCCCGCCGCATGGTCGCCGAGGCGCTGCGGATCGGATACCGCCACATCGACACCGCCTGGATCTACAAGAACGAGGCCGCCGTCGGCGACGGCATCCGCGACTCGGGCGTGGCCCGCGAGGACATCTGGCTGACGACCAAGATCTGGACCGCCCATTTCGAACGCGACGCCCTGCTGCGCCAGGCCGAGGAATCGGCCGCCAGCCTCGGCTTCACTCCCGACCTGCTGCTGCTGCACTGGCCCAAGGCCAAGCCGGCCATGTCCGAGACCATCGCCGCCCTGAACGAGGCCAAGAATCAGAACCTGACGCGCTCGATCGGCGTGTCCAACTTCCCGTCCGGCCAGTTCCGCGAGGCCCAGCGCCTGTCGCCCGCGCGGCTGGTCACGAACCAGGTCGAATACCACCCCTATCTGTCGCTGAAGACCCTGCGCGACACGGCTGATGCGCTCGGCTCCTCGATCACGGCCTGGTCGCCCCTGGCCCAGGGCAAGATCGCCGACGACACCGTCATCGGCGATATCGCCCAGGCGCGCGGCCGGACCGCCGGCCAGGTCACCCTGCGCTGGCTCGTCCAGCAGGGCGTCATCGCCATCCCGCGCACGGCGCGGATCGAGCGGGCGGCTGAGAATTTCGCCATCTGGGACTTCGAACTGTCCGACGACGAGATGGCGCGCATCCACGCCTTGGCCCGCGCCGACGGTCGTCTGGGCGACTGGCTCGACAAGGACTTCCAGTGGGATCAGGATTGAGCCCAGACGCGCCGATCAAGGCGCGCGTGGAGAAACGCTCATGGGTTCCGTCCTTGGTTTTCCCGGCATCGATCCGAACGACGCGGCGGTCGGCGCCCGCTTGAAACGTTGGCGAGAGGAGCGGGGCGTCGATGTCGAGACCGTCGCCGCCGCCCTCAAGATCTCGCCGGAGGAGGAACGCCGCGCCGAGGCGGGGCGAGCCCATCTGACGACGCTGCAGCTGGCCGCCGCCACCCACCGCCTGCGCCTGCCCATGTGGGCTCTGGTCTCGGACAGCCGCGCCTATTGATGAGGTCGCATGACTGACGCCCGGATGCACGGCGCCGCCCGCGGCTGGCGGATCGCGTTCGCCCTGGTCGGCTGGGCCGCCCTGATCACCCAGTATGTCTTGACCCTGCAGGGCGGGACGCGGTCGGCGTTGGGCTCGACCGTGGTCTTCTTCAGCTATTTCACCATCCTGACCAACATCCTGGTCGCCCTGGCCCTGACCGCCCCGGCCCTGGCCCCCGACAGCCGGCTGGGGCGCTGGACCGCCAGCGAGGGCGTCCGCGCGGCCCTGGCCATGTACATCGCTGTGGTCGGCCTGATCTATCACGCCCTGCTGGCCTCGAGCTGGAACCCGCAGGGCCTGCTGGCCGTGGCCAACCAGGCCCTGCACACCGTCATGCCGATCGCCTTCGTGCTGGACTGGCTGATCTTCGTGCCCAAAGGCCGGCTACGCTGGATCGATCCGGTGAAGTGGCTGGCCTATCCCCTGCTCTACGGCGTCTTCACCGTCATCCACGGCCAGCTGATCGGCTGGTATCCCTACTGGTTCATCGACATCGGCGAGCTCGGCTGGGGGCCGGCCCTGATCAATTTTGGCCTGCTGCTGGTCTTCTTCCTGGTGCTGGGGCTGATCGTTGCGGCACTGGATCGCGGGCTGGCGGCGATGGTCAAGGGTGACAGGTCGCTCACGCCGTCCTAATCCGCCCCATGGCCTACAAATCCCTGCGCGACTTCATGGCCCAGCTGGAGGCCGCCGGCGAATTGGTTAGGGTCCGGGAGCCCGTCTCCACCGTGCTGGAGATGACCGAGATCCAGACCCGCCTGCTCCGCAACGGCGGCCCGGCGGTCCTGTTCGAGAAGCCGGTCATGCCCGACGGCTCGATCAGCCCGATCCCGGCCCTGGCCAATCTGTTCGGCACCGTCAAACGCGTCGCCATGGGCGTGACCCTGGACAAGAAGTCCCGCACCACCGCCGCCGAACTTAGGGAAGTGGGCGAGCTCCTGGCGTTTCTAAAGAACCCCACGCCGCCCAGGGGTCTGTCGGATGCCATGGACATGCTGCCCCTGGCCCAATCCGTCCTGGCCATGCGCCCCAAGGTGGTGAAGTCCGCCCCGGTGCAGGAGATCGTGCTCAAGGGCGACCAGATCGACCTTGGCAAGCTCCCCATCCAGACCTGCTGGCCCGGCGAGCCCGCCCCCCTGATCACCTGGGGTCTGGTGGTGACCAAGGGCCCGTCGGACGACCGCGAGGACGACTTCAACCTCGGCATCTACCGCATGCAGGTGCTGGGCAAGGACAAGGCCATCATGCGCTGGCTGGCCCACCGCGGCGGGGCCCAGCACTATGCCCGCCACAAGAAGAAGAAGACCGGCCCGCTGCCCTGTGCCGTCGTCCTGGGAGCCGACCCCGGCACCATCCTGGCTGCCGTCACCCCGGTGCCCGACACCCTCAGCGAATACCAGTTCGCCGGCCTGATGCGCGGGGCCAAGGCCGAGCTGGTGGCCTGCAAGACCGTGCCCCTGATGGTCCCCGCCCAGGCCGAGATCGTGCTGGAGGGCCACGTCCTACTGGACGAGCACGCGCCCGAAGGCCCTTACGGCGACCACACGGGCTACTACAACTCGGTCGAGACCTTCCCCGTCTTTCAGGTCAGCGCCATCACCATGCGCCGTGACCCCGTCTATCTGACCACCTTCACCGGCCGCCCGCCGGACGAGCCCAGCGTGCTGGGCGAGGCCCTGAACGAGGTCTTCATCCCCCTGCTGCGGGCCCAGTTCCCGGAGATCACCGACTTCTGGTTGCCGCCCGAGGGCTGTTCCTACCGCATCGCCGTGGTGTCGATGAAGAAGGCCTATCCGGGCCATGCCAAGCGGGTGATGCTGGGGGTGTGGAGCTATCTGCGCCAGTTCATGTACACGAAGTGGGTCATCGTCGTGGACGACGACATCGACGCCCGCGACTGGAAACAGGTCATGTGGGCCATGGCCACCAAGATGGACCCGGCCCGGGACATCACCCTGATCGAGAACACCCCGATCGACTATCTGGACTTCGCATCGCCCGAGAGCGGCCTCGGCTCCAAGATCGGCCTCGACGCCACCGACAAATGGCCGCCCGAGACGAAGCGCGAATGGGGCGAGGAGATCCGCATGGACGCAGGCGTCGTTGAGCGGGTGTCGGAGATGTGGGACCGCCTCGGATTGCCGGGTGACGGAACGCCGATATGGAAATAGCCTGACCGCCTGAGCCACGGTGGGGGCTGCGTCCTGCAGGGGCCGGACATGAATGGCGATCGGCCCGTCGTCGCCCGCTTCACCTGGTCCGACATCGGGCCGGCCAGCGCCCGATGGAGCCAGGCCTTCTCCTATGACGATGGCGCGACGTGGGAGACCAACTGGGTCATGGTTTTCTCCAGGGTCGAGGCATGACTCCGGATCGCCGTCGCCCGACGGACTTGCCTCCTGGGGATGGACAGCGGATGAGAAGGCCCATGCGATCCGCCCTCCTCCTCTCCGCCCTCGCGGCCCTGTGTTCGAGCCCCGCCATGTCCCAGTCCGCCCCCAATACCGCCCCCTGGGACCAGCCCTTCCTGCCGCCCGCCCTGGCATGGGACGGCGCTAGCCGCGCCCTGCTGGCGGAGGCCTCCAACCCCTGGATCACCGATTTCGAGCGCGACCCGGCGCATGACTTCAGCCCCGACTACGCCGCCACCCGCGCCTGGTTCGACCGGCTCGACGCCGCCTCCGACCTGATCCGGATCGAGCCGTTCGGCGTCTCGCCCGAGGGCCGTCCGATCTATGCCGTGATCGCCAGCCGCGACGGCGCGACCCTCGACCCGGCCAAGCCCGTCCTGCTGGCCCAGGCCGGCATCCACCCCGGCGAGATCGACGGCAAGGACGCGGGCATGATGCTGCTGCGCGACATCGCCTTCGGCTCGAAGGGGGAGCTGATCGACCAGGCCAACCTCGTACTGATCCCCATCCTGTCGGTCGACGGCCACGAGCGCGCCGGCCCCTACAGCCGGCCCAACCAGCGCGGTCCCCGAATCCAGGGCTGGCGCAACACCGGCACCAACCAGAACCTGAACCGCGACTTCCTCAAGCTGGACCAGCCCGAGATGCGGGCCCTGCGGACCTTCATCAATACGTTGAAGCCCGACCTCTATCTCGACATCCACGTCACCGACGGGATGGACTACCAGTACGACGTCACCTTCGGCTTCAACGGCGAGTTCGACAGCTACAGCCGCTCCCCGGCCTCGTCCGCCTGGCTGGACGACGTGTTCAAGCCCGCCCTCAACGACGCGCTTGAGGCGCAGGGCCATATCCCCGGTCCTCTGGTCTTCGGCATCGACGACCAGAACCCCCGCGCCGGTCTGAACGACGGCGGCCTGGGCGAGCGGTTCTCGAACGGCTGGGGCAGCGCCGCCCACGTGCCGACCGTGCTGATCGAGAACCACAGCCTGAAACCCTACGAACAACGGGTGCTGGGCACCTATGTCTTCATGGAGGCCTCGCTGCGGCTGCTGGCCGATCAGGTGGGGCCCCTGCGCGCCGCCATCACCGCCGACCAGGCCCTGCGCCCCGCCGAGATCCCCGCCAATTTCGAGGCCGACCCCGTCCCGCACCAGACGCGCGCCTTCAAGGGCGTGCTGTACGAAACCTATGACAGCCCCGCCTCCGGCCGTCAGGAGATCCGCTGGCTGGGCCGGCCGGATCCCGAGGTCTGGCAACTGCCCTACTACGGCTCGCGCCCCTCGCTCAGCCTGCGCCGCCCCGCCGCCTACTGGGTCCCCGCCTATCGGACCGAGCTGATCGAGCGGCTGCGCCTGCATGGCCTGACGATGGAAACCCTGGACGCGCCCCGGACGGTGCCCGTCGATCTGCTGCGCCTCAACGACCCGACCCTGGCCCCTCGCGCCAACGAGGGTCACGTCCAGGCCAGCGTCACCGACGTCACGCCGATGAGCCGCGACTGGACCTTCGCCCCCGGCTCCGTCCGCATCCCGACCGACCAGCCGCTGGGCGACATCGCCGTACTGCTGTTGGAGCCGCAGTCGTCCGAGAGCTTCTACGCCTGGGGCCTCTTCCCGGAGATCCTCAGCCGCGTCGAATACATCGAGGGCTACGCCATCGCGCCGCTGGCCGAGGCCATGATGGCCGCCGATCCCGAACTCAAGACCGCGTTCGAGGCGAAGCTCGTCGCCGACCCGGCCTTCGCCGCCAACGGCGACGCGAGATTGTCGTGGTTCTACGAGCGAACTCCGTTCTATGATGACCGCTACCGGCTGTATCCGGTCGCGCGCGAGAACTGACGATGGACATGACCCCGGCCCAGGCTGCCGCCCTCTGGAGCGGGCTGCTGATCCTGCTGATGGTGGTGCTGGCGATCCGGGTCGTCGGCGCGCGACGGGCCAACCGGATCGTGATCGGGGACGGGGGCAATGCGCAGCTGATTCTGGCCACCCGGGTCTTCGGCAACGCCGCCGAATACATCCCGGCCGGCATCGGGGCCCTGGCGATCCTGACCCTGCTCGGCATGCCGGCCTGGCCCCTTCACGCCGTCGGTGGCACCCTGTTTCTGGGTCGTCTGATCCATGCCGCAGGCCTCTCGGAAAAAAAGGCGACCCTCGCACGCGTCGTGGGCATGGCCCTGACCTTCACCGCCCTGATCGCGGCGGCGGGCATGCTGATCGTCCACGCCTTCGTGGGCGGTTCGCACTGAGGCGTCGCTGCCGCCCACCGTTGCGGCAGGGCCTCCGGTCCGCCATATCGGGCCATGCCTGACAGCCTGACGTCCCCCGACATCCTCCATGATCTGGTCGCCGCCGCCCTGCGCGCCGGGGCCGACGCCGCCGAGGCGGTGACCGCCGAACGCGCCTCCCTCTCCGTGGGGGTTCGCAACGGCCGGCTGGAGGACGTCGAGCGCGAGGAAAGCCGCGATCTCGGTCTGCGGGTCTTCGTCGGCCGTCGCCAGGCCTCGGTCTCGGCCTCGGACCTGTCCCCCGCCACGCGGGCCCGCCTGGTCGAACGCGCCGTGGCCATGGCCCGGCTCGCGCCCGAGGACCCCTATGCCGGCCTGATCCCCGCCGAGCGGCAGGCCCGGGGACCCTACCCCGATCTCCAGCTGGAGGACCCGTCCGAACGGTCCGCCGCCGCGCTGGAACAGGTCGCGGTGGAGGCCGAGGCGGCGGCCCTGGCCGTCCCGGGCGTCGCGCGCTCCGAGGGAGGGCATGCCTCCACAGCCTCCAGCCGCTGGCGTCTGGTCACCTCCGAAGGGTTCGACGGCGCCTATGGCGCGACCGGCTTCGGCCTCGGCGCGGGGGTCATCGCCGAGCGGGACGGGGCCATGGAGCGGGGCGGCGAGAGCCGGTCCACCCGCTGGCTGGCCGACCTGCCCGACGCCGCCAGCATCGGCGCCGAGGCCGGTCGCCGCGCCGTCGAACGCCTGTCGCCGCGCAAGATCGCCTCGACCACGGCGGCCGTGATCTTCGACCGCCGCGTGGCGGGTCAGGTCATCTCTCCGCTCCTCGGGGCCATTTCCGGCCCGTCGATCGCCCGGGGCACCTCCTTCCTCAAGGACCGGATGGGCGATCGGGTGCTGCCGCGCGGCGTCAGCCTGGTCGAGGACCCGTTTCGCGTCCGGGGTCTGGGGTCCGCGCCTTTCGACGACGAGGGTTCGCCGGTTCAGGCCCGCAACCTGGTCGATGACGGCGTCCTGACGACCTGGTTGCTGAACGGCTCGGCCGCCGCCCAGCTCGGTCTGCAGAGCACCGGCCACGCCTCGCGCGGCCTCGCCGGCCCGCCCGGCGTCTCGACCCACAACCTGCACCTGACGCCCGGCGACCTCGACCGCGACGGCCTGATGCGTCAGGCCGGCACCGGCCTGATCATCACCTCCATGTTCGGCCCGTCGCTGAACGCGAATACGGGCGACTGGTCGGCGGGCGTCTCGGGCCTGTGGTTCGAGAACGGCGAGATCGCCTGGCCGGTCAGCGAGATCACCGTGGCCGGCAAGCTGACCGACCTGTGGGCCCGGATGGTCCCCGGCGCCGACCTCGAGTTCCGCGGCAGTTTCAACAGCCCGTCGATCCTGATCGACGGCGTCGCCATCGCGGGCAAATGACCGATCTCGGCTCGGACCTGCACCTGATCCGCGCCGCCGCCCTGCGCGCCGGGGCCCTGGCCGAGGCCGAGCGCGAGCGGGGTCTGCGCATCGATCACAAGGTGGGCGGTTCGCCCGTCACCAGCGCCGATTTGGCCGTGGACGCCATGCTGAAGGCCGAACTGCTGGGCGCTCGGCCCGACTATGGCTGGCTGTCGGAAGAAACCGCCGACACCTCCGATCGCCTGACGAAGTCTCGCCTGTTCGTCGTCGATCCGATCGACGGGACCCGGGCCTTCATGAAAGGCCAGCCCTGGTGGTGCGTGCCCATCGCGGTCGTCGAGGACGGCGTCCCGATCGCGGCGGTGATCCACGTCCCGTCCCTGAACGACACCTTTGAAGCGACCCTGGGCGGCGGGGCCCGTCTGAACGGCCGGCCGATCGTCGCCTCGGACGCCGATTCGCTGGACGATGCGGCGGTCCTGGCCGACGCCCGTCTGATGGAAGGGCCCCTCTGGCCCGAGCCCTGGCCGCCGATGCGCTATGAGAAGCGCAACGCCCTGGCCTACCGCATGGCCCTGGTCGCGTCGGGGGCCTTCGACGCGGCCATCGCCCTGACGCCGAAATGGGACTGGGACGTCTGCGCCGGGGCCCTGATCGCCACCGAGGCCGGGGCCCGGGTCAGCGATCACCACGGCCGCGCCTGGCGGTTCAACCGTCCCGACCCGCGCCAGTCCAGCCTGGTCTGCTCCGCGCCGGCCCTGCACCCGTTGATCCTGCGCCGCACAGCGCCTATCCCGCTGGCGACCTGATCTTCTCGCCGTATCCGGAAAACGCCCGACATGACCCCGACCCCCAACGCCGCCGATCCCCAGCTGCTGCACCTCGTCATCGGCGGCGAGCTCCGCCATCTGGACGCCCCGGTGTTCCGGGACCTGTCCAAGGTCGAGTTCGTCGGGGCCTTTCCGAACTACGCCGAGGCCAAGGCCGCTTGGAAGGCCCGGGCCCAGGCCACGGTCGACAACGCCCACATGCGCTATTTCATCCTGCACGCGCACCGGATGATCGATCCGCGCGGCGAGCCCACGGCCGGCTGATCCGCGCCACATTCCGTCTTCAGACTGAGCCGACCGAACGGAGCCTGCCATGACCCCGACCCTGATCGTCCTCGGCCTGCTGATCTTCGGCGTCGCCATCGTCGTCTTCGCCACGCGACAGCGCGGACCGGGCGCGGCTTCGACGCCGGTGGCGCCCGAGACCGGTTGGGATGCGCCCCTGACACCGGCCGATGCCCCGGCCGTCGAGGCACTGGCCACCGGATCCGAGCCGGAAGGCAGCGCAACCGACCCTGCCCCGGCCAGGGAGGCCCGTCCATGACACTGTTCGGAACGTCCCTGGACGGGACCCAGATCGCCAGCATCGTCGCGCTTCTGGCCACCCTGGCGCTCTGGCTGATCGTGCTGGGTCGGGAACGGGGCCATGCCCGCTGGCTCAAGTGGCGGGACTCGCAGCGAAGGGCGCGGCATGAGGCCCAGCAGGAGACGCAATCCCCGCCGCAGGACCGGCCCCGCACGGGCCCGTGGGGCTGAGCCCTACTCCCGCCTGAGCAGACGCTCCGTCAGCAGCGTGCCCCACCAGGACGCGCGGAAGCGTTCCCGCATCGCCTTGGGGTCATAGGCGTCGGACTCGACCCATTCCATGAAGCCGACGCCCGTTGGTTCGACCGCGTCGATATAGGTCTCGAGGAAATGGTCCAGCACGCCGGTCAGGCCCTCACGGCTGTGCAGATAGCGTTTGGACAGCTCGCTGCGCGCGACCGAGATCGGCTCGCCCAGATGGAAATGGCGATAGAAGACCGCCATCAACCCTGCGCGGTCCGCCCCCGACTTGCAGTGGATCAGGGCGGGATACTCGATCGAGGCGAACAGGTCCCGCGCCCGGCGCACCCGGTCCTTGCCCGGCGGATCGCGCGAATCCAGCGGCGCGTCGATCAGCGTCAGCCCCAGCCGCGCGCAGGCCGCCTTCTCGAGCCAGTAATAGCCCTCGTCCCGTTCGCCGCGCAGGTTGATGACGGTCCTGATCCCGCGCCGGGCCCAGCCTTCCAGCTGACGGGGCGAGGGCTGATTCGTCCGCACCAGATCCGGTCCGATCCAGTGGGCATTGGAAAAGGCCAGACGCAGGAAGGCATGATCCTTCCAGAAATAGTCCCGTTCGGCGGCCCGGCGCCCGGTCTCGGTGCTCACATCAAATCGCGACATGGCGCAGACATAGGGGGACCGACCGCCGACGTCACCCGCGCAGGGCCAGGGCCGGCTCGACAGGCGGCGCAGACTGATCCCTTGACTCGCGGGGCCGACCGTCCGACCTCCGCCTTATGACCATGCCCGCCCCGACCGCGCCTCAGGAGGACGCCGCCTCGCGCCCCCTGATGCGGCGCATCTGGCGGGACTACCTGTCGCATCGCAAGCTCCCGCTGGTCCTGTCCCTGGTCTGCGCCGCCGTCGCCGGCCTCAGCGCGGCCACGGTGCTGCAACTGCTGCAGCCCGCGATCGACGGCATGTTCCTCAACCGGCCGGTCACCGTCGCCGGCCTGTTCGTCGTGCCGGCGCAGCAGGCGCTGGTCGTCATCCCGGCCGTGATCGTCGGTGTCGGCCTGGTGTGGACGGGGGCGGCCCTGGGTCAGGCCGCCCTGGTCAACCGGATCGGCCACGGCATCGTCGGCAGCATCCAGGTCCGGCTGTTCGGGTCGATGATCCGCGCCGACCTCGCCCGGCTGCGCAGCCAGCACTCCGGGGCCTTCGTCTCCAGCGTCCTGTTCGACGCCAATCTGGTGCGCGAGGCCTTCACCAACGGGGTCGTCAACTACACCCAGTACGGCCTGACCCTGATCGCGGTGCTGCTCTACATGGCCTGGCTGGACTGGCGGCTGACGCTGATCGTGCTCCTGGGGGCGCCGCTGATCGCCCTGGTCCTGCGCCGGTTCGGCAAGCGGATGCGCAAGGCCACAACCGGGGCCATGGTCGAGACCGAGAACCTGTCCACCACGCTGCTCGAGAACCTGGACGGAGTCCGCCTGATCAAGATCGAGAACCGCGAGGCCGCCGAGGAAGCCCGGGTCAGCGAGGTCGTGGGTCGGCGCCAGCGCCATGTGATCAAGTCGGCCGACAGCCGCGCCTTCGCCGGGCCGATCTCGAACCTGTTCGCCATGATCATCGTCGCGGCCGTCATGGCCTATGCGGGCTGGCAGGCCCGGCAGGGGCAGATGACCATCGGGGCCTTCGCCGCCTATGTCGCCCTGCTGATGAACGCCGGCCAGTCCCTGCGCCAGGTCACCAATCTGCAGACCGTGATGGCCGAAGGGATGACGGCCGCCCGTCGCCTGTTCGCCGCCCTCGACATCGATCCTGAGATCCGCGAGGCCGCTGCGCCAAAGGCCCTTCCCCCCGGACCGGCGACGATCGTCTTCGATCGCGTGTCCTTCAACTACGGCCCCGCCGCCCCGACCATCGCGGACGTATCGTTCGCCGTCGCCCCCGGCGAGACCGTCGCCCTCGTCGGCCCCTCGGGCGGCGGCAAGTCGACCCTGCTCAGCCTCATGCCCCGGTTCTACGACGTCACGGACGGGGCCATCACGATCAACGGCACCGACCTGCGGGCCCTCAGCCTGTCGGACCTGCGGGCCCGGATCGCCCTGGTGACCCAGGAACCCTTCCTGTTCGACGACACGATCGCCGCCAACATCGCCTATGCCCGACCCGGCGCGACGGCGGACCAGATCGCCGAGGCCGCCGGCGCCGCCGCCGCCCACGACTTCATCACCGCCCTGCCGCAGGGCTACGACACCCGCGCCGGCGAGGCCGGCATGCGGCTGAGCGGCGGCCAGCGCCAGCGCATCGCCATCGCCCGCGCCTTCCTGAAGGACGCCCCCATCCTCCTGCTCGACGAGGCCACCTCGGCCCTCGACACCGAGAGCGAGGCCCTGGTCCAGGCGGCGCTGGAGCGGTTGATGGTCGGGCGCGCCACCCTGATGATCGCCCACCGCCTGTCGACCGTCCGGCGCGCCGACCGCATCCTGGTGCTGGAGGCCGGGCGCATCGTCGAGCGCGGCGCGCACGACGCCCTGGTGCGCCAGGGCGGCCTCTACAGCCGCCTGGCCCGGCAACAGTCGCTGGACGACACCCCGCCCGTGGCCACGGTCGCGTGACGTGAGGCCCCTTCGCAATCCGATCGTGCAGACGATCCTGTCCTCGGTGCTCGCCGCATGGATGCGCTTCTGCTTCGCCACCCTGCGCTGGACCTATGAGGGCCGCGAGCATGCCGAGGGCGTGTGGGCGGCCGGCGGCGGGGTGCTCTGCACCTTCTGGCATTCCCGCATAGGCCTCAGCCCCTCCTGCTGGCCGCTCGACCGGGCCCAGCCGGCCAAGGCCCTGATCTCGCTCAGCCCCGACGGGCAGTTCATCGCCAGGGCCGTCGCCCTTCAGGGCTTCCCCGCCGTCCGGGGCTCGTCCGCCAACAAGGACAAGGCCGACGCCGCCAAGGGCGGATCCCAGGCCCTGCGGGACGGGCTGAAGCAGCTGAAGATCGGGGCCCTGGCCGTGACCCCCGACGGCCCGCGCGGCCCGGTCCGCCTCATGGCCGAGGGTCTGCCGCTGATGGCCCGGATGTCGGGGGCCCCGGTCCTGTTCATCGGCATGAGCTGTCATCCGGCCATCCGTCTGAACAGCTGGGACCGCGCGCTTCTGCCCCTGCCGTTCGGCCGGGGGGCCATCGTCTACGACATCGCCCACTATCCCACGGGCGCCGCTTTGGCCGAGGTCACGCCGGGCTGGACAGAGCGGCTGACCGCCGTCGAGGCGCGGGCCGACGCGATCACCGGACTGCCCCGCCTGTGAGCCCCGCCCTGATGGCCTACCGGCTGCTGACCCGGATGCTGGAGCCCCTGACCCCGCGCCTGCTCGATGCGCGCGTCAAACAGGGCAAGGAGGACCCCGTGCGGGTCGACGAGCGGCTCGGCGTCGCCGGCCGGCCGCGCCCGCACGGCGACCTGGTCTGGCTGCACGGCGTCAGCGTCGGCGAGACCCTGTCCCTGCTGTCCCTGATCGAGCGGTTCCGCCGCGATCGCCCGGACCTGACCGTCCTGGTCACCTCGGCCACCGTCACCTCCGCCGAACTTCTGGCCCGCCGCCTGCCGCCCGGCGTCCTCCACCAGTTCGCCCCCGTGGACGGCCCGCGCGCCGTCGCCGCCTTCCTCGATCACTGGCGGCCCAGCCTGGGCCTCTTCGTCGAGAGCGACCTGTGGCCGAACCTGGTTCTGGCGGCCGAAGCCCGGTCGATTCCCCTGGCCCTGGTCAGCGCCCGCATCACCGCGAAGACCGCCGACGGCTGGGCCCGGGTGCCGGCCGCCGCCCGCGCGGTCCTGTCCGCCTTCGCCCTGGTCATGCCCCAGGACGACGTCTCCGCCGCCCGGCTTCAGGCGCTCGGGGCCCGGGTCGACGGCCCCGTCAATCTGAAGCTGTCCGGCGCCGTCCTTCCGCACGACCCCGCGGCCTTCACCGGCCTCAGCGCCGCCATCGGCGACCGGCCCGTGGTGGTCGCCGCCTCGACCCACGAGGGCGAGGAGGCCGCCCTCGTCCGCGCGCTGGACGGGCTGGCGGACCGCCTGTGCCTGATCCTGGTCCCGCGCCACCCGGAGCGGGGCGCGCCGATCGCCGCCGAGCTGACCCGTGCCGGCCACCGGTTCGCCCTGCGCTCGCGGGGCGGCGACCTGACCCAGGCCACGGACATCTACGTGGCCGACACCCTGGGCGAGCTCGGCCTGTTCCTCAGGCTGGCCGATGTGGTCATCATGGGGGGCTCGTTCGGATCGATTCTGCACCGGCCGACGCTGGGCGGGCACAATCCGCTGGAGCCCGCGCGCCTGGGCAAGCCGGTGTTCGCCGGACCCGACGCCTCGAACTGGCAGAAGGTCACCGCCGACCTGGTGGCGGCCGACGCGCTCATGGTCGTCCGCCGGATGGAGGATCTTCCGGCGGTCGTCGCCCCCCTGCTGAGCGATCTCGCCGCCGCGCGGGCCATGGGCGAGCGGGCCCGGCGTGCCGCCGCCGACGCGGGGGCCGGCCTGGACCGGCTGTGGGACACGCTCCAGCCCCTGCTGCCGCCCGTGCGCCGATGAAACTCTCGACCCCCCGCTGGTGGTACGAACGCCATGGCCGCCACGGCCGCGTCGTCCGCACCCTGCTGAAACCCCTGGCCTGGATCTGGTCCGCCGCCACCGCCCGAAGGATCGCCCGCGCGACGCCGGTCGACGTCGGCGTGCCGGTCCTCTCGATCGGCAACCTGACCGTCGGGGGCTCCGGCAAGACCCCGGTCGCGCGCGAGGTCCTGCGCCTGCTGCGGGCGCAGGGCATCGCGGCACACGGTCTGTCGCGCGGCTATGGCGGCCGGTCGGACGGGCCCCTTCGGGTGGATCCGACGCTTCACACGGCCGACGAGGTCGGCGACGAACCCCTGATGCTGGCGGGGGACGCAGCGGTCTGGATCGCGCGGGACCGGGTCGCCGGGGCGCGGGCGGCGGTGGCCGACGGCGCGGCGGCGCTGGTGCTGGACGACGCGCACCAGAACCCGTCCCTGCTCAAGACCCTCAGCCTCCTCGTCGTCGATGGCGAGACCCGCGGCGCGGAATGGCCGTTCGGGGACGGTTCGGTCTTTCCGTCCGGCCCCATGCGCGAACCCCTGGCGGCGGGACTGGCCCGCGCCGATGCGGTCGTTGTCCTGCTGCCGGCCGATGCGCCCGAGGCGGATGCCGAGCTGCTGGCGCTGTTCGCCCCCCTGCCGACCTTCATCGCCCGACTGGAGCCCGCCGGCCCGCCCCCGCATGGGCCGCAGGTCGGCTTCGCCGGCATCGCCAAGCCGTGGAAGGTCGAGCGCGCGCTCGAGGCCGCCGGCTGCGACCTCGTCGATTTCGCCCCCTTCCCTGATCACGCCGCCTACCGCCCTGGCGACCTGGCCTTCCTCGCCGACCGCGCCGCCCTGTTCGACGCCGGCCTGGTCACGACCGAGAAGGACTGGGCCCGCCTGCCGCCCGACTGGCGCACCCGCATCGTCGCCTGGCCGGTCGTGGCCCGGTTCGAGGACGAGCCGGGGTTCGCGGCCCGGCTGGCCCAGGCGGTCCGGTAGACGCATCCGTTGCGGCTGATCGCGGCCCGCCCTCCCGCTGATCACGAGAGTTTTATCGCAACGCACAACGCCGTTGTCCGGCTGCGCCGGAAGCCGCCCGCCTGAACGACTCCGGTCTCTGCGCCCCGGCGCAAAGCCTGTGAGGCGGGCCCCTGCTGCGCCTGCGAAGCGCAGGCCGCGGGCCGCCGGGCGACGGCGGTCGTGGCGACGGACTTCATAAACGCCTCTCTGATAGGACCCTTGACCATGGCACGCCGTCGCTGCGGCCAACCGTCGGGTTGAACCCGGGGTCCACTCTGTGAAACAACCCGTCACTTCGGGAACCTTGGAAGGGCGTCGCATGCGGCTATCGAGACGAGGCTTGATCCTGGGCGGCTCGGCCATGCTCGCCGGTTGTGCCTCCGCCCCCTCGACGGTCATCCCGCTGGTCCTCGCCCAGGCACCGACCGCCTCTCCTCCCGCACCGCTGCCTCAGATCACGCCGCCCCCGCTCGACCCCCAGAACCTCGTCCGGACCGCCCTGATGGCAAGAGCCATGGCGGCGCTCGACGTCCACCACGGCCGCATCCCCCTGCGCGACCGCATGTATCTGGTCGATTTCCAGAAATTCTCGGGCGAGGAACGCTTCTACGAGGTCGACCTGATCGGCGGCCGGGTGTCGGCGTTCCGCACCTGCCACGGCCGGGGCTCGGACCCCGAGCATTCCGGCTATGCCCGGACCTTCTCCAACGAGATGGACAGCCACATGTCATCGATCGGCGCCTTCGCCACGGCCGGCGCCAGCTGGGGCGCGCAACAGGGCCCCAACGTCCTGCTGGACGGGCTGGAATATACCAACAACCTGGCCCGCGAACGCGCCATCATCATCCACGGCGCGGACTATGCGGACCCCGACTATCTCGCGCGAGAGGGCAAGCTGGGGCGCAGCTACGGCTGTTTCTCGACCGCCCACACCGACCTGCCGATGCTGCGCGAGCGCATGGGCACCGGCCGGCTGCTCTTCGCCGCCGCCTGAGCCCTAGACCCGGTCCAGCGCCCGCCAGCCGATGTCGGTCCGGTTGAACCCGCCCGGCCAGTCGATCCGACGCACCGCCGCATAGGCCCGCTCCCGCGCCTCGACGATGTCCTCGCCCTCGGCGCAGACACTCAGCACGCGCCCACCCGACGCCACCAGGGTGCCGTCCTCGCGCCGCCGCGTGCCCGCATGGAAGACCTGCACGTGCGGCCCGAAATCCTGCTCGGCCCCGCGGATGATCGAGCCCTCGATCGGACTGTCCGGATAGCCCTTGGCCGCCATCACCACGCAGATCACCGTCGTCGGCTTGAAGGCGGGCTCCGGCAGGCGCGAAACGTCCCCCTGGGCGCAGGCCAGCAGATAGGGGACCAGATCCCCGGCCATCCGCATCATCAGCACCTGGCATTCCGGATCGCCGAAGCGGGCGTTGAACTCGACGACCCTGGGCCCCGCCTCGGTCGCCATCAGCCCCGCGTAGAGCACGCCGCGATAGGGGGTGCCCTCTTGCGCCATCGCCGTCAGCGTCGGCCGCACGATCCGGTCGTTGGCCGCGGTCACCAGGGCCTCATCGAAGACCGGCGCGGGCGAATAGGCGCCCATGCCGCCCGTGTTGGGGCCCATATCGCCGTCGAAGGCCCGCTTGTGGTCCTGGGCCCCGCCGAACAGGACCGCCCTCTGGCCGTCGCACAGGGCGAACAGCGAGCCTTCCTCGCCGTCCATGAACTCCTCGATCACGACCCGGGCCCCGGCGGCCCCGAAACGCCCGCCCAGCATCCGGTCGATCTCGGCCTCGCCGTCGGGACGGTCCGGGCTGATGGCCACGCCCTTGCCTGCCGCCAGGCCGTCGGCCTTGATCACATAGGGGGGCTGGAAGACCTTCAGCGCGGACTTGGCGTCGGCGGCGCGCTCATAGACGCCGTAATGGGCGGTCGGGATGTCGTGGCGGGCCATGAAGGCCTTGGAAAAGGCCTTCGACGTTTCCAGCTGGGCGGCCTTGGCCGTCGGTCCGAAACACGGAATGCCTGTTGCGATCAACCGGTCGGCCAGACCGGCCTCGAGCGCCACCTCCGGTCCCACCACGACCAGGCCGACGCGCAGCTCGCGCGCCAGGCGGGTCAGGCCCTCGGCGTCATCGGCCCTGTAGTCGGGCAGGCAGGTCGCGACCTTGGCCATGCCCGGATTGCCGGGCGCGCAGTACAGGCGATCGACCAGGGGAGACTGGCTGATTTTCCAGGCCAGGGCGTGCTCGCGCCCCCCCGATCCGACAAGCAGGATATCCATGCCCGCGCAATGACCGCGCCGCGCCGCCCGGTCAAGGGCGGCCGGGCTCACAGGATGGCAGAAGCCACATAGACCACGGCGCCCAGCAGGGCGATGGCCATGACGATCAGCCAGATCGACACCGAGGGGGCGTTGCTGCGGCGGGACAGCTCGGCGTCGGCCGGGTCGTCGGATTCGCGGGGGGGCATGCGATCGTTCATGCCCGCAGTCTATAATCCGAATGCGGCGGTTTGCGCACCCGTCCCGGGCGACTAGACTGGCCCCATGACCGACGACTACGTTTTCGCAGGTGCCGCCGAGGCCGAGCCGGCCCCGCCGCGGGACAACAATCCGCCCCTGTCGATCTCGGAACTGTCGTTCGCCCTCAAGCGCACGCTGGAGGATCGCTTCGGCCACGTCCGGCTGCGGGGCGAGATCTCCAAGGTCAATCGCCACGCCTCGGGTCACATCTATCTGACGCTGAAGGACGACAAGTCCGCCATCGACGGCGTGGTGTGGAAGGGCTCGGTGCGGGGCCTGGGGGTCCAGCCGGAGGCGGGGCTCGAGGTCATCGTCACGGGCAAAATCACCTCCTATCCGGCGCGGTCCAGCTACCAGATCGTGATCGAATCGATGGAGGCGGCCGGGGCCGGGGCCCTGCTGGCCCAGCTGGAGCGGCTGAAGGTCCGGCTGTCGGGCGAGGGCCTCTTCGACCCCGCCCGCAAACGGCCGATCCCGACCTTCCCCGCCACCATCGGCGTGATCACCAGCCCGACCGGGGCGGTGATTCGCGACATCCTGCACCGGATCGCCGAACGCTGGCCCTGCCGGGTGATCGTCTGGCCCGTGGTGGTCCAGGGCGACGCCGCCTGCGGCCAGGTCGGGGCCGCCATCCGCGGCTTCGATGCCCTGAGGCCCGGCGGCCCGATTCCGCGCCCCGACCTGCTGATCGTGGCTCGGGGCGGCGGCTCGGTCGAGGACCTGTGGTGCTTCAACGACGAGGGCCTGGCCCGCACGGTGGCGGCGGCCTCGATCCCGATCATCTCGGCTGTGGGGCATGAGACCGACACGACCCTGATCGACTTCGTCTCCGACCGCCGGGCCCCGACACCCACGGGCGCGGCCGAGATGGCCACGCCGGTGCTGGCCGACCTCCGGGCCGCCGTCGGCGATCTGGACCGGCGTCTGGACCGGGCGGGCGCCCGGCTGCTGGAGGATCGCCGCATCCGGCTGCGCGCCGTCGCCCGGGGCCTTCCCGCGCGCCCGGAGGAACTCGTCGCCGTGGCCCAGCAGCGGCTGGACCACGCCACCAGCCGGCTGGCTTCGGGTCTGGGGCGCAATGTCGACGTGCATCACCGACGGTTGGTCGGCCTCGACGGTCGGTTTTCGCCCCGCCTTCTGGATCGGGCGGTCGAACAGAGAGCGGCGCGGCTGGAGGGGCTGGCCGGCCGGCTCGTGGCGGGTCTGACCTCCAACGCCGCGGTCCACGAACGCCGCCTGCTCCGGGCCGGCGGGCGGCTGACCCCGGCCCCGCTTCGGCACCGGCTCGAGCAGCGCTCGGACCGGCTGCAGGGGACCGTCGCCCGGCTCGAACGCCTGCGCACCCAGGCCCTGTCGCGGCCGACCGACCGGTTGGCGGCCCTGGCCCGCGCCCTTGCCACGCTGGACCCGAAACGGCCCAAGCCCGGCTTCGCCCGCGTCGATGACGAATCGGGACGGATGGTGGCCTCGGCGGCCGCCCTGTCGTCCGGCCAGATGGTCAGCCTGACCTTCGCCGACGGCACCCGGGCCGCGACCATCGACGGCACCGCTGCGGGACCCAAGCCCTCAGGCAAAACGAAGCCGACGAAGGTGGATCAGGGCAGCCTGTTCTGACGCCGGCTTCCTAAACGCCCCATTCAGGTCGGGTTCATCGCCGGCCTGCCAGCCTGTCCTCACAGGTCGGGCCTAGCATTGGAGCAGTTACAGTGAAGAAGATCCTCGTCATCGGTGCGGTGACCCTGGCGACGCTGGCGGCACCCGTGGCCGCGTCCGCCCAGTCCTGGCGCGGCGGCGACCGCGACCGCGACGGCCGCTATGAGCGCTGGGAGCGTCGTTCCGATCACAATCGGTACGACGGCGGCCGCTACACCAACCGCGAACGCTACAACGACTACCGCCGCGGCCAGCGCGATCAATACCGCGATCACCGGCGCTATTATCGCGGGGCGACCCTGCCGTATGAGTACCGGTCGAACTGGTACATCCGCGATTATAACCGCTACGGCTACGGCCACCCGCCGCGCGGCTACGGCTATTACCGGACCGATACCGGCGACGTCGTCCTTGCGGCCCTGGCCACCGGTGTGATCGTCTCGCTCCTCAGCCGCTAGACCTCGTCCACCGTCTGCATGAGCCCGCCCGGAGCGATCCGGGCGGGCTTTTTGCGGGAACCGCTCCGGCCTTCCAACCCTTGATGAGGGGCAAGAAGGAGACCGTCATGACCGATACGAATCCCATTTCGAACGAACCGACCTCGCCGACCGAAGACACGGGCCACGGCGCGTCGCGTCCCGACAAGACCAATGCCCCGCAGCCGGCTCAGTCTCCCTCCAAGCCCGCCACCGGCGGCGAGGGTGCCGCGGGAGCCGGGGGCTCGGACGGCTTCGGGACCGGGTCGTGAGCGAGCGGCTGTTCCGGGTCACGCTGGAGGGTCCTGAGGGGACCCGTGACGTGATTGTCCCCTCCCCCACCGAGGTGCAGGCCGCTGACGCGGCCGCGATCGAGGCGCGGGAGGGCGAGGCCATCGCCGGCATCCAGGAGGTCGACGCCGATGAGAACACGGCCGAAACCCCGCCCCCGCCGACCCAGGCGGAGGAGACGCCCCAGCCCGGGGGCCTCTAGAGCCCCAACCGTGCCTTCAGGATGGCGTTGACGGCGGCGGGGTTGGCCTTGCCCCCCGTCGCCTTCATCACCTGGCCGACGAACCAGCCGATGGCCTGCGGCTTCTCGGCGACCGAGGCGGCCTTGTCCGGATTGGCGGCGATGATCTCGTCGACGGCCTTTTCGATGGCCCCGGTGTCGTTGACCTGCACCAGGCCCCGGGCCTCGACGACCTGACGCGGCGAGCCCTCGCCGGACCAGACGTGGTCGAACACCTCCTTGGCGATCTTGGAGGAGATCACCCCCTCCTCGATCAGGGCCACCAGCTCGGCCACATGGGCCGCCGGCAGCGGGCTCTCGGAGAAGTCCTTGCCGTCGGCCGACAGCCGGGCCGACAGCTCGTTGGTCACCCAGTTGGCCACCAGCTTGGCGTCGCGGCCCTTAGCGGCCTCCTCGAAATAGTCGGCCTTGGCCTGGTCCGAGATCAGCACCACGGCGTCGTACTGCGACAGGCCGTAGTCGGCCATCAGCCGGCGACGCTTGTCGTCCGGCAGCTCCGGAAGGCTGGCCTTGATGCCGTCGATCCAGGCCTGCTCCAGTTCCAGCGGCAGAAGATCCGGGTCCGGGAAGTAGCGGTAATCGTTCGCCTCTTCCTTCGACCGCATCGACCGGGTCTCGCCGGCCGTGGGGTCGTACAGCCGCGTCTCCTGATCGATCTTGCCGCCGTCCTCCAGGATCTCGATCTGGCGCCGGGCCTCGTAGTTGATGGCCTGGGAAATGAAGCGGAACGAGTTCACGTTCTTGATCTCGCAGCGCGTCCCCAGGTGGCTGAAATCGCCGGTAGCCTTGAACTTTTCGTACTGGCCGACGCGGCAGACCGAGACGTTGACGTCAGCCCGCAGGTTGCCCTTCTCCATGTCGCCGTCGCAGGTGCCGAGATAGATCAGGATGGTGCGGATCTTCTTGACGTAGGCGACGGCCTGTTCCGGCGAGCGGATGTCGGGCCGCGAGACGATTTCCATCAGGGCCGTGCCGGCGCGATTCAGGTCGACATAGCTCTCGGTCGGCGACAGGTCGTGGATCAGCTTGCCCGCGTCCTGCTCCAGATGCAGCCGCTCGATGCCGACGTTGAAGAAGGAGCCGTCCTCGGCCTCGACCTCGACCACGCCCTCCCCGACGATCGGGAAATACAGCTGGCTGATCTGATAGCCCTGCGGCAGGTCGGGATAGAAATAGTTCTTCCGGTCGAACTGGCTGCGGCGATTGATCTGGGCGTTGAGGCCCAGGCCGGTGCGGACCGCCTGTTCCACGCAGTGTCTGTTGAGGGTCGGCAGCATGCCGGGGAAGCCGGCGTCGATCAGCGACACCTGCTCGTTCGGCCCCGCGCCGAAGCCCACGGCGGCACCGGAGAACAGCTTGGCCTTGGACGCGACCTGGGCGTGGATCTCCAGCCCCATGACGATCTCCCACGGCCCGGTGCGGCCCTGGATGATGGTGGCGGTATCAGGCGTGGCGGTGGCGAGTGCGTCGGTCATGAAGCCTGATTAGCGCCCTGCGGCCGGATGCGAAAGTTGCTGTCGTGACCGCGTCACGATTCTGGGCCCATCCTGCGGCGCGATTTTCATTCCGAGGAACCCTGACATGCTCAAGACCGTCCTGTTCGCCGCCGCCCTGGTCGGCAGTGCCGCCCCCGCCCTGGCCCAGACCGCCCCGGTCCCTGCCCCGCCCCATGCCCCGGCGCATGCCGACATGGCCACCCATGCCGCCACCCCGACCATCGAGGCCCCGATCAAGGACCTGCTGGCCCACGAAGCCACGGCGGCCGTGCTCGAGAAACACCTGCCCGGCCTGTCCAAGCACCCGATGCTCGAGCAGTTCCAGGACATGACCCTGGGTCAGGTCGCCCCCCTGTCGGGCGGCGCCGTCACCCCGGCGATTATCGAGGCCATCGACACCGACCTGAAGGCCCTGCCGGCTGCGTGATATACGCTCTCCCTCCCCCTGCGGGGGAGGGAGAGCTCTCAGCCTACCACCAGCGCTCGGCCCGGCCGACGCCGCCCGCCGCCTTTTCGAGGGCCGCGCCGACTTGAAACACGGTGGCTTCATCCAGCGCCTTGCCGATCACCTGCAGTCCCAAAGGCAGGCCGTTGGCGTCGAGGCCGGCCGGCACCGAGATGCCCGGCAGGCCGGCGAGGTTCGCCGTTACCGTGAAGACGTCGTTCAGATACATGGTTACCGGGTCGATCTGCTTGTCGCCCAGGGCGAAGGCGGACGACGGCGTGGACGGCGTCAGGATCGCGTCGACCTGGCCCCAGACCTTGTCGAAATCCTCGGCGATGCGGCGACGGACCTTCAGCGCCCGGACGTAATAGGCGTCGTAGAAACCCGCCGACAGCACATAGGCCCCGATCACCAGGCGGCGTTTGACCTCGGCTCCGAAGCCCTCGGCCCGGCTGGTCTCGTAGAGATCCGTCAGCGACGTGGCTTTATCGGCGCGATGGCCGAAGCGCATGCCGTCGTAGCGGGCCAGGTTGGACGAGGCCTCGGCCGGGGCGACGATATAGTAGGTCGGCAGGGCGTATTTGGTGTGCGGCAGGCTGACGTGGACGATCTCGCAGCCCGCGTCCTTCAGCCATTCGATGCCCTGGGCCCAGATCTTCGAGACCTCTTCCGGCATGCCGTCGACGACGTATTCGGCCGGAACCCCGATGCGCAGCCCCTTGACCGACTGTCCGACGGACTGGGTCCAGTCGGGCGTCGGGACGTCGAGGCTGGTCGAATCCTTGACGTCGAAACTGCACATGGAGCGCAGCATCAAGGCCGCGTCCTCGACCGTCCTGGTGATCGGCCCGGCCTGGTCCAGCGAGCTGGCGAAGGCCACCATGCCGAACCGGCTGGCGCGGCCATAGGTGGGCTTGATGCCGACCGTCCCGGTGAAGGCGGCGGGCTGGCGGATCGACCCGCCGGTGTCCGAGGCCGTGGCGGCCAGGCAAAGATCGGCGGCAACCGCCGAGGCCGACCCGCCAGAGCTGCCGCCCGGCGTCAGCTCGGCGTTCGATCCCTTTGATTTCCATGGATTGACTACCGGCCCGAAGGCCGAGGTCTCGTTCGACGAGCCCATGGCGAACTCGTCCATGTTCAGCTTGCCCAGCATCACAGCCCCGTCACGCCACAGGTTGGCGGTGACGGTGGATTCATAGGGCGGGACGAAGCCACGCAGCATGTTGGAGCCCGCGGTGGTCTGCACCCCCTCGGTGCAGAACAGGTCCTTGATGCCCAGGGGAGCCCCTTCCAGCGCCCCGCCCTCGCCCGCGGCGATGCGGGTGTCGGACGCCTTGGCCATGTCGAGCGCCTTGTCGGCGGTGATTTCGACATAGGCGTTCAGCGTCGGGTTGGCGGCCTCGATGTTGGTCAGGAAGGCCTGCGTCAGCTCCTGCGAGCTGAACGTCTTCGCCTTCAGGCCGTCGACGGCCGCCTTGAGCGTGAGGTTCGTCAGGTCGGACATCTATTCCACCACCTTGGGCACGACGTAGAAGCCGTCGGCGGACTGGGGCGCGTTCGACAGCACGGCCTCGACCCGGTCGCCGTCGGTGACGACGTCGTCGCGCAGCCGCAGGGCCTGGGCCACGTTGGACGTCATCGGCTCCACGCCCTCGACATCGACCTCATTGAGCTGGTCGATCCAGGCCATGATGGTATTCAGCTCGCCCGCCAGGGGCTCCAGCCGGTCGTCGGGGGTCTTGATCCGGGCGAGGTGGGCGACCTTGCGCACCGTCGCGGCGTCGATGGCCATGCGGCCCTCCAGTCATAGGCGTTCAAGCGGGCGGGATTAGCGGCCCCCTCCGCCCCGCACAAGCATTCCTGTCTAAGCCCCGGGCGTGACGGTGACGGCCGCGGGCGGGGCACCCTCGGCGCCGGGGGTCCAGGCGACGATCACCTTGCGATGCCGGCTGCCGATCGTGCCCGTGGCAACGTCCAGCAGGCTGTCCTGCAGATCCAGCTCGACCCGCCCCGGCGACGCGGACAGGACGGTGTAGTCGAGGACGTCGCCGATCCGGAAGATCGTCCAGCCCTCGTCCGGCGAGACGAAGAAGGCCAGGTAGGTCTGGAGCCCGTTCATGGCCGGATCGCCGCCGGCCGTTCCGAACAGCTTGGCGTCATCATACGTCAGCCGGTCCACGCGCACCACGCGGGCCGACGCCTGCAGGCTGTCGTCCGCGGGCGCGGGCGCGAGCGTTTGCGTGACGCCGGACGCCGCCAGGGCTGCGACCTTGGCCCGTGCCGGCGTCTCGGCTTCGGGGCTCGGCGTCGCCTCGGAAACCGCATCGCAGGCGGTCAGCAGAATCGCGAAGGCCGATACGGACGCCAGCCTCAATCGGTTCGACATGGATTCATCCTTCGCGATCGATCCGGCACCCTCGCCTTTGACAGGCTGCGAGGCAACGCCTACCGCCCGGGCGTGCCCGTCCTGAACCTGATCGACCTGCCCGCCGCCTGCCCGCCCGACACGGCGTGGATGGGTCTGGATCTGGGCGAGACCACCATCGGCGTGGCCACCTCCGACACCTCGCGCATGATCGCCAGCCCGCTGGAGCTGATCCGCAAATCGAAATTCACGGCCGAGGCCGCAGCCCTGTTCAAGCTGATGGACCACCGCAAGGTCTCGGCCCTGATCATCGGCCTGCCGGTCAACATGGACGGCACCGAGGGGCCGCGGGCCCAGTCGTGCCGCGCCTTCGCGCGCAACCTCGAGCGGTTCCGCCCCGTCAACGTCGCCTTCTGGGACGAGCGGCTGTCGACCAGCGCGGTCGAGCGGTTCCTGATCGATGAGCTGGACCTCAGCCGCAAGCGGCGCGCAGGGGTGGTGGACCGCACGGCCGCCGCCTGGATCCTGCAGGGGGCGCTGGATAGAGTGCGCAACCTGCCTCTCCCTCCCCTTCATGGGGAGGGAGGGTGACGCGCAGCGGCATCCGGGTGGGGCCGTTTGAAGCGTGCGCACGAACGACACGGCCCCACCCTCGCTCGCCGAGGCTCGCGGTCCCTCCCCATAAAGGGGAGGGAAAATGACGGCCCTGCTCGCCGGGATCGTTCCGGTCTTCATCCTGATTGCCATCGGCTATGGCCTGCGCAAGTCCGACTTCCTGCCGGACGCGACCTGGCGGCCGATCGAGAAGCTGTCGATCAACCTGCTGTATCCGGGCTTCCTGATCCCGGCGATCTGGGGCGCCGACCTGTCGGGCGGCAGCGTCGGGGCGGCCGGCGGGTCAGCGGTGACGGCGGTGCTGATCGTCGGCGCCCTGACCCTGGCGGCCAAGCCGTTCCTTCGTATCGACGGGCCAGCCTTCAGCAGCGTGTTCCAGGGCACGATCCGCTGGAACAGTTTCGTCTTCCTGCCGGTGATCCAGTCGGCCTTCGGGGCCGAGGGCCTGGCCCTGGCGGCGGTGATGATCGCCTGCATCATCCCCGTCACGAATATCGCCTGCGTCGCCGTCCTGGCCCGCTGGGGGACCGACCAGCGCGGGGTGCGGCCCCTGGCCCTGACCCGGGCCATGCTGGCCAATCCGATCTTAGTGGCCTGTCTGACGGGCCTCACGCTGAACTTTTTGAAAGTGCCGCCGATCCCGGGCATTTCCGACACCTTGCGGCTGCTCGGCGGGGCCGCCCTGCCGCTGGGGCTGATCGTCGCCGGGGCGGGGCTGAGCTTCGCCGAGGTGGCGCGCAGCCGATGGACGGTCGCGGGCGTCACCGCCGTCAAGCTGGGGGTCATGCCGCCGCTGATGTGGGGCCTGTGCATCCTCTACGGCGGCGACGAGCTGGCCCAGGGCACGGCCCTGCTGTGCGGCGCGGCCCCGGGCGCGGCGGCGGCCTATCTGCTGGCGCGGCAGATGGGCGGGGATGCGCCGCTGATGGCCGGGATCGTCGCCGCCACGACCGTGGGCAGCGCCCTGGGCATCCCCCTGCTGCTGGCCCTGTTCCATCTGGCGTGAGTCGCGGCTATAGCCCGGCTTCCATGACCCACAGCAACCTTGCCGCCGACCTGATCGCCGACCGGCGGGTGCCGTTTCCAAAACCGCATTTCCTGGCCGCGGCGGATCTGAACCCGCCCTTCGTCCTGGCCCTGCTCGACCTGGCCGACGCCTTCGTCGACCTGAACCGCTCCTCGACCAAGGCGCTGGACCTGCTGGGCGGGCGCACGGTGATGAACCTGTTCTTCGAGAACTCGACCCGCACCAGTTCCTCGTTCGAGATCGCGGCCAAGCGGCTGGGGGCCGATGTGGTGACCATGCCGGTCCAGACGTCTTCGGTGAAGAAGGGCGAGACCCTGATCGACACCGCCGTGACCCTGAACGCCATGCGGCCCGACATCCTGGTGGTCCGTCACGGGGCCTCGGGCGCGGCGGCCCTGCTGTCGCAGAAGGTCGGCTGCGCGGTGGTCAATGCGGGCGACGGACGGCACGAGCATCCGACCCAGGCCCTGCTCGATCTGCTGAGCCTGCGCCGCGCCTTCGGGGACGTCGGCGGGCTGACGGTCGCCATCTGCGGCGACATCGCCCACAGCCGGGTGGCGCGCTCGAACGTGGCCCTGCTGTCGATGATGGGCGCGCGCGTCCGGCTGATCGGCCCGCCGACCCTGGTGCCCGGCGACGCCGACCGCTGGGGCTGCGAGGTCTTCCATGACATGCGCGAGGGGCTGAAAGGCTGCGACGTCGTCATGATGCTGCGGCTGCAGCTGGAGCGGATGGACGGAGCCCTGGTCCCGTCGACGCGCGAGTATTTCCGCTTCTGGGGCCTGGACCGGGAGAAGCTGGCCTGGGCCAATGCGGGGGCCAAGGTGATGCATCCGGGGCCGATGAACCGGGGGGTCGAGATCGATTCGGACGTCGCCGACGACCTGAGCGTCTCCCTGATCCAGGATCAGGTCGAGATGGGCGTGGCCGCGCGCATGGCCGTGCTGGCCTCGCTGTCGGCCCGGCTGGAGACGGGGGCATGACCACCTTGGCCATCGTCAACGCCCGCCTTCTGGACCCCGCCACCGACTACGACGGCCCCGGCTCGGTCCTGATCGAGGACGGGGTCATCACCCGCGTCGAACACGGGGCCGCCGCCCTGATGGCGACCCGGGTCATCGACGCCGGGGGCCTGTGCCTGTCGCCCGGCCTGATCGACATCCGCGTCCGCACCGGCGAGCCGGGGGCCGAGCCCAAGGAGACGCTGAAGTCGGCCAGCCTGTCGGCCGCGGCCGGGGGCGTCACCACCATCGTGATCCAGCCCGACACCGATCCCGCCGTCGACGACCCGGCCATGGTCGACTTCATCCAGCGCCGGGGCGCGGCCCTGAACCTGGTCCATGTCCGCGTCGCCGGGGCCGCGACCCGCAGCCGCGACGGCCAGCGCATGGCCGAGATCGGCCTGATGCACGAGGCGGGGGCGCTGTATTTCACCGACGGCGACCATGTCATCGCCGACAGCCGGGTGCTGTCGCGGATCATGGCCTATGCCTCGGCCTTCAACGCCCTGATCGCCTGCCGCCCGGCCGATCCCTGGCTCTCGGAGGGGGCCGTGGCCACGTCCGGAGAGCTGGCCACCCGGCTGGGGCTGTCCGGCGCGCCCGCCATCGCCGAACGCATCCAGCTGGAGCGCGACCTCGCCCTGGTCGAACAGACGGGTGCCCGGTTCCTGGTCGACCAGATCTCGACCGAGGCGGCGCTGGAGGTGCTGGCGCGGGCCCGGGGCCGGGGGCTGGAGGTGGCCGCCAGCGTCTCGATCAACCACCTGTGCTTCAATGAGATCGACATCGGCGACTACCGGACCTTCTACCGGCTTGACCCGCCGCTGCGGCCAGAAAGCGATCGCCGGGCCCTGATCGAGGCCGTGCGCGACGGTCTGATCGAGGCCATCACCTCGGCCCACACCCCCGCCCCCGCCGAGGACAAGCGCCGCCCCTTCGCCGAGGCCGCGCCCGGCGCGGTCGGGCTCGAGACCCTGCTGCCGGCCGCCCTGAGCCTGCACCACGAGGAGGGTCTGGACCTGCTCGACGTCCTGCGCCCCCTGACCCACGGCCCGGCGACCCTGCTGGGCCTCGAAGCTGGCGTGATTTCGGCTGGGGCCCCGGCAGACCTGATCCTGTTCGATCCCGGCGCGCCGGTGGTGATCGATGCGGCGGCGCTGCGATCCAAGTCCAAGAACTCGCCGTTCGACGGGCGAAGGCTTCAGGGCCGAGTAGAGATGACCGTTGTCGGCGGACGGACGGTCCATACGTCTTGACCCTCTCCCAGAGGGAGAGGGCTTGAGCGTCCAAGAGCGCAGCGATTGGCAACGCGAAAGGGTGAGGGGTTGGGGTTTCACCGGCTGAGACTCTGATCGGCCTGCGCCATGCACCCAGGATCGTGCCGCTCCGGCGGTAGCGTAACCCCTCACCCTTTCGCGCAAGGACGTCATCTGCGCTGACGTGCGCTCAAGCCCTCTCCCTCCGGGAGAGGGAACACTACCTTGGACACCTCTGCGCCGCCACCAGCTCCACCCCCAGCACGCCCTTGACCGCCAGCGGCGTGTCGGTGGCGATCACGACCGCCCCCTGTTCGAACAGGGCGCGGTATTCGCTGACGTCGCCGTCGGCCGCATAGACGCGGTCCAGAGCGCGCGGGGAGCCGCCCAGGGTGCCGAACTGAACCTCGACGCCCCGGTCCCCCAGCGCTCGCCAAAGAGCGGGCCGGGCCTCGCGGGTCCCGGTCCAGGCCAGGATCTGCGGCGCATTCAGGCCGTCCAGCCCGGCGACGTCGTCCAGACCGGCCGAGATCATCATCTCCGGGGCCATGGCGGCCACGGCGCGGGCGGCCTCGGCCGAATAGGTGATCAGGATGACGCGATCCGCCGCGCGCGCCCGCCGGACCTCGTCCACCACCCGGCGGGCCAGGGCCACTGTCGCGGCCTCGCTGGAGGGCTTCAGGTCGAGGCTGGCGATGGCCCCGACGCGGCCGGCGGCGGCCAGGGCCTCGGCCAGGGTCGGCGGGGCGGCGTCGCTCACGGTGCCGTCCGGGGCGCGCAGGTCCGCGGCCTGAATCTGGGCCAGGGTGTTGTCGGCGACCAGACCTCGCCCCGTCGTGGTCCGGTCCAGGCTGTCGTCATGCATCAGCACCAGCACCCCGTCGCGCGTCAGGGCGGCGTCGATCTCGACGATCGCCCCCGGAATGGCGCGGCCGGTCGCCTCGATGGCCTGGATCGAGTTTTCCGGCTGGTCCTCGCCCGACTGGGCGCGGTGGGCCGAAATGGCGATGCCGCCGGTCTCGCGCACGCAGTCGAAATAGGCCGCCAGTCGGGGCGTCGACCCGGCCGTGACCGGTGGACCTCCGGCGCACCCCGCCACGGTCGAGGCCAGGAGCAGGGTCGCGAGCGAAAGACGGGTCATGGTCCCACCGGAAAGGTCACTGTGGCCGTCCTCATAGCGGCGGGACCGCTGGCCGGTAACCCCTCCCGACCCTTGCTCCGAACGCGGCCGCGACGCATTGTCAGGCCGCACGTCAAGCGGGAGCGAATCGGTTGCAGGATCTGGTCGGCCCAGCGGTGTTCACGCTCGGTCTCGTCGCCGTGGGCGGCTATCTGCTGGGGTCCATCCCGTTCGGCGTCCTGATCACCCGCGCGGCCGGGACCGGCGACGTGCGCCAGATAGGATCGGGAAATATCGGCGCGACCAACGTGCTGCGCACCGGCCGCAAGGACCTGGCCCTGGCCACGCTTCTGCTGGACGCGGGCAAGGGCGCGGTCGCCCTGCTGCTGGCGCGACATTTCCTCGGCTCCGAGGCGGCCGGGGCCCTCGCCGGCGGCGCGGCCTTCCTGGGGCATCTGTTTCCCGTCTGGCTGGGCTTCAAGGGCGGCAAGGGCGTGGCCACCTTCTTCGGCCTGATGCTGGCCGCCGCCTGGCCCCTGGGCCTGATGGCGGGAGCCACCTGGCTGATCGTGGCCTTCGGCCTGCGCTATTCGTCCCTGGCCGCCCTGATCGCCGCCGCCGCGACGCCCCTGTACGCCCTGCTGAGCCTGCCGATCCTGGGTCTGCCCGCGCCGCAGCCGATCGTCGTCCTGGCCATCGTCACGGCGATCCTGATCTACATCCGTCACCACGAGAACATCGGCCGCCTGCTGAAGGGGGCCGAGCCCCGCATCGGGGCCGCCAAGACGTGAGCCTGCCCGAGACCGAGCGGCTGGCCCGCCTGCGTCTCGCCCGTGCCGACCGGGTCGGCCCCGTCTCGTTCCGACAGCTGCTGGACCGGTTCGGTTCGGCCGTCCGCGCCCTGGAGGCCCTGCCCGACCTAGTCCGCAAGGGGGGCGGCCACGGCTACGCCCTGCCCGATCCGGACCGGATCGACGCTGAGTTGGCCGCAGGAGACCGCGCCGGCGCGCGCCTGCTGGTGCTGGGCGACCCGGACTTTTCACCCCCGCTGACCGCCCTGGACCCGCCCCCGCCCCTGCTGTGGACGCGCGGCGACGTCACCCTGCTGTCGCGCGAGGCCGTGGCCGTGGTCGGGGCCCGGATCGCCTCCGCCGGGGGGCAGCGCATCGCCCGCGGCCTGGCCCAGCAGCTGGGCCAGGCGGGCTACGTCGTGGTCTCGGGCCTCGCGCGCGGCATCGATGCGGCGGCCCATGCCGGATCGATGCCGACCGGCACCGTCGCCGTGCTGGGCGGCGGCGTGGACGACGTCTATCCGGCCGACAACGCCGCCCTCTACGACCAGATCGTCGACCGGGGCTGCGTCGTCTCCGAAAGCCCCATGGGGGCCCGGGCCCAGGCGCGCGACTTTCCCCGCCGCAACCGCATCATCTCCGGCCTGTCGCGCGGGGTCATCGTGGTCGAGGCCGAGCTGCGGTCCGGCTCCCTGATCACCGCCCGGCTGGCGGGCGAACAGGGCCGCGACGTCTTCGCCGTGCCCGGCTCGCCGCTGGACCCGCGGTCGAAAGGCCCCAACGAACTGCTGCGTCAGGGGGCCATCCTGTGCGAGGGCCTCGACGACGTCCGCCGCGCCTTCGAGACCCTGCGCACCCTGCGCGAACCGGCGGCCGACAGCCCCTTCACCGGGGCGGACGACGACGTCGACCCCATCTTCCTCGACCGCGTCGCGGGCCTGCTGTCGCCGACCCCGACCCCGCGCGACGAGATCGCCCGCGCCCTGGACGCGCCGATCGGCCGGGTCGCCGCCGCCCTGCTGGAGCTCAGCCTGGCAGGCCGCGCCACCCTGCTGCCCGGGGGCTCGGCCTCGACCTAGCGTTTGCGCGCCGGTCCGTTCATCCCGTGATCCGCCAGATCGGCGGCGCAGTCCAGCAGACGCCCCAGGACCTCGTCGTCCTCGACGCGGGCCATCTGGGCCAGTTGCCGGGCCATCGCGCCTATATATTCGCGCATGGGCAGGTCCGCCTGCACCGACCCCGCCGTTTCGACCGCCTGCAATCCCATCGCGTCCTCCCCCGCTGATGACAGCATAGAATACAACCCTGGGTAAGTTATCAACCTTAACGCGATACGGGCGTCCCGGATCAGGCTGATTGACACGGGGCCCGCACCCAACCACGTTCTGCGCCCCTCCTCCCAGACTGAGCCGCAATGAACCTCGTCATCGTCGAGAGCCCCGCCAAGGCCAAGACCATCAACAAATACCTCGGCTCCGGCTTCGAGGTGCTCGCCTCCTACGGGCATATCCGCGACCTTCCGTCGAAGGACGGCTCGGTCAAGCCGGACGAGGATTTCGCCATGGAGTGGGAGGTCGACGCCCGCGCCTCGACCCGCATGACCGAGATCGCCGCCGCCGCCAAACGCGCCGACCGCGTCATCCTGGCCACCGACCCCGACCGCGAGGGGGAGGCCATCAGCTGGCACGTGCTGGAGGTCCTGAACAAGAAGAAGGCCATCAAGGACACGCCCGTAGAGCGCGTGACCTTCAACGCCATCACCAAGTCGGCCGTGCTGGAGGCCATGGCCAATCCGCGCCAGATCGACATGGAGCTGGTCGAGGCCTATCTGGCCCGCCGCGCACTCGACTATCTGGTCGGCTTCACCCTGTCGCCCGTGCTGTGGCGCAAGCTGCCCGGAGCCCGCTCGGCCGGCCGGGTGCAGTCGGTGGCCCTGCGCATCGTCGTCGACCGCGAACTGGAGATCGAACGCTTCAAGCCCCAGGAATACTGGTCGATCGAGGCCGACCTGGCCGCCGACAGCCCGCCCTTCACCACCCGACTGGTCAAGCACGCCGGCAAGCGCGTCCAGCGGCTGGACATCAAGGACGAAGCCACCGCCCACGCCGCCCGCGACGCCATCCAGGCCGGCGACTTCACCATCCGCTCGATCGAGAAGAAGCCGGTCCGACGCTTCCCCTCGCCGCCCTTCACCACCTCCACGCTTCAGCAGGAGGCGTCGCGCAAGCTCGGCTTCGACGCCCAGCGCACCATGCGCGCGGCCCAGAAACTGTACGAGGGCGTCGACGAGACCGGCGGTCTGATCACCTATATGCGGACCGACGGCGTCCAGACCACGCCCGAGGGCATCGCCCAGGCGCGCGAGGTCATCGGCGAGACCTTCGGCCCGGCCTTCGTCCCGGCGGAAGCGCGTTATTACAAGACCAAGGCCAAGAACGCCCAGGAGGCGCACGAGGCGATCCGGCCGACCAACATCACCCGCCGCCCCGACAGCCTGCGTCTCGAGAGCGACCTCCAGCGGCTGTATGAGCTGATCTGGAAGCGGATGGTCGCCTCCCAGATGGAGGCCGCGCGGCTGGACCGCACCACGGTCGAGGTCGAGACCCCCGACGGCCAGACCGGCCTGCGCGCCACCGGCCAGGTGGTCACTTTCGACGGCTTCCTGGCCGTCTACGAGGAGGGCCGCGACGAGAAGCAGAAGGGGGCCGAGTCCGAGGAGGACGACGACTCCACCCGCCTCCCGACGCTGAAAGAGGGTGCCCGGGCCAAGGTCGAGGCCATCCGCACCGACCAGCATTTCACCGAGCCCCCGCCCCGCTTCTCCGAGGCCACCCTGGTCAAGAAGCTGGAGGAGCTCGGCATCGGCCGCCCCTCGACCTATGCCTCCATCCTGACGACCCTGCGCGACCGCGAATACGTCCGCATGGACAAGAACCGCTTCATCCCCGAGGACAACGGCCGCCTGGTCACCGCCTTCCTGGAGCAGTTCTTCGGCCAGTGGGTCCAGTACGACTTCACCGCCGCCCTGGAGAACCAGCTGGACGAGGTTTCGGCCGGGGACATGGACTGGAAGGCGCTGCTGCGCGAGTTCTGGTCCAAGCTGAAGCCCGCGACGGCCGCCGTGCTGGAACGCCAGGGGGTGATCGATGAACTCGATACCGCCATCGGGCCCTTCCTGTTCCCCGACAAGGCCGACGGCTCCGACGCCCGCCTGTGCCCGCTGTGCAAGTCCGGCCGGCTGCATCTGAAGGCCAGCTTCAAGATGAAGTCGTCCTTCATCGGTTGCTCCAACTATCCGGAATGCCGCTACACGCGCGGCTTCGGCGCGGGCGAGAACGCGGGCGACGAGGCCGGCGGCGACCGCGATCTCGGCATCGACGAGGCCACCGGCCTGCCCGTATCGCTGAAGATCGGCCGCTTCGGTCCCTATGTGGAGACCGCGGTCCCCGGCGAGGAGAAGCCCAAACGCTCGTCCCTGCCCAAGGGCTGGAGTCCCGCCACCCTCACGCTGGAACAGGCGGTCCGCCTGCTGGCCCTGCCGCGTCCGGTCGGCGATCACCCGGAGGACGGCAAGCCGATCACCGCAGGTCTCGGCCGCTACGGCCCCTTCATCCTGCACGCCGGCACCTATGCCAATGTCGCGGACATCGACGAGGTGTTCGACATCGGCCTGAACCGCGCCGTGGTCCTGCTGGCCGAGAAGCGCGCGGGCAAGTTGGCCGGTCGCGGGGCGGCCGTCGCGCCGCTGAAGGACCTGGGGGCCCACCCCGAGAGCGGCGAGCCGGTCCACGTCATGGCCGGCCGCTTCGGGCCCTACGTCAAGTCCGGCAAGATCAACGCCACCCTGCCCAAGGGCTCCGCGCCCGAGGACATGACGATGGAGATCGCCGTGCCCCTGCTGGCCGCGCGCGCCCTGGTCGCCCCCAAGGCCAAGAAAGCCCCGGCGAAGAAGGCCGCGCCCGCCAAGAAGGCTTCGGCCGCCAAGGCGCCGGCCGCCAAGAAGCCCGCGGCGAAGAAGCCCGCGGCCAAGAAGGCCGCGAAGGCCTGACCGTTTCCCAGGCGGGAGGCCGGCTGGCCCGATCCTTCCGCCGCTCCGGGCGCGGGCATCCGAAAACAGCCCCGCGTCACAGGGGGATGGGGCTCTCCGCCTGCAGGCTCGCGGCCGTATCGAACACGCCTTTGGCCAGGGGTGAGCGGCGCTGGTCGGCCAGGCACATCACATAGCCGGTCTGGATCGGCACCGCGCAGTCCAGGGGCCTGTAGGCGATCCGGGGGTCGGGCGGACATTCGGCCGAATAGAACAGGCTGATGCCGACGCCCATGGCGATGGCTTCGCGGATGGTCTCGCGCGTGTGCAGCTCGATAGTCTCGAGCGGTTCGATGCCCGCCCGCGACAGCAGGTCCAGGGTGGTTTCGCGCGTCCGCGACGGGGCCTCGCGCAACAGCAGGGTCTCCTGGCCGAGCAGGCTCACGTTTGCGGTCGCCGCGGCGGCGACGGGGTGATCGCGGGCCACGCCCAGCACCAGCCGGTCGCGATAGAGGGCCTCGTACGACAGTGACCCATCGATCGGCGGGTCGCAGGCGATGATGGCGTCGACCTCCCCGGCCTTGAGCCAGGCCACCACCTCGCTGGCATTGCCGATCCGCACCTGGATCTTGGCCCCGGGCCGTCGGGCCGGATAGGCGGCGACGAAGCGCGCGGCATAGGTCGGGCTGTCCGAGCCCAGACGAAGCCCGAGGCCGCCCGGCGCGAGCGACTGGGCGAGGAAGGCGTCGATCTCGCCACTGACCGAAAAGAGTTTCTGGGTCAGGGCGAACAGGGACTGACCCGCGCCGGTCAGGACCAGCGGCGGCTTGCGGCCGTGGAACAGCGGCACCTGATGGCGCTGCTCCAGCGCGCGGAGCTGTTCGGAGATCGTGGGCTGGGACACGGCCAGGCGGCGCGCGGCGCGGACGATGCTGCCCTCGCCCGCGACGGCGTGAAAGGCCCGCAGATGCTGCATGTTCGTGGCCATGCCTGGCTTCTATGGCGTCACGGTGAAACGCCCGTGACACCTCGGCCCGCCCGGGGGGGACCCTCGAAACAACCGATTGGCGGGGCATGGCCGGCCCGGGCGATAGAGCCCCGCTGCGACCGGGGGGATCCGGCGCTCACAGGGGAACTCACCATGTCCGTCACCAACAAGCACGCGCTGCTGGTCAGCGTGGGACTTCTGGCGCTCGCCAGCGCCGCGCCCGTCTTCGCCCAGACCGCATCCGGATCGGCCGAGCCGACCCAGGTCGACGAGATCGTCGTCACCGGCCAGGCCGTCGCCCGGGGCAACAACGTCGTCGGTCACGATCGGATCGACGCCCTGCCCGCCGCCCAGAACATCGTGGACGCCATCAAACTGGTGCCCGGCGTGTCGATCCGCGGCTCGGACGCGCTGAACAACGACCCCTGGACCTATGCGATCAACATCCGCGGCTTCGAGGTCAACCAGCGCAGTTCCAAGATCGGCCAGACCCTGGACGGCGTGCCGCTGTTCAACGCCTCCTACTATCTCGGCGGCTCGCCGGCGCAGAAATATGTGATCACCGAGAGCGTCGACCGGATCGTGGTCAGCCAGGGCACGGCCGACGTCGGATCGCCGGCGGCGAACGCCCTAGGCGGCACGCTCGCCTATGTCACCCGCGAACCGAGCGCGGAGGCCGGCGGCCTGATCCGGGCGACCCTCGGCGACTTCGATACGCGCCGGTATTTCGCGCGCTATGATTTCGGCACCCTGTTCGGCAACACCCGCCTTTATGTGGCCGGCTCGCAGCTAGACGCCAAGCTGTGGCCCCACGGCGGCGCGACCCCCGCAGGCATCGAACAGGTCTCGCTGGAAGCCAAGTCGGTCACCCAGTTCGATGGACTGACGGTGACCGGCTTCGTCAACTACAACGACAGCGACGACGACCCCATCATCGAGTCCTCGCGCGCCAGCCTGGACACGCGCGGCCTGGGCGTCGACGGCTCCTCGGCGGTCTTCAATCCGCTCAGCGCGGCGGCCAACGAGAACTGGGCCGACGACTGGGCGGCCATCCGCGAGAACGCCTTCGCCTATCTGAAGTTCGACTGGCGGCTGAACGACGTCATCAGCCTGGACGTCACCCCCTATGTCCAGACCAATGAGGGCGTCGGCGAGTTCCTGCCGCCGGGCCTGCAGCCGCGCATCGTCACGGTCGGCGGCCAGCGCCGTCAGGTGGTGTTCGGCAACGCCGCCTCGCGCGCCCGGACGGCCACCTTCCAGAACAGCGTTGGCAATGCGGTGTTCAACTACACGGGCGGCGTGGCCGACAGCTACATCGCCCTGGACGGCACCACGGTGACCTCGGCCGACTGCTACACCGCCGACGGCGCGGTCCGCCTGACCAACGGCCAACCGACCTGCGCCCAAGGCCAGTCCTATCGCAACAGCACCTATGACCACACCCGGTCGGGCGTGGTGGCCAACGCCCGGCTCGATCTGGGCGCGCACCAGGTCCGGGCCGGCGTCTGGTACGAAAACCTGAACCGCGATTTCGGCCGCCAATGGCTGCGCTATCAGGACATCCGCACTGGGCCGGTCATCGTCGAGAACGCGGTGTACCGCCAGGATTTCGAACAGACCTTCGAGACCGATCTGTACAAGTTCTACGTCGCCGACGACTGGTCGGTGACGCAAGACCTAACCATCAGCGTGGGCCTGCAGCATTTCCTGATCGACATCTCGGGCCAGACCCGGGACGAGACCCGCTATGCCGCCGACGGCGGGTTCAACGGCTTCCTGACCTCGAGCGTCAGCAGCGACAGCGACCAGATCCTGCCGTCCGTCGGGGCCGTCTATGACGTCACCGAAGACTTTCAGGTGTTCGGCGGCTATTCCCGCAACTCCGGGGCCATCGGGGACTGGGCCCTGGAAAAGACCGGCACCGACTTCGCCCGGCTGGAACCGGAAGTGAGCGAGAACCTCGAGCTCGGCGCCCGCTACAGCGCGCCGCGGCTGGCCGCCGCCGCCACCCTGTTCCGCACCGAGAACGACAAGGCGATCGTCTTCCTGGACGAAACCTTCGCCTCCAACACGGGGGGCATCAACTACAACGTCGGCACCGGGGGCACCTATGTGAACGCTCCTGGCGGAATCCAGACGACGGGTGTGGAAGCCAGCGCCCAGGTTCGCGTGACCGACGCCCTCAGTGCCTATGCCGCCCTGACGGTGCTCGACAGCCAGTACAGCGCCACCTTCAATGCCGCCAACTACGGCGGCAGCCGGCGCACCCAGGTCACCGAAGGCAACACGGTGCCCGGCACCCCGGACCTGCTGCTGGCCGGATCCCTGACCTATGAGACGGGACCGTTCACCGGCAGCCTGACCGCCCGCTACGTCGGTGAGTCCGAAGGCGACGCCCAGAACCGTCCGGAACTGGTCGTGCCGTCCTACACACTGCTGGACCTGTCGGCCGCCTATCGCCTGCCGCTCGGCGACGACGACGCCCGCTACATCGAGGCCCAGGTCGCGGTGAACAACGTGACCGACGAACGCTACATCGGCGGCATCCTCGACGAGTTCAATCAGCGCTATACGCCGGGCGCGCCCCGGACGGTCTATTTCACCGTCTCAGCCGCCTTCTGATCGACGGGTCCGCCCCTTCCGGGCCATGGTGGAAGGGGCGGACCCGTTTCGCCTTCTGGATATCCTGAACCCTTGCAACACTCCGCGCTTCCGATCTCCCGTTTCGACCTGGCCGTAGTGGGGGCCGGCATCCTGGGTCTGGCCCACGCCCTGGCCGCCGCGAAGGCGGGCAAGTCCGTGGTCGTGATCGACCGCGACGCCCAGGCCGTCGGCGCCTCCATCCGCAATTTCGGCTTTGTGACCATCACCGGGCAACGCCGGGGCGACACCTGGCGGCGCGCCCGACGCAGCCGTGACGTCTGGGTCGACGTCGCGGCCCAGGCCGGCATCCCGATCGAACAGCGCGGACTGATCATGCTGGCCCGCCGCCCGGAATCGCGCGCCGTGCTGGAGGCCTTCATGCAGACGGAGATGGCGGCCGACTGCGCCCTGTATTCGGCCGCCGAGGCTCGACGGCTTTGGCCCGCGCTGTCGGCCGCGCCCCTGACCGGGGCCCTGTGGAGCCCGCATGAGGTCCGGGTCGAGTCCCGCACCGCCGTCCCGCGTCTGGCGGCCTGGCTGGCCGAGGCCTGGGGCGTTCGCTTCGTGCGCTCCGCCGCCGTCCAGGCCATCGCCGTCCCGCGCATCCAGACCTCGCGCGGCGTGATCCTGGCCGACGCCTGCGTGGTCTGCCCCGGCGATGATCTGATCAGCCTGTATCCCGAGACCATCGCCGCCCGGGGCGTGACCCTGTGCAAGCTCCAGATGCTGCGTCTGGCCGATCCCGGCATCGCCCTGCCCGCGCCCCTGATGTCCGACCTGGGGCTGACCCGCTACCGCGGCTACGCCGATCTGCCGAAGGCTTCGGCCCTGGGTGCCTGCCTGTCCGCCGAACAGCCCTCTCATCTGGAAAACGGCATCCATCTGATCGTCGTGCAGAGCGCGGACGGGTCGCTGGTCGTCGGCGACAGCCACCACTATGACCAGACGCCGGGTCCGTTCGCCGACCAGGCCGTCGACGACCTGATCCTGGACGAGTTCCGCGCCGCCACCGGCCTTGAAGCCCCTCCGGTCCTCGAACGATGGACCGGGGTCTATGCCTCGGCCGCCGAGGACATGTTCCGGGCCACCCCCGAGCCCGACGTTCGCCTGGTGATGGTGACCAGCGGCACCGGGGCCTCCACCGCCTTCGCCATCGGCGAGGAAACCATCGCCGACCTGTTCGGCCCCTCTCAGGACGTCGCCGCATGACCTCTTCAATCAAGGCCGTGATCTTCGACTGGGCCGGCACCATGATCGATTTTGGATCGGTCGCCCCGGTCCTGGCGATGCGGCAGGCCTTCGCGGCCGAGGGTGTCGCGGTGACCGACGCCGAGATCCGCGCGCACATGGGGCGGGCCAAGCGGGATCACGTGGCCCAGATCCTGGGGGATGCGCGGGTCCAGGCGGCCTGGACGACGAGCCAGGGCGCGGCGTCGACCGACGCGGACATCGATCGCCTTCATGACGCGCTGGAGCCGCTGATGTTCGCTGCCGCCGCGTCCTGCGCGGATCTGATCGACGGCGCGGCGGACCTGGCGCACGACCTCCGCGCCCGCGGCGTCAAGATCGGCTCCACCACCGGCTACACCCGGACCATGATGCAGGCGATCCTGCCGCGCGCGGCCGACCAGGGCTATGCGCTCGACGCCGTCGTCTGCGCCGGCGAGACGCTCGAAGGGCGTCCTTCGCCCTTGATGGTCTGGAAGGCCCTGGTGGAGATGGGCGTCTGGCCGGCCCGCGCCTGTGTCAAGGTCGACGACGCCGAGGTCGGCATGGGCGAGGGGCGCGAGGCGGGGTGCTGGACCGTCGGGATCGCCGCGTCGGGCAACGGCGTCGGTCTGACCCCGACCGATCTGGCGGCCCTGGCGCCGGCGGAGCGGAGCTCGCGCGTGGCCCGGGCGCAAGAGTCGCTTCTGGCGGCGGGCGCGCACGCGGTGGTCGAGACGGTGGCGGATCTGCCCGCGGTGCTGGCCGAGATCGAACGGCGGATCGCGGCCGGCGAGACCCCGACCCGCCTCTGAGCCCACGCGGCGCGGGCCTGGTTTTGCGGCGGTCCCACGCTTGGCCGGACGATCGACAACGCGGTGACCCAGCCGCGCCGAGGCTTCAGCCCGCATCTGTTCTTGTTATGTTCCAGATTTGCCGCTAAGCGTCGGGAACGATGACACAGGTTTCGCTCCCTCAAGGCGCGCGCGGGCGCGGCGCGCGATCCAACCGGTCGGGCCGCTACGAAGCGGTCGAAAAAGTCGCATTCGATGACGGCTGGACGGATGCGGAGGGCCCCGCCCCCACGCAGGTCCCGACGACGGTGACCCCCCTCCGCTCCCGCACCATCATCAGCAAGAACCAGAGCCCGGACATCGGCTTTGAACGCTCCATCAACCCCTACAATGGTTGCTCCCATGGCTGCATCTACTGTTATGCCCGCCCGTCCCATGCCTGGATGGGCCTATCCCCGGGCCTGGATTTCGAGACCCGGATCTTCTCCAAGCCCGACGCCGCGCGTCTGCTGGAACAGGAGCTCAGCGCCCGGAAATACGTCTGCAAACGCATCCACATCGGGGGGAACACGGACCCCTACCAACCCGATGAGCGCGAACTGAAGATCACGCGCGGGGTGCTGGAGGTGGCGGCCCGGTTCAACCAGCCGGTCAGCGTCATCACCAAGTCCAACCTGATCACCCGCGATCTCGACATCCTGGGGCCGATGGGGCGCGACCGGCTGGCGACGGCCTTCATCTCGATCACCACCCTGGACCGCAATCTGGCCCGCGCGATGGAGCCGCGGGCCGCGACGCCCGCCCGGCGGCTGGAGGCCATCAGCCGGTTGGCGGAGGCCGGCGTCCCGGTTGGCGTGGGTTTCTCCCCGGTCATTCCCGGGCTGAACGACCATGAGCTGGAATCCGTCCTCGACGCGGCCGCCAAGGCCGGGGCCGTGACCGCCATGTACGTCACCCTGCGCCTGCCGCTGGAGATCAAGGACCTGTTCCGCGAATGGCTGGACGAGGCGCGACCGGACCGCGCGGCCCGCGTCATGTCGCTGGTTCGACAGACGCGCGGCGGCAAGGACTACGACGCTGACTGGGCACAGCGGATGAAGGGCACAGGTCCCGTGGCCGACCTGATCGCCGCCCGGTTCAAGGCGGCGGTCAAGCGCTATGGGCTGGACGGCCCGCGCCACGACCTCGACACGACGCGGTTCGCCGTGCCGACGGGGTCAAGACGCCAGATGGACCTGTTCAAGTAGGTCGCAGATGGTCGGGGTCGCGCCACCGGATGCCCATCGCGGCCCAGGGCGCGACGGCGCGGAACGGCCGCCTCCGAAATCTGTTAGGATGGCTCCTACGCTTAGCCTTCAATGAGAACACGATGAACGACGCCGACCGCATTCAGGCGCTGCTGGACCTGGTCGATCCCGACCGCCCGCCGACCGAGGGTCGTGGCCGCGAGCTGACGGTGCTGGGTCTGGCCGCGCCGACGCCCAAGGGGGGCTACCGCCCCACGACGGCGGGCTGGAGCCTTCTGGGGGAGAAGGGTCGGGCGTTTCGACTCAACACCGAATAGGGCCGTCGAACCCACACGTCGGTCCAGCGCAACGATGACGCGCTAGGCGCTGGGGCGGGCGCGGCTCAGCAGCGCCTGTCCGCCCAGCACCAGCGCCAGTCCGGCCGCCGCCGACCAGCCGAACCGGGCGTCCTCGAACAGCACCGACACCAGCATGGCGATCGGTGGCGTCAGGGCCGAGATATAGCTGGCCAGGGCATAGCCCCGCGCCTTGGCCACCGCGAAATAGGTCACGAAGGCTACGACCGACCCCAGCACCGACAGATAGACCAGGGAGATCAGATATCCGGGGCTGGGATCGATCGAGAACCGGACCCCCGTCGCCAGGCCGTAGATCACCAGCATCCCCGTGCCATAGGCCATGGCCCAGCCCGTTTGGGGCAGGATCGCGGTGCCTTCCTGCTGGCCCCGCCAGGAGAAATAGTTGCCCACGGCGGAACTGGTCACGGCCAGCATCGCCAGGCCGATCCCCGTCAGGGCGCGCTGATCGAGGCCGGACGCCAGGGCCTCCCCGCCCGACAGGACCGCGACCCCGACGATGCCGAGCCCGGCCCCCATCCAGGCCGCGCTCGAGGCCTTCTGGCCGACCACCAGGCGGAACAGCACCAGGTTCAGGAAGGCCAGGCCTGCGAACACCACCGCCACGATGGCCGAGGTCACATGGCCCTCGGCGGCGTAGGTGAAGGAATAGCTGACGGCGAAGACGAAGGCCCCCTGCCCCACGGCGGCCAGCTGCTGGGCCCGGGTCAGGCTCAAAGACCGGCCGGACACGGCGCAGCCGACGATCAGCACCAGGGCGGCCAGGCCGAAGCGCCAGACCAGCGAGGCCACCGGATCGACCGTTCCCAGCTGCCAGGTGATGGCATACCAGGTCGTGCCCCAGATCACCGCGCAGAGCACCACCCCGGCGATGGCCAGGACGTCGGCGGACGGACGGCGCAGGGTGTCGGACAGGCTCACGGCGCACTCATGGTTGAAAGAGCATAGTCGTTCGGCTTGCCGCCGGGGATCGCCCGAGGCAACCCGCGATCTTCACGCGCGAGCGCAAGCCTGGCTTATGTCAGCCCCGCAGCGCCACGGCCCGGCGGACGGGCTCGGGGATGGCGGCATAGACGGTGGCCGGGCGGATCCCCAGTCGCTCGCGCGCCGCCTGCAGATCCTCGGCGAACAGCGCCTCGTAATCGAGTCCCGGCAGCCACCGCGCGGCCCGCCCGTTGCGCCAGGCCTGCAGCACCGCCCGGCGCGCCGGGATCGAAGGGTTCTCGCGCTGGACCTCGCGCGCCGCGCCATAGCCGATGAAGGCGAACCCCAGGTTCTGTGTCTGGCCGTAGGAGAAGGACACCACGCAGGCCTCGCCCAGGGCATCGGTGTCGTAGCCGGTCAGCACATGCCAGATGTCGTGGACGTCCCGGAGCCGGCGCGAATACCAGACGATCGGATGGGGCGCGTCGATGAAGGGGACCACCTCGCGCTCGACCGCGGCCAAACCGTCGGCGGTAAACCCCATCCGTTCGCGAAAGCCGCGATAGGCGGCCCCCACGGTGCCTTGGGGGAAACGCCCCAGCCACACCGGATCGTCCAGCTTGTGCGCCAGTTCGTCGCGCAGGAAGGCCTGGCGACCCCCCTCCATGGTCCGCAGCATCCGGCCGTAGCCGCGCGCCTGGGACCGGCCGGACAGGGCCTTCATGATCTCGAACACCTGGGCGGTGTCCTCCTTGTCGCGGATCAGTTTGCGAAAGGCCCGGATCGCGGCGAGCGGCTGGATCCGCTGCGGCTTCAGCGACTGGAACTCTTCGGGGTAGGCAACCGTATCCAAGGTCATCGAGGCATCCCTTTCTATGGACGCCAATGTAGCGCAGCCTGCGACCGTCGCGAACCCCGGCCCGTATCTGAACGGACCCGCCGCGCCGGTGCGGCCGAAACCGAGTTGCCCTTGCCCGACCTGTACCGCGTGCCGACGCCCCGCCTGACCGCCCTGACCACCGCCTGGCCCCCTCACATCCTTCGACAGGAAGACGTCGCCGCCAACGGGGCGGAAATGTTCGCCACCACCCACGGCGGCTTCAAGCGGCTGGAGCCGATCTATCGCAACGCCCTGATCGAGACGCGTCACTCCTGCGTGCCCATCGAATGGTATCTGCAGCCGCACAGCTTCGCCGAGCGCAACCGGTTGTTCCTCGACAACGCCGTCGCCCTGATGGCCGAGAGCGCCCAGACGGCCCTGGACGCGGCGGGCCTCGGCGCCGACCAGATCGACACCATCGTCACCGTCTGTTCCACCGGTATCGCCACCCCGTCGCTGGACGCGCGGCTGATGCAGGTCATGCCCTTTCGCCCCGACGTTAGGCGCGTCCCCCTGTTCGGCCTGGGCTGCGCGGGCGGCGTCATGGGACTGGCGCGCGCGGCCGAGATGGCCAAAGCCTATCCCGACAGCCGGGTGCTGCTGCTGGTGGTCGAGCTGTGCGCCCTGACCTTCCGCTACCAGGATCGCTCCAAGTCCAACCTGGTCGCCACCGCCCTGTTCGGCGACGGGGCGGCGGCGGCGATCGTCTCCTGCCGCGATGACGCCACTGGACCGGTGCTGGGGGCCAGCCACGAGCACACCTGGCCCGACAGTCTCGACGTCATGGGCTGGGACGTCGAGAACGACGGGCTGAAGGTCGTCTTCAGCCGGGATATCCCCACCCTGGTCCAGAACGACTTCCGGCCGATCGCCGAGGCCTTTCTCGGCCGCAACGGTCTGACCGCCGGCGACGTCGGCGGTTTCGTCTGCCACCCTGGCGGGGCCAAGGTGATCGACGCCCTGGAGGGCGTCTTCGCCGTTTCGCCCGGCGAGATGCGCCACACCCGCGATGTGCTGCGCGACCACGGCAACATGAGCTCGGCCACGGTCCTGTTCGTGCTCAAGGCGGCGCTGGACGGCGCCGAACCGGGGCCCTGGCTGCTCACGACGCTGGGCCCCGGCTTCACCACGGCCCTGATGCTGGTTCACCCGGAATGATGGGGTTCCTGATCGTCCTGGGCCTCGTCGTCGCCCAGCGGCTGGGCGAGCTGTGGCTGGCCGACCGCAATACGAAGCGTCTGATGGCCGAGGGGGCGGTGGAGATCGGGGCGGGTCACTATCCGCTGTTCGTGATCCTGCACACGGCTTGGCTGTCGGTCCTCGCCGTCATCACGCCCTGGACCGCCGTGCCGAACCCGTGGCTGCTGGCGGCCTATGTCGGGCTGCAGTTCGTCCGGGTCTGGGTCATCGCCACCCTCGGCCGGTACTGGACCACGCGGATCATCACCCTGCCCGGCGCGCCCCTGGTGCGGTCGGGCCCGTTCCGGTTCGTGCGTCACCCCAACTACTGGGTCGCCTCGCTGGAGATCGCGCTGCTGCCCCTGATGTTCGGCCAGGTCTGGATCGCGGTTGTCTTCAGCCTGCTGAACGCGGCATTGGTGGCCTACCGGATCCGCATCGAGGAGGCGGCGCTGGCGGAACGGAGATCCTGATGCTGAAAAAGAGGTCCGTCACGCTCGCGGGCCACGCCACCTCGGTCGCCCTGGAGCCCGAGTTCTGGGCCGTGCTGGACCGTATCGCCGAGGCGCGGGGTCTCAGCCACGCCGGCCTGCTGGTCTGGGTCGACCAGACGCGCGGTCGCCGGCCGCTGGCCTCCGCCTGCCGCCTGCTGGCCCTCGAACACGCGGCCGCAGAATCCATCGTTCGCCAAGCGTGACCATACGAGGCATGGTGAGATCCTGACCAAGGATATCACCATGCAGATCGATCGCAGCCTGTTACCGCCCGCCATCTTCGGCGGCCTGATCGCCATCGGCTTGATCGGCGCGGGCCTGGCTATCGGCGGCGGCGTGATCAACGCCCAGGTCGGCAATCGCCAGGTCAACGTGCGCGGCGTCGCCGAAAAGAACGTGGTCGCCGACCTCGCCGTCCTGACCCTGCGCTTCACCACCTCCGGCGACGATCTGGATACGCTCAAGGCGAAGATCGACGGCGATCTGGTCAAGGTTCGCGGCTTCCTGGCGGCCCAGGGCTATCCGGAGGCCGCGATCACCGTGGGGCGTCTGGAGGTGACGGACCTGAAGGCCCAGGCCTATCAGCCCCAGCCCGACCTGCCGAAATACAGCGTCGGCCAGGGCGTGACCGTGCGGACGAACGACGTCGGCCGGGTGGCCCGGACCGACCGCGCGCTGGATCAACTCGTGCGTCAGGACGTGCTGCTGGACTTCACCGCCCCGACCTATGTCTTCACGCGGCTGAACGAGGTCCGTCCGGCCATGATCGCGGAGGCCACCGCCTCGGCGCGGAGCGGCGCCGAGCAATTCGCTCAGGATTCGGGCGCGCCGCTGGGCCCCATCCGTCAGGCGACCCAGGGCTCCTTCGAGATCCTTGCGCGGGAGGATATCGACAGCGAGCCGACCTCGCTGAACAAGCGGGTCAGGGTGGTCGCCACCGTCACCTACCAGCTGAAATAGAGCGAAAACGCCCGCCGGGATCGCCGGCGGGCGTCTGATTAGTTCGCGGGTGCCGGGCTCGGCAGGGTCGGCGGTTCGATGTTGGGAAGCTGGGGTGCCTCCATCTTGGGCAGGTTCACATCGATGTCGACGTCGGTATCGGCGGCCTCCTGGACGGGGTTGTTCCCGCTCAGCAGCACATAGGCGATGATGGCGACCACGATCACCAGTCCGCCGATCAGGAACGGGATGAACCCACCCCCGCCGCTGCGGCGCTCGGGCTGGACGTTGACGTTGGTCTGCGGTTGGCGATCGACGACGACGACCCGTTCGGGCGGAAGATTGGGATCGGTCATCTAGTTGCTCCCCGGAACAGCGGGCGCGTCCACCGACGGAAGGTTGACGTCGACGTTCACGTCCTTGGTCTCGGGCGTCATGCCGCCGCGCGCGAACACGAAATAGGCCACGATCGCCAGCACCACGACGATACCGCCGACGATGAAGGCCAGGCCGGCATTGCCGCCGCCGCTGCTTGAATTTTCTGTCATTTAGTCAGTCCCTCTCCAATCCACCCCTGGACCGCACAAACGACGGTGACGCTTGCCGGTTCCAGCGCCGATGAACTCCGGGCCTGACTTTGGCCTCTGTGCTCATTATGTTCCGGGTCACGCCGAATCCCGAGACCCCATATTTTGACCGACGCCGCTGTTCCCGTTCCCCGCATCTCCGATCTCGCCCGCTCGCGGGGGCCCGGCGGTGTCGCGCATGAGGCCCCGGACTATCTGTCGGGCCTGAACGCCGAGCAGCGTGAGGCCGTGGAGGCGACCGAGGGGCCGGTCCTGGTCCTGGCCGGGGCCGGCACGGGCAAGACCCGGGTGCTGACCACCCGCCTCGCCCACATCCTGGCGACCGGGCGGGCCAAGCCGTGGGAACTGCTGGTCGTCACCTTCACCAACAAGGCCGCGCGCGAGATGCGCGAGCGGATCACCCACCTGATCGGCCCCTCGGCCGAAGGTCTGCGCTGGCTTGGCACCTTCCACAGCGTCGCCGCCCAGATCCTGCGTCGCCACCCGGAACTGGTCGGGCTGAAGTCCAGCTTCACCATCCTGGACACCGACGACCAGGAGCGGCTGCTGAAACAGCTGCTGGAGGCCGCCAATATCGACACCAAGCGCTGGACGCCGCGGTCGCTGTCCGGCCTGATCGACCACTGGAAGAACCGCGGCTGGACGCCCGAGAAGCTGCCGCCGGGCGAGGATTTCGCCAACGGCAAGGGCCAGAGCCTCTACGCCGCCTATCAGTCCCGCTTGGCCACGCTGAACGCCTGCGACTTCGGCGACCTGCTGCTGCACAACCTGACGATCCTGTCGAAACACGCGGACATCGCCGAGGAGTATCGCAAGCGGTTCCGCTACATCCTGGTCGACGAATATCAGGACACCAACGTCGCCCAGTATCTGTGGCTGCGGCTGCTGACGGCCTCGACCGGCAATGTCTGCTGCGTCGGTGACGACGATCAATCGATCTACGGCTGGCGCGGCGCCGAGGTCGACAACATCCTGCGCTTCGAGAAGGACTTTCCCGGGGCCAAGATCGTCAAGCTGGAGCGCAACTACCGCTCGACCAGCCATATCCTCGGGGCCGCTTCGGGCCTGATCGCCGCCAACCGCGACCGCCTCGGCAAGACCCTGTGGACCGAGGACCAGACGGGCGACAAGGTCCGGGTGCGCGGGGTCTGGGACGGCGAGGCCGAGAGCCGACTGATCGCCGACGAGATCGAGACCGCCAAGCGCGACGGCATGAAATACAAGGACATGGCGGTCCTGGTTCGCGCGTCGTTCCAGATGCGCGCGTTCGAGGAGCGGTTCGTCCTCCTGGCCATCCCCTACACCGTGATCGGCGGTCCCCGCTTCTTCGAACGCGCCGAGATCCGCGACGCCCACGCCTATCTGCGCCTGATCCAGTCCGAGGACGACGACCTGGCCTTCGAGCGGATCGTCAACGTGCCCAAGCGCGGCATCGGCGACACCAGCGTGCAGAAGATCCTGCAGATCGCGCGCCACGACGGCGTCTCGGCCATGACCGCCGTGCGCGACCTGATCACCTCGGACGAGCTCCAGGCCCGCACCCGCACGGCCCTGTCGACCTTCGTCCGCGATCTCGACCGCTGGCGCGCCCTGGCGTCCGACACACGCCACTGGCTGCTGACCGAGACCGTGCTGGAGGAAAGCGGCTATGTCGACATGCACAAGGCCGACCGCGCGACCGGCCCGGCCCGCCTCGACAACCTGAAGGAACTGACCCAGGCGATGCAGTCGTTCGAGACGCTGGGGGCCTATCTCGAACACGTCTCCCTGGTCATGGACCTCGATCGCGGCCCGTCGTCGGACGCGGTCCAGATCATGACCCTGCACGGAGCCAAGGGGCTGGAGTTCCCGCTGGTCTTTCTGCCCGGCTGGGAGGAAGGCGTCTTCCCCAGCCAGCGCAGCATCGACGAGAAGGGCGAGAAGGGCCTCGAGGAGGAACGCCGCCTGGCCTATGTCGGCGTCACCCGCGCCAAACAGGACGCGCGGATCTCGTTCGCCGCCAACCGCCTGGTCTACGGCCGCTGGACCAGCCAGCTGCCCAGCCGCTTCGTCGACGAACTGCCCATCGCCCACGTCGAGGCCGAGAGCGACACCGGCTACTACGGCGCCTCCGGCGGCATGAAGGAGGCCAAGTCCCGCTGGGACGACGCCCCGTCCTTCGGGGCCGGCTACACCTCCCCCGGCTGGCAGCGCGCCCAGGCCGTCACCGCCTCCCGCGCCCCGGCGGGCCGCCCCGCCCGCAAGGCCCTGATCGAGGGCGAAGGCCGCCTGATCGCCACCGCCGACCCCAAGTCCGGCTCCGGCTTCGTCAAGGGCGACCGCGTCTTCCACCAGAAATTCGGTTACGGCAGCGTGCGCGTGATCGAGGGAAACAAGCTGACCGTGGCGTTCGAGAAGGCCGGCGAGAAGAAGGTCATCGATACCTTCGTGGAGAAGGCGGCGTGACGCTTTCGCGCGATTTTGCTAAGCTAGGGACATGGCCGACGGCGCTTTGACCATCACCATTCCTCACGACGACGCCGCAAGGCTCGCCGAGCGTGCCGAGGCGCTTGGCGTCACGCCCGAGGCCTTGGCGCTGCAGATGTTCAGCCGGCTGGTTGATGACGGTGCGGATCTTGAGCGCCCTGCAACCGCATCCGGGGATTTCGACGGTCCCTATATCGAACTCGAAGACGCGCTGACGGAATTCAGCGCGGAACTCGAACGTCGTCTCGCCGCCCGCGCTGAATGAGGGTCATCCTCAGCCGGCGAGCGAACCTTGACCTGCTTGGTCATCTCGACTGGCTGTCACGACGGTCCCCTGCTGCGGCTCGGCGAACCGCAGGTGACATCGCCGCGGCCCTGCGGCTTCTCACACAGTTTCCTCACGCTGGCAGCGCTTCGAGCATGGAAGAACGGGAGTGGATCATCCGCTCGGGCCAAGACGGGTACGTGGCGGTCTATCGCGTCGAAGCCAACCGGATCGTCATCGGCCGACTCTTCCACTCCAAACAGGACCGCACGGCCGGTTAATGGGTCAGGCGTGCCGACCCGCCCTTCAGCACGGACTTTATTGTCCGACCTAACCGGGTGAAGCTCCCTGACGCGCGCCTACCGGAGCCCCGCCATGCCACCCCGCCCCCTGACCCGCCGCAGCGCCCTCGCCCTGTCCACAGCCGCCGCCCTGTCCCCGGCCCTGCCCGCCGTGGCGCGCGCGCCGCGCCCCGGCTTCGTCGCCCGCGACGGCATGGCCCTGACGCTGGACGGACGGCCCTATCGGTTCGCCGGCATGAACGCCTGGTACCTCGCGTGGCTGGGGGCCGATGCGGACTTCGGCGATCGCGACCGGCTGGGGCGCGAGTTGGACCGGTTGCAGGCCGACGGCATCACCAATCTTCGCTTGGCCGCCTCGGCCGAGCATTCGCCGCTTCGGAATTCGGTCCGCCCCGCCTTCCGCGACGCCTCCAGCGACTGGAACGAGACCCTGCTGATCGGCCTCGACCAGGCCATGGCCGAGATCGGCCGGCGGGGCATGAAGGCGGTGCTGTACCTGACTAATTTCTGGGAGTGGTCGGGCGGAATGATGACCTATCTGTCCTGGGTCAACGGCGGCCGCTATCTGGACATGAACGACCCGGCCCATCCCTGGCCGGCCTTCCCCGACTTCATCGCCGACTTCTACCGCAGCCCGGAGGCGGTGGGCCTGTATCACGCCTGGGTCCGGGCCATGGTCACGCGCGTCAATACCGTGACCGGCATCGCCTATGCCGACGACCCCACCCTGATGGCCTGGCAGCTGGCCAATGAGCCGCGCCCGGCGGGGGGCGAGGCGGCGGCCCTGGCGGTCCTGCCGGACTTCACGGCCTGGGTGAACGGCACGGCGCGGCTGATCAAGACGCTGGACCCCAACCATCTGGTCTCCACCGGGGCCGAGGGGCTGAAGGGCGCGGTCGAACGGCCCGACCTCGTGCTGGACACCCACCGCTCGCCCGACATCGACTACCTGACCGCCCACATCTGGCCCGGCAACTGGAGCTGGCTCAACCTGGACGACATGGCCGGCACCGACGCCTCGGCCCGGGCCCAGACCGCCGACTACATCGCCCGACACGTCGGCTTCGCCCGCGAGCTGAACAAGCCGCTGGTGATCGAGGAGTTCGGCTATCCGCGCGACGGCAACCGCTATGACCCCGCCGCGCCGACCACCCTGCGCGATCGCTTCTATGGCGAGGTCCAGGCCGCGGTCCTCGCCGACGCCCGCGCCGGCGGGCCGTTGGTCGGGTCCAATATCTGGGCCTGGAACGGCGAGGGTCGCGCCCGAAATCCAGACTTCCGCGCCCGCGCCGGCGAGTCCGCCTGGGTCGGCGATCCCCCGCACGAGCCCCAGGGCTGGTACGGGGTCTTCGACAGCGATCGCTCGACCCGCGACCTGATCCGCGCCCATGCCGCCGCCCTTGCGGCGGTCTGAGCCGCCCCACACCCTTCCTTAACGGCGTCTTGCCACCCTCCCCCGGTGCGCGCCTCCTCCGCCCTGATCGAACCGGCAGACCCCGCCCCGCCTCTGTGGGAGCAGGCGGCGGCGATGTTTGTGGTCATCATGCTGACCCAGGCCCTGGTCGGCCCGGTGTTCGCCCCGACCCAGGAGGAGACGCCGATCCTGCGCCTGGTCTGGCTGCCGGTCTATGCGGTCATCGCCGTCCTGATCGCCCTGCGCCCCGGGGCCATGGTGCGCGCCTGGCCGGCCTGGCTGATCCTGGGCCTGCTGGTGCTGCACGCCTTCGCCTCCAGATGGTGGTCGATCGATCCGGGCGTGACCGAGCGACGGGTCATCGCCATGGCCCTGTCCAGCGCCTTCGCCATTTACCTGGGGGCGGTCTTCAGCGGCCGTCATCTGCCCCGGCTGCTGATGCTGGCGGCCCTGTTCATGGGCCTGGGCAGTCTGATCATGATCCTCGTCAATCCGACCATCGGCATCCACCAGGCCGACAACGCCGGCCTGTGGCGGGGCCTGTGGTACGAGAAGAACCAGATGGGGCTGGTGATGTCGGCCGGTGCCGTGGCGGCGGCCGCCTGTCTGGCCTCGGGCGATCCCCGCCGCCGGTTGCCCGTTCTGACCCTGGCGGTCACCACCCTGCTGGTGCTGGCGACCCAGTCCAAGACCTCCCTGCTGTGCCTGATCGTCGGCGTCGGGGCCATCGCGGCCTTGTGGGCCATGCGTCGGGGTGGAGCGGCCTTCGCCATCATCGCCGTGTGGCTGGGCGTCGTCCTGACCGCCGCGGCCGGTTACGTCTTCATCACTGATCCCGCCGCCGTCCTCACGGCCTTGGGCAAGGACCCGTCCCTGACCGGACGCACCGACATCTGGGCCGCGCTGATGCGCGAGGTGGCCGAGCGGCCCTGGACCGGCTTCGGCTATGCCGCCTTCTGGGAGCGCGGCTCGGTTCCGGCGGCCTTCATCCGCGCCGAGACCCAGTGGCCGGTTCCCTCGGCCCACAACGGCTGGATCGACCTGCTCATCCAGCTGGGCTGGCCGGGCGCGATCCTCGTCGGCCTGACCGTGGCGCTCGCCGCCCTCGCGACCCTGTTCCGCATCCCTGGCACCGGCGCGCGCGAGGGCTACTGGGGCGTCGGCTATCTGGCGGTCTTCCTGCTGCTGAGCCTGTCCGAGAGCGTCCTGCTCAGCCACGCCAACCTGCCCTGGACCCTGCTTCTGGCCATCCTCGCGCGGGGCGTCTCGGCCTCGTCTCTGCCTAGCCGCGTCCCCAGCCTTGCCTGGACGGCCCGAGGAGCCTACCAGACGGCTCCCCGAATCGGCCCACACTCAAGCCATGCCCGCCTCCGCCAGCCCGTCCCTGTTCGATGACATCCCCGAGGCCCCCAAGCCGGCGGCCCCCACCCCCGCGCATGCCGCGACGCTGACCCCGGCCGCTGCGCCGACCCCAACGACCGCGACGCCACCCCCCGCCCCCGGCAGCTATTCCGCCTCCTCGATCGAGGTGCTGGAGGGGCTGGAGCCGGTCCGCAAACGCCCGGGCATGTACATCGGCGGCACCGACGAACGGGCCCTGCACCACCTGTTCGCCGAGGTGCTGGACAACGCCATGGACGAGGCCGTGGCCCGCCATGCCAAGCTGATCACCGTCGATCTGGACGCCGAGGGCTTCCTGTCGGTGCGCGACGATGGCCGCGGCATCCCGGTCGATCCCCACCCCAAACACCCCGGCAAGTCGGCGCTGGAGGTGGTCATGACCGTGCTCCACTCGGGCGGCAAATTCTCGGGCAAGGCCTATGAGACCTCGGGCGGTCTGCACGGCGTCGGCGTCTCGGTCGTCAATGCCCTGTCCGACGTGCTGGACGTCACCGTCTGGCGCGATGGCCATGAGTGGAAACAGTCCTTCAGCCGCGGCATCCCCCAGGGCTCGATCGTCCAGGTCCAGCCCTCGAAGAAGCGCGGCACCCTGATCCGCTTCCATCCGGACGCCGAGATCTTCGGCGTCGGCGCGGCCTTCAAGCCGGCGCGTCTCTTCCGCATGGCCCGGTCCAAGGCCTATCTGTTCCGCGGCGTCGAGATCAAATGGACCTGCGCCGCCGACCGCATCACCGACTCCACGCCGGAGACGGCCACCTTCCACTTCCCCAACGGCCTGGCCGACGCCATCGCCGAACGCATCGGCGAGGTGGAGACCGTCACCCCGACCTTCTCCGGCCGGGTCGAGCGCAAGGGCGAGGCCGGGGCGGTCGAATGGGCCGTGACCTGGTCGCCGATCGGCTTCGGCGAGGCCGACGGCTTCGTCCAGTCCTACTGCAACACCGTGTCGACGCCCGACGGCGGCACGCACGAGGCGGGCTTCCGCGCCGCCCTGGTCAAGGGGCTGAAGGCCTATGGGGATCTGACGCACGAGAAGCGCGCGGTCCAGATCACGGCCGAGGACGTCATCGCCAACGCCGGGGCCATGATCAGCGTCTTCGTCCGCAATCCCGAGTTCCAGGGCCAGACCAAGGACCGGCTGTCGTCGCCCGACGCCCAGCGCCTGGTCGAGGCCCTGCTGCGCGACCCGCTGGACCACTGGCTGACCGAGAACCCCAAACAGGCCAACGTCCTGCTGGGCTTCATCATCGAACGCGCCGAGGACCGCCTGCGCCGCCGCAAGAACAAGGAGGTCCAGCGCGCCCAGGCCACCCGCAAGCTGCGCCTGCCCGGCAAGCTCAGTGACTGCAGCCGCCAGTCGGCCAACGGCACCGAACTGTTCATCGTCGAGGGCGACTCGGCCGGCGGCTCGGCCAAACAGGCGCGTGACCGCACCACCCAGGCCATCCTGCCCCTGCGCGGCAAGATCCTGAACGTCGCCAATGCCACGGCCGACAAGCTCCGCGCCAATATCGAACTCAGCGACCTGACCCTGGCGCTGGGCGTCACGACCGGGCCGCGTTTCGACATCGAGGCGCTGCGTTACGAGCGGGTCGTGATCATGACCGACGCCGACGTCGACGGCGCCCACATCGCCGCCCTGCTGATCACCTTCTTCTACCGCTCCATGCCCGAGGTGATCCGCCAGGGTCGCCTGTTCATGGCCCTGCCGCCGCTCTACCGCCTGTCCGCCGGGCCCCTGTCGGAGTATGCCCGCGACGAGGCCCACCGCGAGGAGCTGATGGCCACGGTGTTCAAGGGCAAGAAGGTCGAGCTGGGCCGGTTCAAGGGCCTGGGCGAGATGATGGCCTCCCAGCTCAAGGAGACCACCATGGACCCGAAGAAGCGCACCTTGGCCCGCGTCACCCTGCCGGAGTCGGAGGACGACATCGAGGACCTGGTCGAACGGCTGATGGGCAAGAAGGCCGACGCCCGCTTCCGCTTCATCCAGGACAATGCCCAGTTCGCGGTGGCCGATCTGGACGTCTAGCGCCCCGGTGCCAGCTCGTTCTGCACGCGCCGCCCCAGCGGGTCGCGCGCGGTCCAGGTCTGGCCCACCCGCGCCTCGACGACCGGCGAGCAGTAGCGCGAGATCATCATGAAGGCCGGGCGGATGCCGTTCAGACAGACCTTCTGCCCCTCGATCCGCCACGACGCCGACAGCCGCCGCCCGTCCGAGAAATGCGCCGCATAGGAGCCGTCGCGGTTGAACCAGTGCCGGACCCAGCCGCCGTCCGGATAACGGGACACCAGGGTGTTCTCGAACATGTCGGCGATCTCGGCCGAGGCCGTCGCCGGCACCGCCAGCAGACCGGCCATCAGCAACGCGATCATGTTTGCCTTCACCGTCGCCCTCCCTGCCTGTTCGCCGAACGCCAAGTCTTACCGATAGTTCACGCTCTGCCAAGCGTGACCATGGGTCGGTGAATCCTTGACTTTACGGCACAGGCTTCTATATGCGGCCCACGTTCGGGACAGGACTGGCGAATCGCGCCGCCCGCTCGCCCACGGCAAGGGCGGTTCCGCGACATCCCCGCTGCCCAGCGAAACGGGTGGCTCCCTCGTCCCACCGGTGCGCGATCGCACCGGGCTCCGTCCAAGGATATATGACCGAATTCTCCCAGCTGGGCCTTTCGCCCACGACCCTGCAAGCCGTCGCCGACACCGGCTATACGACCGCCACGCCGATCCAGGCCCAGGCCATTCCCGTGGCCCTCGCCGGCCGCGACGTGCTCGGCATCGCCCAGACCGGCACCGGCAAGACCGCCGCCTTCACCCTGCCCCTCGTCGAACTGCTGTCCAAGGGACGCGCCCGGGCCCGCATGCCCCGCGCCCTCGTCCTGGCCCCCACCCGCGAACTGGCCGACCAGGTGGCCATGTCGTTCGAGAAATACGCCAAGGGCACCAAGCTGAGCTGGGTGCTTCTGATCGGCGGTGTCTCCATGGGCGAGCAGGTCGCCGCTCTGAACAAGGGCGTCGACGTCCTGATCGCCACCCCCGGCCGGCTGCTGGACCTGTTCGAGCGCGGCAAGATGATGCTGAACGGCGTCGAGCTGATGGTGGTCGACGAGGCCGACCGCATGCTGGACATGGGCTTCATCCCCGATATCGAGCGCATCTTCAAACTGACCCCGCCCAAGCGTCAGACCCTGTTCTTCTCGGCCACCATGCCGCCCGAGATCACGCGCCTGACCAGCCAGTTCCTCAAGGATCCGACCCGCATCGAGGCCTCGCGCCCGGCCATGACGGCCGAGACCATCACCCAGTATCTGGTCCGCATCCCGTCCAACGATCCCAAGGCCAAGCGCGCCGCGCTGCGTGCCCTGATGGAACGCGCCGACGTCCGCAACGGCATCGTCTTCTGCAATCGCAAGTCCGAGGTCGATGTCGTCGCCAAGTCGCTGAAACAGCACGGCTTCGATGCGGCCCCGATCCACGGTGACCTCGACCAGTCGCTGCGCACCAAGACGCTGGCCGACTTCCGCTCGGGCGCGCTGAAGATCCTGGTGGCTTCCGACGTCGCCGCGCGGGGCCTCGACATTCCGGACGTCAGCCACGTGTTCAACTACGACGTCTCGCACCACGCCGACGACTATGTGCACCGCATCGGTCGGACCGGCCGCGCCGGCAAGCTGGGCCAGGCCTTCATGATCGTCACCCCGTCCGACGACAAGTCGCTGGATAAGGTCATGAAGCTCATCAAGATGAGCCCCGAGGAACTGGTCCTCGACATCGACTGGTCGAATCTGGGCGGTGCCGCCCCGCGTCGCAGCGAGGCGCGACCCGAGGCCCGGCCCGAGGCTCGCCCTGCGCGAGCCAGAGGCCGTTCGGCAAGCCCCGCGGCCGCCTCCGCCGCGGAGCAGCCTGCCGAGGCGGTCGCGGCTCCGGTCTCTGCCGTGGCTGCGGCCGATGAGGCCCCGGCGCGCCGCACGCGCAGCCGCCGTTCCACCAAGGCCGTGACGACGACGGCGAGCGACACCCCGGCCATCGTTCCCGCCCCCCCGCCAGCCCCTGCGGCGGCACCGTCACCGGTGATCGCCGAACCTGCGGTCGAATCGCGACCGACCGCCGCCGAGCCGCGCCTGCGTCAGGCCGATCGGCGTCCCGGCGGACGCGCGGACCACGATCCCGCGCCCGCGCGCGAAGGGGTCGGTTTCGGCGGCGACGTCCCCGCCTTCCTGCGCCGATCGGTCTCTCTCAAGGGTTGATTCTGCAGGACGGAATCGCCTTTTTTCGGGCCGTTAAACCGGTGTTACGGTTCGGTCGCTAACGTCCCCCTGGTCCGAAGAATGCGGTGCGGGAAGTCATGTCGAAACAGGTTCAGACCACGTTGCGCGGCCCCGAGGCCTTCGTGCTGGTCCGACGCGCGGTCGACGAGATGGAACGCCTCGGCGTCTGGCCGACGCCGCTGAATTTCGAACTGTGGCTCCACTGGCTGGGCGACCCCGAAGGTCCGCTGGGTCAGGAGATGACCCGACTGCTCGGCGACGGCAGTCCCTTCACGGAAGAGACCGCCGAGATGCTGGCGGCCGAGTATCTGCCGCGCGGCCGGCTGTCCGAAGAGATCCGCGACGCCGGTGCCGTGCTGAACCGCGAACTGTCGACCGTGTCCGAGGCCATCGCCCAGGCCCAGCGGTCGCAGGCCGCCTATGGCGAGACCCTCGCCGGGGCCTCGGCCCATTTCGAGCAATCCACCGAACAGTCGGCCGAGCCCAAGGCGCTGCTCGGCGTCGTCACCACCCTCAGCAAGGCCACCACCCAGGTCCGGGCCGAGAACGCCACGCTCGAGAAACGTCTGGCCACCTCGACCAAGGAGGTCGCCCGGCTGCGCGAACACCTGGAGCAGGTGCGCCGCGACGCCATGACCGACGCCCTCACCAACCTCGGCAACCGCAAGGCCTTCGACGAGGAACTGCTGCGGGCCTGCGACGAGGCCGAGAAGAAGCGTCGCCCGATGAGCCTGGCCGTGCTCGACATCGACCACTTCAAACGCTTCAACGACACCTGGGGCCACCAGACCGGCGACCAGGTGCTGCGCTACGTCGCCAGCGTCATCGGCCGGGTCTCCAAGGCTCCGCGCGTCGCCGCCCGCTACGGCGGCGAAGAGTTCGCCATCATCTTCCCGTCGGAGAGCGCCTCGCTGGTCGAGGTGGCCCTGAACCAGATCCGGGAGGAGATCGGCAGCCGCGCCCTGCGCCGTCGGTCGACCAACGATGAACTGGGAGCCGTGACCATCTCGGCCGGCCTGGCCCAGCGCCGACCGGGCGAGTCCGGATCCTCCCTGCTCGATCGCGCCGACGAGGCCCTGTATGCCTCCAAGCGGACCGGACGGAACAAGGTCACCAACGCCGAGCGCCTCGAAATCGCGGCCTGACCGCAGCGACCGGGCAGAAACGCCTTCGCGTCTGCCCGGTCGGCGAACCTCGAGTCCTGTGAGGCTGGCGGCGACCTCGCAGCGGGCGTCCGTGGTGATCCGCCGCTAGAACCCGGACAGCGACCGCGTCACGCGGCCTTCTGATGTATGCGCTGCAGCGCCTCGATGTCCATCGGCCGATGGAAGTGGAACCCCTGCATGTAGTGGACGCCGGCGACGCGCAGGAAGTCGGCCTGACGAACCGTCTCGATGCCTTCGCACACCACCTTCATGCCGAGCGCGCGCCCGACCCCGATGACGGCATGGATGATCGCCGCCGACGCGGTGTCGTCGCTGCAGCGATCGACGAAGCTGCGGTCGATCTTCAGGGTGGTGAACTTCAGCTCGCGCAGGGCGTGCAGGCTGGTGAACCCGGCCCCGAAATCGTCCAGGGCGACACCGAAGCCGTGACCGCGCAGGGCGTCGATGGTGCGGCCGGCCGCCGCGACGTCCAGCATCGCGGTCTCCGTGACCTCGATCTCGAGCCGGCTGGCGGGATAGTCGGCCTTGGCCACGGCCGCGAGAAGGCGATCGACGAAATCGGCCTTGCGAAACTCGGAGGCCGAGGCGTTGACCGACACGATGAGGTCGCCGTCCTTCATCTCGGCCAGCGCCGTCGCCAGGACGAAATCGGTCAGCACCTCGATGCCCGATGCCGCCTCCAAAGCCGGAATGAAGATGTCCGGCCCGATGCGGCCCTCGATCGGATCGGTCCAGCGGACCAGGGCCTCGACCTTGCCGGCCGGGGCACCCAGCCGATCCACCAAAGGCTGATAGACCAGATTGAGATGACCGGCGGCGATGGCGGCCCTGACGCGCTCGACGATGGTCATCGGCGGCGCGGACGGTTCCGCCGGGGCCAGGTCTTCCGCCATGCGCGAGATCGTCCGGTTCACCAACTCGCCCAGGGACAACAGGGCGGTCGGTGAAGGGCGCTCGCCCGCCCTAGCGGCCGTTTCCAGAGCGGACGCCGCCCGCGCGACGGCGGCGGCCCCCAGGCTCAGGCTCATGGACTTGAGGGCGTGCGCGGCGCGGGCCAGCGCGTCCAGATCCGCGTCCTGGATCGCCTGGACCGCCTCGCTCAGTCGCAGGGGCGCGTTCTCGGCATACAGGGCTTGAACGCGTTCGACGAAGGCCCGCCTGCCGTCGGCGACCATGGCCAGGAGATCGCCCCGGATGACGGGATCGAACAGGTCGTCGTCCTGCGGCCCCGTCACAGCCCGCGCCTCGACCACCGCACCGCGCGCACCGATGCGGGCGAAGGCCCCGCAATGACGGTCGAGGGCTCGCACCAGATCCGCGATCACGAAGGGCTTGTGGATGACGCCATCCATGCCGCACGCGCGCCAGGCGTCGGCGCCGGAGCCGACGACATGGGCGGTCAGGGCGATGACGGTGGCGCGCGGTCGTCCGGTCTCGGCCTCCTCGGCGCGGATCTGGCGCGTGGCGTCGAACCCGTCGAGCCCCGGCATGGACCCGTCCATCAGCACCAGGTCGAAAGCCTTGAGCCTCAGGGCCGCGACGGCCTCCAGTCCATCCGCCGCCATCTCGACATCGACACCCAGCCGCGCCAGGGCCTCGCCGGCGACCTCGCGGTTGACCTCGGAGTCGTCGACGACCAGAACGCGCGCGCCGGGAAAGGTGGTGCCCTCCGCCGCGGTCGCCACGGCATGGGCGAGGTGCGGCTGTCGGCCTTCGGCCATCTGGCCAAGGACCGCGACAAGGTCCGCGCGTCTCAGAGGCGCCACGACAGCACAGCTGTCCGGTCGGCCGGCCAGGACCATCGTCGCCTCCGCTTCGTCGCGGCATAGAACGACATGCGGTCCGCCCCCCTCTTCAGCCGGACCGACGATGGACCCGCGTCCTGTCTCCGCCACCGACAGGCCGAAGGCCTCCAGATAGGCGCGGACCGATCGGAGGGTCTGGGGCCCCAGCCCCGCCAGACGCACGCTCCAGGGTTCGGGGAACATGGGGGCCTCGCGCTCGTCGGCGACGCGCGTCAAGGGCGCGTCGAAGGCGAAGACCGACCCCACCCCCACCACGGATGAAAGTTGCCAGACCCCGCCCATGGACCGGACGAGCCGATCGCAGATGGCCAGGCCGAGGCCGGTGCCGCCGTATCGGCGGCTGGTGCTCTGGTCCGCCTGGGAGAAGGCGTCGAACAGACGCGGAAGCGTGTCCTCCGGTATGCCGGGGCCCGTGTCCTCAATCGCGATCCGCACGCCGCCGTCGCGCGCATGGATGGCGATCAGAACGCCTCCGTGCTCGGTGAACTTGATAGCGTTGTTGACCAGATTGCCGATGACCTGCCGCAACCGCACCGGATCGGCCAGGACGGCTCCGATCGCGGGGTCGACGAAGACCGCCAGGTCCAGCCCCTTCGAGGCGGCCTTTTCCGAGAACAGGCTGGCGACGTCCTCCGCCACCTCCGTGAGGTCCACCTCCACGGTCTCCAGCTCCATCTTGCCGGCCTCGACCTTGGAGAAGTCGAGGATGTCGTTGATGATGCTGAGCAGGGAATGACCCGACTTGGCGATGACGCTGGCATAGCGTTGCTGCCGCGCCGGGAGGTCGGAGCCGGCCAGCATCTCGCTGAGCGCGAGAATGCCGTTCAGCGGTGTGCGGATCTCGTGGCTCATGACCGCCAGGAAGTCGGACTTGGCCGCATTGGCCTGGTCAGCGGCGTCGCGCGCGACCACCAGGTCAGCGGTGCGGGTCTCGACCTCGGCCTCCAGTCCCTCGACGTGCGCCGAGATACGGGCGTCCCGCTCGCGGATGCCAGCCAGCAGGGCGTCGAACCCCTCGACCAGATCGGCGACCTCGCCTTCGGCCTGGATCGGCGCGGGGGCGGTGTAGTCGTGGGTCTCGTGAACCTGTCGGACCAGAGACGCCAGCTGGACGACCGGCTGACTGATCCGGCGCGCCATCCGGGTCGCCACCAGCAGGCCGGCGAAAACGGCGACCACGGCCCCCACCAGCGAGGTGAGCACCGTGGCGAGGACGCGCGAACGCAGTTCGGGCGTGCGGCTGAACAGGGTGATGGATCCTACGGCGCGGCCTTCGGCCAGGACCGGCGCGCTGACCTGGATGGAGCCCGTCGTCAGGGCCGACCAGAGGGACATGCGGCCGTCGCCCGAAATGGCGGCATCCCGCAGCAACCGCGCCCCGCCGCCGGTCTCCGCCAGCAGCCCCGCCGATGATTCAAGCCGGGCATAGCTGATGTCCGGCATCTGGCTGACCGAGCGGATCGCGGTGAAGGCCGCCGCCCGGTCCCCCTGCGCCACGGCCTGGGCCGCCAGCGACCCGATCACGCGAGCCGTCTGTGTCAGACGCTGGGTTTCCAGTGAAGCTTGACGGTTAAGCTCGACCCAGGTGGAGAATAGCGATGTTACGACAAATGAAGCGAACAGGGACGTGAGGACCAGCGTCGCAAGCTTCCACGCAATGCCACGTCTAGTCTTGAGTCTGCCATCGTACATATTGCTAAGCTTCTCGTTTATAGCTCCACTATACCCAAAGTTAATGACCTGACCCTTAAGGCTTGGGTACTGATCGGAATTGCGGCCGGAACGCGCCGGAGTGTGAGTATGTCGAGTTTCTTCTACGTCCTGGACGAACCGGCCCGGCTCCTGTTCGTCGACGATGACCCCATCCTGCGCGAGTTCGCTCAGGTGAACCTGGCGACGGAGACCGCGCGGGTGGATGTGGCCGAGGACGGCTTGGGCGCCCTGGAAGCGCTCGCCCGCGACTCCTACGACCTGCTGCTCGTCGACCTGGAGATGCCTCGGCTGGACGGCTACGGCCTGCTGGAACGGTTGCGCAGCGATCCGGCGACCGCCCACCTGCCGGTGATCGTGGAGACCGGCCGCGAGGACGTCGAGGCGATTGACCGGGCCTACCGCGCCGGGGCCACCGCTTTCGTGACGAAGCCCCTGAACTGGCGGCTCCTGTCCTATCAGATCAAATTCACCCTGCGGGCCGCTCGCGCCGAGGCCGACCTTCGTCTGCAGTTCACCGGGCCGCGGGCCGCATGATTGTGCGAGGGTTGACCGCGCTGGCCCGCAGGCTGTCGCGCGACGAGCGGGGGCAGGTCGCCCTGATCTTTGCCCTGGCGCTTCCGGCAATGGCTTTGCTGGTGGCCGGCAGCGTGGACCTGATGCACGTCAACGCCGCGCGCGAACGGATCCAGGACATCGCCGATTCCGCCGCCCTGGCGGGGGCCACCGAACTCAGCCTGGCGATCAGCGACGACGCCGCCGTCTCCCGGGCCCATGCCTTTGTGGACGGCCATGTCGCGGACTGGGATCGCGCACCGACCGTCACCAGCGACATCGGCGTCATCACCCGTCAGGGCCAGCGAATCCTTCAGGTGCGCCTGGACGCCCATTCCCCATCCTTCTTCCACAACCTGCTTCCGCCCGGCGGTTGGAAATACAACGCCCTGTCCCAGGCGGTATCGGTCGGCGTCATGCCGCTGTGCGTCCTGATCACCGGAACCACCAAGGACAAGGTCCTGAACGTCAAGGACGCGGGTCAGCTTCAGGCTCCCGCCTGCCTCATCCATTCGAACCGCGACATCCTCGTCGAGGGCGGTCGCATCGCGGCCGCGGCGGTTCAGGCCGTCACCTCCGCCCGAGGCATGATCAGTCCGGTGGCGGGGACAGGCGCAGCGCGGATGGACGATCCTTTCGCATCCCTCCCCCTGAATCAGGCGCGTAACTGCCTCAATGGGTCAAGGCCGGTCGACAAGAAGACCGGTCCGCACGCGCTGCCGCCGGGCGTCTATTGCGGTGGCATCAAGATACACGGCGACGCCGTCTTGACCCTCAGTAAGGGCGAATACTGGTTCTTGGGCGGTCATCTCGAGATCACTGAGAATGCCAAGCTGGTCGGCAACGACGTCGTCCTGTTCTTCGACAAGGACTCCAAGTTCGAATTCAAGGACCGCGCCCGGGTCGATCTGGATGGACGGAAGACCGGCCCCTACGCCGGCATGGTCATGATCGCGATGCGTAACAATACCCAGGATTTCATCATCACCAGCGACAATGTCGATCGCCTGCTCGGCGTCATCTACGTCCCCGAGGCGACCATGATCGTCGAGGGCAAGGAGGATGTCGCCCGCGACAGCGCCTGGACAGTCATCGTCGCCCGGATGCTGCAGCTCAAGGGCTCGCCGTCTCTGATCATCAACGCCAACTACGCCGCCAGCGACGTGCCCGTCCCCAATGGGGTCGGACCACGCGCAGGTGGCGCGCAGCTGGTCCAATAGGGTGGGAGCCCAGTCCGTGTCCTTGCAAACAGAGACTGTCCAACAGACGACCCCGATCCTGGACGCGCCCGAGGATCGGCGCGCCAGTCCCCGACGTCGGGGACGGGAGCGGCGCAAGGGGGGGCGTATCAACCGCCAGGCCCCGCGCCGCTCGATCCTGCAGGCGGCGGGGCTCAGCGCGATCAGTGCCTCGAGCGGCGTGGCCGCCAGCATCTTCCTGGCGGGTGAACTGGTGCTGGACGCCACGCCCTGGCTGCCCCTCGGCCTGGCCTTGACCGTGCTCGGTTTCGCCGTGCTGGCCTATATGATCGGCTGTATCGAGCAGCGGCTGATCGAGATCCGGCTGGAACTTATGATGGTCAACGGCGGGGCCCGTCAGGCCGATCGTCGAACGGACGACCGGCGCGCCTCAGCCGACGGCTAGGCGGCTGGAACGACCGCGCCGTCGTATTTCCGGGCGATGAAGTCCTTGACCGCCTGGCTGCGCAGCGCCCGGGCCAGGGCCTGGACGCGGGGGTCGTTCTGGTTGTCGGGACGCGCCACCAGATAGTTGACATAGGGGCTGTCGCCGCCCTCCAGCGCCAGGGCGTCGGTCTTCGGCTTCAGGCCGGCGTCCAGCGCGTAGTTGGTGTTGATGACGGCCAGATCGACCTGGTCCAGCACCCGCGGCAGGGTCGCCGCCTCGATCTCGCGGAAGCGCAGCGCCTTGGGATTGCCCGTCACGTCCCGCACCGTCTGCAGCGGATTGGCCGGGTCGCGCAGGGTGATCAGCCCAGCCGACTGCAGCAGCAGCAGGGATCGCCCGGTGTTCGACGCGTCGTTGGGCAGGGCCACGTCCGCCCCGTTCGGCACGTCGGCGAGCGCGCGGTGCTTGCGCGAATAGGCCCCGAGCGGCTCGACATGGACCCCGGCGACGGTGATCAGGGTCGCGCCACGCGCGACGTTGAACTCGTCCAGATAGGGCTTGGTCTGGAAATAGTTGGCGTCGATCCGCTGCTCGGCCAGCTGGGTGTTGGGCTGAACGTAGTCGTTGAACACCTTGATTTCGATCGGGAAGCCTTCGGCCGCCAAGGCGGGCTTGAGGAACTCCAGGATCTCCGCGTGCGGCACCGCCGTCGCGCCCACGATCAGAGGCGCGGCCCCATCGGCGGCCGTCTCCGCCGGTTGCCCGCAGGCGGTCAGCATCAGGGCGGCGGCGGCCAGGATCAGTGAGCGTCGAAGCATGGGAGGGTCCGTCTCAGGAGAAGGTCAGCGGTGCGAGACCCTAGCGACCAGACGGTCGCCGATCATCTGCAGAATTTGTACCAGCAGCAGCAGCAGAACTACGGTCACCACCATCACATCGGTCTGGAACCGTTGATAGCCGAAGCGGATGGCCAGGTCGCCCAGGCCCCCGGCCCCGACCACGCCCGCCATGGCGGTGTAGCTGACCAGGGCGATGGCCGTGACCGTGGCTCCCGCGATGATGCCGGGCATGGCCTCGGGCAGCAGGGCGCGGGTCACGATCTGGAAGGTCGAGCCGCCCATGGCCTGTGTCGCCTCGACCACCCCCTTGTCGACCTCGCGCAACGCCGTCTCGACCAGGCGCGCATAGAAGGGCGCGGCCCCGACGACCAGCGGCGGAATGGCCCCGGCCACGCCCAGCGAGGTTCCCACCAGGATCACCGTCACCGGCAGCATCACGATCAGCAGGATGATGAAGGGCACGGACCGCAGGATGTTGACCACCAGCGACAGCACGCCGTTCAGCACCGGATTGGCGGCCAGCCGGCCCTTGCCGGACAGGTACAGCAGCACCCCCAGGGGAATGCCGAACACCACGGTCAGGGCCATCGACCCCAGCAGCATCAGCATCGTGTCGCGCGTCGCCCGCCCGATCTCCGGCCAGTCAATGTTGACGAAGAACTCCATCACAGCGTCTCCACCACGACGCCGCGCGCGGACAGCTGGGCCACCGCGGCCTCGGCGTCGCCGCCGGTGAAGGCGACCACCATCTGGCCATAGGGTTCGCCCCGGATGCGGCTGATCCGCCCCGACAGGATCGAATAGTCCACGCCGGCCGACCGGGCCACGCGGCTCAGCTCCGGCTCATAGGTGGAGGCACCCCGGAAGGTCAGCTTGGCCAGGTGCCCGCCCGCGGGCACCACCGAGGCGTCGAAGGTCTCGCCGCCCTCGCCTTCGGCCAGCATGGCCCGGGTCACCGGCGATTGCGGATGCAGGAAGACATCGGCCGTGGCCCCCTCCTCCACCAGCCGCCCGTCCTTCAGCACCGCCACCCGATCGCAGACGCGGCGCACCACCTCCATCTGATGGGTGATCAGGACGATGGTCAGGCCCAGGTCGCGGTTCAGCCCGTCCAGCAGGCTCAGGATCTCGTCGGTGGTCTCGGGGTCCAGGGCGCTGGTGGCCTCATCGCACAGCAGGACCTCGGGGCCGCAGGCCAGGGCCCGGGCGATGCCGACCCTCTGCTTCTGGCCGCCCGACAGCTGCGCCGGATGCTTGCTCGCATGCTCGGCCAGACCCAGCTGGTCCAGCAGTTCGGCCGTCCGCCGCGTGATCTCCGCCTCCGGCCGGCCCTCCAGCCGCAGCGGAAAGGCGACGTTCTGGGCGATGGTCTTGGCGTTCAGCAGGTTGAAATGCTGGAAGATCATGCCGATCCGCCGGCGCGCGGCGCGCAGCTCGGCGGGCTTCAGCGCCGTGATCTCCTGATCGCCGACGAAGACCTTGCCCGCGTCCGGAGTCTCCAGCCGGTTGATGGTGCGGATCAGCGTCGACTTGCCCGCGCCCGAGCGCCCGACCACGCCGAACACCTGACCGCGCGCGACGGTCAGATCGACGGCGTCGAGCGCCACGCGTTCGCCCGCGGCGCTCCGATAGCGCTTGGTGACCCCTTCCAGCCGGATCATTCAGTCGGCCTCGCGGGCTTTCGCGGGGATGATGGTGACGCTCTCGCCACAGCCGCAGGCGTCGGTCTGGTTCGGATTGCGGAACACGAACTTGGACGACAGTTTCGACGTCTCGTAATCGACCTCGGACCCGATCAGGAACAGGATCGCCTTGGGGTCGATCAGGATGGTGACGCCCTTGTCCTCGACCACCTCGTCCAACGGCGCGATCGCCTCGGCATAGGCGAAGGTGTACTCCTGGCCCGCGCAGCCGCCGTTCTTCACCCCGACGCGCAGGGCGACGTAGGGCTTTTCCGCATTGGCCATGATCTCGCGCACCCGCTCGGCGGCGGCGTCCGTCAGGGTCACGGCCTTGGGGCGCGGACGGCGGGGACGGGCTGTGGTCTGGAGATCGGTCATCAGAACATGTTCAAGGCCATCTTGGCCTCGTCGCTCATCTTGGAGGGATCCCACGGCGGGTCGAACACCAGGTTGGCGCGGGCCGACTTGATGCCCGGCACGGTCATCACCGCATCCTCGATCCAGCCCGGCATCTCGCCGGCCACCGGACAGCCGGGCGCGGTCAGGGTCATGTCGATCAGCACGTCCTTGTCGTCCGAAAGATCGACCTTGTAGATCAGACCCAGTTCATAGACGTCGACCGGGATTTCCGGGTCGAACACGGTCTTCAGCGCCGCGATCAGGTCCTCGGTCAGCTTGTCCAGCTCGGCCTGCGGCAGGGCGGCCGTCTCCGGCTCCGCCCAGGTCTCGGCGAAGGTCGCGCTGTTGCTGATCGTGGCGTCGTCGCCGGCTGGGTTGACCATCTCGCTCATACAAAGAACTCCCGCGCCCTGATCAGCGCGTCCACAAAGGCATCGGCATCCTCGGTGGTGTTATATAGGGCGAAGCTGGCCCGCGCGCTCGAACTGATGCCAAATCGCTTCGACAAAGGCTCGGCGCAGTGCAGCCCGGCCCGCACGGCGACGCCGTACCGGTCCAGGATCTGGGCCACGTCGTGGGCATGGGCTCCTTCAACCGTAAAGGTCAGGATCGCCCCCTTGCCAGGGGCCTCGCCGATGATCCGCAGCCAGTCGTGGCCGGCCAGACGCTCGACGACATGATCGTACAGCGCCCGCTCATGCGCCGCGACCGCCTCACGGTCGAAGCGCATGAACCACTCCAGCGCCGCGCCCAGGCCGATGGCCTCCAGGATCGGCGGCGTGCCCGCCTCGAACCGATGCGGGATGTCGGCATAGGTCACCGCATCCTCGGTCACCGTGGCGATCATCTCGCCCCCGCCCTGATACGGCGGCAGGGCCTCAAGGGCCGCCCGCTTGCCATACAGGCCGCCGATGCCGGTCGGGCCATACAGCTTGTGGCCGGTGAAGACGTAGAAGTCGCAGTCCAGCGCCTGGACATCGGGGCTGCAGTGGACCGCCCCCTGACAGCCGTCGACCAGCAGCAGCGCCCCGGCCGCATGGGCCAGGTCGGCCACGGCCTTCACGTCGTTCACCGTGCCCAGAACGTTCGACATATGGGTCACGGCAACCAGCCTGGTCCTCGGTCCGATCAGCCCGGCGAGTGCCGCCATGTCCAGCGAGCCGTCATCCGCCACCTGGGCCCATCTCAGCACGATGCCCAGCCGGTCGCGCAGCATCGACCAGGGCACGATGTTGGCGTGGTGCTCCATCTGGGTCGTGACGATCTCGTCGCCGGGCTTCAGGCTCTGCGCCAGCCCCGCCGCCACCAGGTTGAAGGCCTCGGTCCCGCCCTTGGTCCAGACGATCTGGTCGGGGCTCTCGGCGTTCAGGAAGCGGGCCACGGTCTCGCGCGCCGCTTCGAAGGCCTCGGTCGTCTCATTGGCCAGGGTGTGGAGACCACGGTGGACGTTGGCGTAGGAGCCCTCCATCGCGCCCGTGATCGCGTCGATCACCGCCCGCGGCTTCTGCGCCGAGGCGGCCGAGTCCAGATAGGCCAGCGGCTTGCCGTTCACCGTCCGCGACAGGATCGGGAACTGGGCCCGGGCGGCATCGGGGTCGAAGCGAGTGATCAGAGCCGTGCCGTCAGCCATGACCGGACCTCCTCTCTCGCGCCCTCATGGACGATGCGATCGACGACCTCGAACAGGAAGGCCTGGGTCAGGAGCGCGCGCGCCTCGTCCGCCGGCAGGCCGCGCGCCTGCAGGTAGAACAGGGCGTCCTCGTCCAGATTGCCGACGGTGTTGCCATGCGCGCACTGCACGTCGTCGGCATAGATCTCCAGCTCGGGCTTGGCGTCCACCTCGGCCCGCTCGCCCAGGATCAGGGCGTGGTGACCCATACGGGCGTCGGTGCCGTCGGCTCCCCGCTCAACGACGATCTTGCCTTGGAACACGCCGCGCGCCGTGTCGCGCACCACGCCCTTGGTCAGCTGGGAGGTGACGCCGTTCAGCCCGCCGTGTCGGACCACGCTGGTCAGGTCGGCATGGCGCTCGCCGGACAGGGCATAGAGGCCGTCCAGGGTGATCTCCGTCCCCTCGCCGCCGTGGGCCAGATGGGTCTCCTGCCGTTGCAGCCGCGCGCCACTGGTGATGGCGGTGTGGCGGTACACCGCGCCCGGGGCCGTCTTCACATTGGTCACCGCCACCGAGATGGCGTCCGCCGGCTCGTCGACCAGCACCACTCGTGTCACCTCCGCCCCGGCCGGAATGTCCAGTTCGAGCCGATAGTTGGCGACATAGGCTGCGCCCGCGCCTTCATGGCTTTCCAGCAGCGTCAGGCGCGCGCCCGGCCGGACCGCGATCCGAACCGCCGCGCTGTGCCCCGTGCCGGTCGCGTCCGAGACGAACCGCAGCCGCAGCGTCTGCTCGCCCGAGGCCACGAAGGCGTCGGCCCCGACCGCCCGGCCATTGGCGAAGGCCAGCTCCTCGCCACCCAAGGCCGCGAACGGCCCACCCGGGGCGATCGTGACGGGCGGCGACGGCGGCGGCGTCTCGCGCAGCACCCGGGCCAGGTCGGTGTATTTCCACGCTTCGACCCGCCGCGACGGGAAGGTGGACGGGTCGCGCAGGTCCAGCGCCGTCATGCAGCCTGCGGCAGGTATTTGTCGTACCCTTCCGCCTCCAGCTGGTGCGCCAGTTCCGGCCCGCCCGAGGCCACGATCCGGCCCGCGGCCAGCACATGCACCCGGTCGGGTTTGATATAGTCCAGCAGCCGCTGGTAGTGGGTGATCACCAGCATGGCCCGGTCGCGGCGGCGCAGGGCGTTGACCCCCTCGGACACGATGCGCAGGGCGTCGATGTCGAGGCCGGAATCGGTCTCGTCGAGGATCAGCAGCGACGGCTCCAGCAGGGCCATCTGCAGGATCTCCATCCGCTTCTTCTCGCCGCCGGAAAAGCCGACATTCAGCGGCCGCTTCAGCATCTCGAAATCCATCTTCAGCGCCGCCGACGCCGCCCGGACCAGCTTCAGGAAGGCGGGGGCCGAGACCTCCTCCTCGCCCCGCGCCCGCTTCTGCGCGTTCAGCGCCGTGCGCACGAAGGTCAGGGCCGGGACGCCCGGGATCTCGATCGGATACTGGAACGACAGGAACACGCCCTTCGCCGCCCGCGCGGCGGGGTCGAGATCGAGCAGGTCCTGCCCGTTCCAAGACAACGCGCCTTCGGTCGCCTCATAGCCGGGCCGTCCCGACATGGCATAGCCCAGCGTCGACTTGCCGGCCCCGTTCGGCCCCATGATGGCGTGCACCTCGCCCGCCGGAACGTCGAGCGTCAGCCCTTTGAGGATCGGCTTGTCGCCGATGGTGACGTGGAGATTGGAGATGGAGAGCATAGGTTTCATTCAAATGGAGGAGGCAAGGCGTTGAGGTCCTGACGCATATCGTAAAAGGCAACGACCGAGATGCGGTCCGGCAAAATCTTGAAGACGATGATCTTCTTCCAGCGTCGCAGGGAAAATTCCCGAAAGCCGGCCCAACGCACTGATGGCCGTCCCGGCGTCATCACATAGGTTAGCTGCCGACTGACCGACCTAATCTCGAGGCTCGCGCGTTTGGAAGCCTGCGGATTTTGGTCGTTCAGATAGTCGAGATACAGCTCGGCGGAGCGCCGGGCGGCCGCAGTCCATCTGACTGCTCTCACCCGTATCTGGTCTGCCAGTGGGCAAACACCTCCTCCTGATTAATCTCGTTGCCGCTTTCCATGTCGGCGATCCCGGCGGCCATCAAAGCCTTGGCGTCCTCTTCGACAACGAACATATCGACGGCATAGTTCGACAGCTCGGCGTAGGCCTTGATGGCCGCCTCGATGATCTGCCGCCCGGTCTGATCCGGGTACCGCTCCTTCAGCTTGTCGAAGACTTCCTCATTGCTAAAGGTCTCACCGCGCTCGATCTGGGCTAGGCTTTCCTCGATCTGCGCAACCTGTTCAGGCGTGAACGGCTCTGCCGTCATCGAGTCCTGCTGGCTCAACTCCCATTCCGTGAAGCCGACCATCAGGTCGGACAGTGATATGCCGCGTTCGTTCGCTGCGGTCCTGAACCGCTGCGCAAGGTTGTGATCGACCTCGATCGTCAGGTGCTCGGTCTGTGGCTGGGGCAATGCGCTCATAGCGATCTCCTCGGATCAGCATACCATACCTGACCCCTGCCTGCTCCGTTTGGCCCCGCGAAGGCGTGCCCCTTGCTCACCCCACACTCCCCTCGAGCGAGATCGCCACCAGCTTCTGGGCCTCGACGGCGAACTCCATCGGCAGCTTCTGCATCACGTCGCGGACGAAGCCGTTGACCAGCAGGGCCACCGCCTCCTCCTGCGACAGGCCGCGCTGCTGGGCATAGAACAACTGGTCGTCGCTCAACCGCGTGGTCGTCGCCTCGTGCTCCAGCTGGGCCGAGCCGTTGCGGGCCTCGATATAGGGCACGGTGTGGGAGCCGCAGTCGACGCCGATCAGCAGACTGTCGCACTGGGTGAAGTTGCGCACGCCCGTCGCCTTCGGGTGCACCGAGACCAGGCCGCGATAGGTCGAGTCCGACTTGCCCGCCGACACCGCCTTGGCGATGATCCGGCTCTTCGAGTTCTTGCCCAGGTGAATCATCTTGGTGCCGGTGTCGGCCTGCTGATGTCCGTTGGTGATGGCGATCGAATAGAACTCGCCCGAGCTCTCCTCGCCACGCAGGACGCAGGACGGGTATTTCCAGGTCACGGCCGAGCCGGTCTCGACCTGGGTCCAGCTGACCTTCGACCGATCACCCCGGCAGTCGGCGCGCTTGGTGACGAAGTTGTAGATGCCGCCCTTGCCCTCGGCGTCGCCTGGGTACCAGTTCTGGACCGTCGAATATTTGATCTCGGCGTCGTCCAGCGCGACCAGTTCGACCACCGCCGCATGCAGCTGGTTCTCGTCGCGCATCGGGGCCGTGCAGCCTTCGAGGTAGCTGACGTAGCTGCCCTTGTCGGCGATGATCAGGGTGCGTTCGAACTGTCCGGTTTGGCTGGCGTTGATGCGGAAATAGGTCGACAGCTCCATCGGGCAGCGCACGCCCGGCGGGATGTAGACGAACGACCCGTCCGAAAAGACCGCGCTGTTCAGGGCCGCGAAATAGTTGTCCGAAACCGGCACGACCGACCCCAGATACTGCCGCACCAGATCCGGATATTCGCGCAAGGCCTCGGAAATGGGCATGAAAATGACGCCGACCTTGGCCAGCTCGGCCTTGAAGGTCGTGACCACGCTGACGCTGTCGAACACCGCGTCCACGGCGTAGCGGGGTGCGCCCTCGACGCCGGCCAGCACCGCCTGCTCGCCCAGCGGGATGCCCAGCTTGGCGTAGATGGCCAGGATCTCCGGATCGACCTCGTCCAGCGACTTGGGCCCATCCTTCTTCTTCGGAGCGGCGTAGTAGAACAGCGACTGATAATCGACCGGCTCGTATTTCACCGAGGCCCAGGTCGGCTCTTCCATGGCGAGCCAGCGCTCATAGGCGGCCAGACGCCATTCCAGCATCCACTCCGGCTCGCCCTTCTTCTCGGAAATGAAGCGGACGATGTCGGCGCTCAGACCGCGCGGGGCGTATTCGGTCTCGATGTCCGAGGTGAAGCCGTGCTCGTACTTCTCCAGCGCGGCGACGGCGTCGATGGTTTCCTGAACGGCGGCCATGGCTTAGGCGGTTTCCTTAAGGCGCGCGGACTGGCGCGCGCGATGCTTTACATATGAGGACGCCCAGGCCGCGGCGAAGCGCGACCAATCGTCTTGCGTCGTCCCCCAGCCACCCGAGGCGCGCAGCCCCCCGGTGGCCAGATCCATCCGGCCGGTCGCCAGAATGGCGCGCGACGGCTTGGTCTTGCCCGAACTGCAGGCCGACCCGCCCGAGACCATGACCCCGGCCAGGTCCAGGCTGATCAGCTGGGTCGGGCTGTCCCAGTCGGCCACGGCGATGAAGGACGTATTGGGCAGACGTTCGGCCCCCTGCCCCATCACCGTCGCCCCGGCGGCCGTCAGCACGACCTCGGCCGCGTCGCGCCACGGCTCATGCGCCGACGCCAGCGTCAGGTCGCGCGCGGCACAGTCGGCCGCCACGCCGAAGCCATGGATGCCGGGGACGTTCTCGGTCCCGGCCCGCATGCCGCGCTCCTGCCCGGCCCCGCGGATGATCTGCACCGCCGAGCGGCCTTCGCCGAGCACGAGGGCCCCCACCCCCTGCGGCCCGCCCAGCTTGTGTGCCGACAGGGTCAGACTATCGGCCTTCAAGGCGGCCATGGAGACCGGGATCTTGCCCGCCGACTGGATGGCGTCGACATGCAGCCAGCCGCCGGCCGCGCGCACCAGGGCGGCGGCCTCGCGGATCGGCTGGATCACGCCGCTCTCATTGTTGGCGTGGTGGATGGCCACCACGGCCTTGCCTGGCTGCCGCAGCAGTTCCGACAGCTTGCCAAGCTCGATCACCCCCCGCGCATCGACCGGCAGGACCTTGACGGACTTGCCCGAGGCCATCGCCGCCTCGGCCACGCAGGGGTGTTCAGTGGCGCAGACGATCAGCCGCTCGAACCCGGCCGCCAGGGCGCTGGCCAGGGCCTGGGCGTTGGCCTCCGTCCCGCCGGACGAGAAGACCACCGAGGCGCTGTCGGCCCCGACCAGATCGGCCACCCGCGCCCGCGCCGTCTCGACCCGCGCCCGTGCCCGCCGCCCGGCCGCGTGCACGGCCGAGGGATTGCCGTTGTCGGCCAGAGCCTCAGCCATTGCCGCCTGCACCTCGGGTCGCACCAGGGCGGAGGCGTTGTAGTCCAGATAGATCCCGCTCATGCCGCCACCCCGATGCCGGCCCGGGTGTCCGGCCCGCCGCGCCGACCGGTCCGGTTCAGGATCACGTCCTCCAGCGACACGCTGGCCAGATAGCGATGGATCTCGTCGCCCAGATCCTCCCACAGATTGTGGGTGATGCATTTCTCGCCGGCCAGCATGCAGCCCCGCGGCGTGCCGTGCGCCTCGCACCGGGTGGCGCGGATCGGCTCGTCGACGGCCAGGACGATTTCCGACACCACGGTCTCGCCGGCGGACTTGGCCAGCCGATAGCCGCCGCCCGGCCCCCGCACGCTGCGCACCAGCCCGCCCTTGCGCAGACGCGCGAACAGCTGTTCCAGGTAACTCAATGAAATCTCTTGCCGCGTGGCGATCTCGGCCAGGGACACGGCGCGGCCGGACGCGCCTTCGCCCTGGCTGTTGCGGGCCAGATCGGCCATCGCCATCACGGCGTATCGTCCCTTGGTCGACAGTCGCATCGTCGTCCTCAAAAATCGCGGGCTTTTGCGGGGTCCTGTGCTATGACCCGCCGCTTCGCGAAGCGGCCGAACGCAGGAGTGGACTTAGAAAGTCCTACCCCAGCGGTCAAGTATTAGGGGCCGTGGCGTAATGACAGTTGAACGGATTCCAGAGCCCCATGCCTGAAGTCATCCTGCCCGGCGCCTCCGGCCGCATCGAAGGCCGCTATTCGCCCGGCAAACGGGCCAATGCCCCGATCGCCCTGATCCTGCATCCCCACCCCAAGGCGGGCGGGCATATGAACAACCCGGTCGCGGTCACCCTGCACCAGCTGTTCCAGCAGCGCGGATTCGCCACCCTGCGCTACAACTCGCGCGGCGTCGGCAAATCTCAGGGCGAGTTCGACAGCGGCATCGGCGAGCTGGCCGACGCGGCCACGGCCCTGGACTGGCTGCAGTCCAACAACCCCGCCGCCACCCAGACCTGGGTCGCCGGCTATCAGTTCGGGGCCTATATCGGCATGCAGCTGCTGATGCGCCGGCCCGAGACGGACGGCTTCATCTCGGTCTCGCCCCCGTCCAACATGTACGACTTCAGCTTCCTGGCCCCCTGCCCGGCCTCGGGCCTGTTCCTGCACGGCACCGCCGACACCGTGGTCCCGCCGGTCGAGGTCGAGCGCGTGGTCAACAAGCTGCGCACCCAGAAGGGCATCGTCATCGACTATGAGCTGGAAGAAGGCGCCAGCCACTTCTGGCAGGACCATATCGACGCCGTCGACCGCCGCGTCGGCCTGTATCTGGACAAGCGCCTGGAAGCCGAACCGGCCTGAACGGACCCGGCCTGATCGGCCGGGCCCGCACCCCCGACTAGGACAGGGTCGGATCGCCGCCGTTTGACCGGGTCTTCCACAGCGACCACAGCACGCCGGTCGACAGGATCACGGCCGTGATCGCGAGCGACCATTCCGCCGGGAACTTCTCCCAGCCCAGAAGGTCGGCCACGAAGATCTTGCCGCCGATGAAGACCAGCAGCACCGCCAGCGCCTGTTTCAGATAGGCGAAGCGGTGGATGACGGCCGCGAGGGCGAAATACAGCGCCCGCAGGCCCAGGATCGCGAAGATGTTCGAGGTGTAGACGATGTACGGGTCCGTCGTGATGGCGAAGATCGCCGGCACCGAGTCGACCGCGAAGATCACGTCGGCGATCTCGATCATCACCAGCGCCAGGAACATCGGCGTGGCCCACAGGACCATTCGGCCTTTGGAGTCGGGCTGGCGCACGAAGAATTTCTGACCGTGCAGCGTGTCGGTGATGCGCAGATGACCACGCATCCACCGCACCAGCGGGTTCGCCCCCACGTCGGCGTGACCTTCGCCGGCCAGGAACATCTTGATGCCGGTGAAGACCAGGAAGGCGGCGAAGATATAGAGGACCCAGCCGTACTGGCTGACCAGGGCCGCGCCCGCGCCGATCATGAGGGCCCGCAGGACGATGACGCCCAGGATGCCCCAGAACAGCACCCGGTGCTGAAGCGCGCGCGGGATGGCGAAATAGCCGAAGATCATGGCGATGACAAAGACGTTGTCCATCGCCAGCGACTTCTCGATCGCAAAGCCGGTCAGATACTCGAGGCCGGACTGGCCGCCCAGCTCCCACCAGACCCACGCGCCGAACAGCAGCGCGATGGCGATATACATGCCCGAAAGAAGCAGGCTCTCTCGCACGCCGATCTCGTGCTGGTCTCGATGCAGGACGCCCAGGTCCAGCGCGAGCAGCGCGACGACCACGCCCATGAAGGCCAGCCACATCCAGGCCGGCTTGCCCAGCCAGTCGGCCAGAAAGACAGTCATAAGGTCCATTGGACTCCCCATGTTCAGGGAGCGACCACGGCGCGCATCAGGGATCGACCGAAGGGCCGTCGCGCACCGAGCTCGCTCGATGCGGTCCGACATCACGTCTGCCATCAGACGTCAGAGGGGCCCGGTCCGCTGACGGGACAACTAATCGATCGCCGGTTTTCGATCAAGACCGATTAGTAGAGCAGGAACGGCCGCCGCGCTTCGATCCAGGCCACCTCGTCCGGGCCCGCCATAGCGTCCAGATGGTCCGCCGTCGCGGAGGCATCATCGACCCATTCGCGCAGCCCGGGCCCGCCGTTGATCACGTCGATCGGCAGCTTGCCGAAGGCGTACTCATAGGGAAAATCCCGCCACAGGTCGTAGTCGGGATACAGCCGCCGGATCGCCTTGAAGCCGAGCGCCTGCACCCGCCAGGGCCGGAATGCCCCATGCACATAGGCCGGGCCCTCGACATGGATCTGGACGCCCGAACACAGCCGACCGACATGTTTGTGGAAGGTCGGCTCGAACCACATGTCCCGCAGGACGCAGCCGCCCAGCCACTGCGGGGCCAGGGTCCGCATCTCGGCGATCACGGCGCGGGCGTCGATGTCGGGGGCCCCGAACAGCTCCAGCGGCCGGGTTGTGCCCCGCCCCTCCGACAGGGTGGCCCCCTCGACCATCACCGTGCCGGGATAGGCCCGCGCCATCGACAGGTTCGGCGCATTGGGACTGGGGTTGATCCAGGCCCGCTCCCCCAGCGGCCAGCCGAACCCCGGCCCGGCCTCCGGGTCGTAGCCCTGCATCGCGATGACCCGATAGGCCACATCCAGTTTGAAATGATCGAGGAACCAGTGGCCCAGCTCGCCCAGGGTCATGCCGTGCCGCATCGGCATCGGCCCGGCCCCAACGAAGCTCTCCCACCCCGGCAACAGGGTGGTGCCCTCGACCGGCCGCCCCGCGGGGTTGGGTCGGTCCAGCACCCAGACCTCTTTCCCGTGTTCCGCCGCCGCCTCCAGCACATACAGCAGGGTCGTGATGAAGGTGTAGATGCGGCAGCCCAGGTCCTGCAGGTCAACCAGGATCACGTCGAAGGTCTGCATCGCCTCGGCCGTCGGCCGCCGCACTTCGCCGTACAGGCTGAACACCGGGAAGCCGTGCACCGGATCGGTCTCGTCCGGGCTCTCCATCATATTGTCCTGCAGGTCGCCCTTCATCCCGTGCTGGGGGCCGAAGGCGGCGCTGATGGTCACCCCCGCCGCGATCAGGGCGTCGATCGAATGGGTCAGGTCGGCGGTGACAGAGGCCGGGTGGGCCAGCAGGGCCACGCGCCGTCCCTTGAGCACCGCCAGCAGATCGGGCTCGGACAGCAGGCGATCGATACCGAACGTCATGGCAGGTCCAGAATGAAGGAATCGGGATGATGGAAGTCCGGCTTATCGGACGGATGGGCCAGCGCCCAGTAGGAGATGCTGCCGCCGACTGCCTCGATGACCGCCGAGAGGCCCAGTCGCGTCGCGCCGTTTGGCAGCTCGATTCGCGTCTCCAGCGCCAGCCTATCCCACGCCAAATCCAGTAGGCCGGGCGTCGCGACCTCGAGGGCATTCCGCATACCCTGGCGTGGGGAGTCGAAGCGATAGGTTGCCCACTGGCCCGATGGCGACGCGTTGTATTCGACATAGCCGTCATCGGCCTGCACAAAAGCCTCGAAACAGGTGTGACGCCACAGGTCATCAGCGCGCCCCGACGCGGCAGGCCCCGGCCAGACCACCTCGGGCATTTGCCCTTCCGCGATGAAGCGCAGCCACAGGGACAGGCCGTCGCGCTCAAGCTGCACGGTCAGAGCATCGATCGGGCTCTCCGGCGACGCCGAATGCGGCTTCAGTCGGACTTCCAGCATCGTCGGACGGTCAGTTCGCTCTGGCATCCTGCCGTGCTACACGCCCCCTCCTTCCTCCGCCAAGCCCCGCCGAGCCCATGACCGACGCCGCCTTCCAGTCCGACTTCCTCCAGACCATGCAGGCGCGCGGCTATATCCATCAGATCACCCATCCGGTCGAACTGGACGCGGCGGCCCAGGCCGGCGTGGTCACGGGTTACATCGGGTTCGACGTCACGGCCCCCAGCCTGCATGTCGGCCACCTGATCCAGATCATGCTGCTGCGTCGGCTGCAGCAGGCGGGGCACAGGCCGATCGTCATCATGGGCGGCGGCACGACCAAGGTCGGCGACCCGACCGGCAAGGACGCCTCGCGCCCCCACCTGACCGACGCGACGATCGCCGCCAACATGGCCTCGATCAAGGGCACGTTCGAACGCTTCCTGACCTTCGGCGACGGACCGTCGGACGCGATCATGATCGACAACGACACCTGGCTGTCGACCTATGGCTACATCCAGTTCCTGCGCGACTACGGCACCCATTTCACCGTCAACCGCATGCTGGCCTTCGACTCGGTCAAGCAGCGGCTGGAACGCGAACAGCCGATGACCTTCCTCGAGTTCAACTACATGCTGATGCAGTCGGTGGACTTCCTGGAACTGAACCGTCGCCACAACTGCCTGCTGCAGATGGGCGGATCGGACCAGTGGGGCAATATCGTCTCCGGCGTCGACCTGGTCCGCCGGGTGGATCAGAAGCCCGCCTTCGGCCTGACCACCCCCCTGCTGACCACGGCCTCGGGGGCCAAGATGGGCAAGACGGTCGGCGGCGCGGTCTGGCTGAACGCCGACGCCCTGTCGCCCTACGACTACTGGCAGTACTGGCGGAATACGGAGGACGGCGACGTCGCCCGCTTCATGCGCCTGTTCACCGACCTGCCGCTGGACCAGATCGCGGCCTTCGAGGCGCTGGAGGGGGCCGAGATCAACGAGGCCAAGAAGGCCCTGGCCGACGCCACGACCACCATTCTGCACGGGGCCGAGGCCGCAGCCGCCGCCCGCGCCGCCGCGGAGGGGGCGTTCGAACGGGGCACGCTCTCCAGCGACCTGCCGACCATCGACCTGCCGTCCGCCGAGGTGATCGGGGCCATGCTGGCCGCCGTCGCCACGCGGGCGGGCCTGACCGCCTCCAACGGCGAGGCCCGGCGTCTGGCCCAGGGCGGGGGCCTGCGACTGAATGACGAGGCGATCGCCGACGGCGCGCGTCTTATCGAGGCTGCGGACGTCAATGCGGACGGCGTCCTGAAGCTGGCCGCGGGCAAGAAGAAATTCATGCTCGTTCGCCCCGTCTGACCGGAGATCCATCCATGACCGACATCACCGAAGGCTCGAAGGCCCCGGCGCTTGACCTCCCCGCCGGTGGGAGTGGCCGCGCCACCCTGGCCGGCCCCACGGTGCTGTATTTCTATCCCAAGGCCGACACGCCGGGCTGCACCAGTGAGGCCAGGGATTTCTCGGACCATGCCGAGGCCTTCGCGGCGGCGGGCGTGACCGTCATCGGCGTGTCCAAGGACCCGGTGAAGAAGCTGGAGCGGTTCAAGGCCAAGTACGATCTCAAGGTCATTCTCGCCTCGGATGAGGCGGCGGACGCCTGCGAAACCTGGGGCGTCTGGGTCGAGAAGAGCATGTACGGCAAGACCTATATGGGCATCCAGCGCGCCACCTTCCTGATCGACGCGGACGGCATCGTCCGCAACGTCTGGCCCAAGGTGTCCGTCAAGGGCCATGCCGAGGCCGTCCTCGCCGCCACGAACGGGCTCACCGGCTGACGCTTCAGGCGCAGACGAAAGGCGGCGGCGGTTAAATCTCCTGCTGCGCGAATCTTGGCCGGGATAGATTCGTTCACGGAGCATCGACCCGCCAACGTAGTTAACATTTCGTGAACGCTATTGCGGCAGAGCAACAGTTGAAGGATAGTCGGCTCCGTACATGGGGGCGTGTTACGATGGCGGAAGATAAGGGAGCGGTCAGGCTCTCCTGGATCGAACTCTGGTTTCCGGAACGCCACATCTACCTCCGCACCCAGAGCGAGACGCGCGGCTATGTTCTGACCAGCGGTCGGCAGATCCTTCTGACTCTGTGCGGCGTCATCCTGGCCGGCTGGACCCTGGTGGCGTCCGGGGGTTTCATTTTCGACCTGGTGACCCGAAGCCGCGCCGATGCCGAGGTGGTCCGCGCCCGCGCCGCGTCCGAACGGCTCAACGCAGACCTCCAGGCGCGATTGGAGACCGCCGTGGTGCGGATGTCGGCCACGACCGGCGGACTGGATGAGATGGCCGGCTTGGTCGAACGCCGCCACGCCGCCCTGACCCAGGTGATGAGCCTGTTTCGCGGCGTGGACGGCGCCGAGACCGTCCTGGTCCCGGCGACGCCGCCGGCCGCGGGCCAGGCCGCCCCGGTTCAGCGCATCGTGGCCGTCAGGATGGACCAGGAGCGGCTCATCGAGCGCGCGGGCGACTTTGCCCAGACCCGGGCCGAGCGGCTTCGCCTGGCCTTCCGCCTGGCGGGCCTGAACCCCGCCGTCTATGGGGCACGCGGCTCGGCCCTGGGCGGGCCGCTGATCGAGGCTCGGGATCCCAAGGCCCTGGCCACCATCCTGGACGTCGACGAGCCTTTCGCCGTCCGTATCCGCCATGCCGCCGACAACCTGACCGAAATGCGTCGTCTGGCCGACGCGGCCGAAGGCCTGCCGTTCGATCGCCCGACCCAGGCCCGCACCACCTCCGGTTTCGGCGTGCGGTTCGATCCCTTCAACGGTCGACCGGCCGTCCATCAGGGTCAGGACTTCGCCGCGCCTCTGAACAGCCCCATCCACGCGACGGCTCCGGGCGTCGTTTCGTACGCTGGCGTACGTTCAGGGTATGGCAATACCATTGAGATAGACCACGGGCACGGTTTCAAGACTCGTTTCGCTCACCTTAACACCCTGGCGGTCCAGCCGGGTCAGCGCGTCGCGCTGGGCCAGCGGATCGGTGCCATGGGCACGACCGGTCGCTCCACCGGCGTTCACCTGCACTATGAGGTGTGGATGGATGGCCGACCCCAGAACCCAGCACGCTTCTTCCGAGCAGGAGACCAAATTGTTCAATAAGCCCAAAGCGCCGGCGACGCCCGACCGTCCGAGCAACGCGATGCCCATCCCCCCGCTGCCTGACCTGCCGTCGCCGGGCATGAACCGTTCGGTCGCCCCGTCGGCCGCACCCTCCCCGATCGCCTCGTCGCGCGGCCTGTCGACCCTGTCGTCGGATCTGCAGTTCGAGGGCCATGTGACCGGCGCCGGCGACCTGCAGGTCGATGGCGCGGTCAAGGGCGACGTCCGCGTCGGCCGTCTGATCGTCGGCGAGACTGGCGCCATCGAGGGCAATGTGACCGCAGACTATCTGGAGGTCCGCGGCCGTATCGTCGGCGGCGTGACCGGCAAGCAGGTCAAGCTGGTCTCGACAGCCTATGTCGACGGCGACATCACCGCCGAACAACTGTCGATCGATATCGGGGCCTATTTCCAGGGTCGCGTGCTGCAGAGCCGCCGCGACACCCCCGCCCCGGTGGCTCCCGCCCCCCGGCCGACGCCGGTTGCGGTCGCGACGCCGCCGGTCGCCGCTCCGACGCCGGTCGCCGCCACAGCGCCCGCACCTCAGGTCATCGATCTGAAGCCGGCCTGACCGCTCATCCTCTCCCTTTCCTGAGAGAGGGAGAGGAGGATCAATCCACCGTCGAGCCGCGCGTCTCGCCGACCCGGGCGGCGAGGGCCGCCCCCATGAAGGCGTCCAGATCGCCGTCCAGCACCCCCTGGGTGTCCGAGGTCTCGACCTCGGTCCTCAGGTCCTTGACCATCTGATAGGGCTGGAGGACGTAGCTGCGGATCTGGTGACCCCAGCCGATGTCGGTCTTGGCGTCCGCCAGGGCCTGGGCCGCCGCCTCGCGCTTCTGCAGCTCCAGCTCATACAGTCGGCCCCGCAGCATCTTCCAGGCCTGTTCCCGGTTCTGGTGCTGCGAGCGCCCGGCCTGGCAGGCCACGACGGTGTTGGTCGGGATGTGCGTCAGGCGCACGGCCGAGTCCGTCTTGTTGATGTGCTGACCGCCCGACCCGGACGCCCGGTAGGTATCGGTGCGCACGTCGGCCGGATTGATGTCGATCTCGATCGTGTCGTCCACCACCGGCGAGACCCCCACCGAGGCGAACGAGGTGTGCCGCTTGGCCGCCGCGTCATAGGGGCTGATCCGCACCAGCCGGTGCACCCCCGACTCCGACTTCAGCCAGCCATAGGCGTTCGGACCGCTGACCAGGATGGTCGCCGACTTGATGCCCGCCTGATCGCCGTCTTCCGACGCCTCGATCTCGACCTCATAGCCATGGGCCTTGGCCCAGCGGGAATACATCCGCAGCAGCATGCCGGCCCAGTCGCAGCTCTCGGTGCCGCCGGCGCCGGAGTTGACCTCCAGATAGGCGTCGTTGCCGTCCGCCTCGCCCGACAGCAGGGCCTCCAGCTCGGCCCGGGCCGCGCGGTCCTTGATGGCTTTCAGCGTCGCGCGCGCCTCTTCCAGCGTCGCGGCGTCGCCCTCCTCATCGGCCATGTCGGCCAGCATGACGCCGTCCTCCAGACCGGACTCCATCTCCAGGACGGTGTCGATCTGGGTCTTCAGTCGCGAGCGTTCGCGGCTGACGGCCTGGGCGGCGTCGGGGTCGTTCCACAGCGTCGGGTCCTCGACCCGCGCGTTCAGCTCATCGAGCTTTCGATTGGCGACATCCCAGTCAAAGACGCCTCCTGAGCAGAGCGACGCTCTGCTCGATGTCGGCCTTCATGGCCTCGACATCCGGTCTCATCGCGCACTCCTGCGATCCAAAGGTGAGGCGCGGACATAGAGGGTCGGGGAGCGGGGGTCGAGGGCCAATCGCACGGCCCGATCGTCCGGGCCCGCCCTAGTACAACCCGCTCAGGTCCTCGGCCGGCTCCGCGCGTTGCGGGGGTGGTGGCGCCGTTGGCTGAGCGTTCAGGCCCGGCGCGGGCCCGGCGTCGGCTTCGGCCTCCCGACGGATCACGTCGTTGTAGTTCTGGGGTCCGACCGGAGCGGCGACGTCGCGGACCTGCCGCTCCTCCTCGCGGCGCCGCTCGGTACCGGGCCGGAAGGCTTCCTCGATACCGTTCACGTCGCGGAAGACCGCATTGGGCGGGCGCACGAAGGGCCGAGCCGGACGCACCTTCAGCGCGTCCTGCATGAAATCGATGAACACCGGCACGGCGGCCGATGCCCCGGCCTCGCCGGACCCCAGCGAGCGGTTGTCGTCGAAGCCGATGAAGACCCCAACGACGATATCGGTGGTGAACCCGACGAACCAGGCCGAGCGATACTCGTTGGTCGTACCGGTCTTGCCGCCGACCCAGCGGCCCAGACTGGCGGCGCTCGCCGCCGTCCCGCGCTGTACGACGCCTTCCAGCATCGAGCTGATCTGATAGGCGGTGATCGGATCGATGACCTGGGTTCCGCGCGGTTCGAGGAAGGGCGAGGCCTGGCCCGAGAAGGCACGCCCGCAGTCGCGGCAACGACGCGGATCGGCCCGGAAGATGGTCTCCCCGTCCCGGTCCTGCACATATTCGATCAGATAGGGATTGACCCTCCGCCCACCGTTCACGAAGGCCGCATAAGCGGCCGTCAGATTGTAGGGTGTGACCTCCCCCGCCCCCAGCGACACCGACAGATTGGGCTGCAGGTTGCTGGCCACGCCCATCCGTGCGGCCAGGTCGACGACCTTCTTCATGCCGATGCTGTCCGCCAGCCTTACGGTCATGACGTTGCGCGACAGCTCCAGGCCCCGACGCAGCGTCGAGGGGCCATAGTAGCGGCGGCTGTAGTTCTCCGGGGTCCAGCGCCCGCCATTGGGTCCGCCCGCGAAGCTGATCGGTCCGTCGACCACGATCGAGGCCGGGGTGAAGTCCCCCTCCAGGGCGGCGGCATAGACGAACGGCTTGAAGGCGGAACCCGGCTGGCGCTGGGCCTGGGTCGCCCGGTTGAAGCTGGACAGCGCATAGGAATAGCCGCCGACCATGGCCAGCACGCGGCCGGACTGCGGTTCGATCGCCACCATGGCACCGTTGACCAGGGGCACCTGTTTCAGCGCGTACTGGCCGGCGCGGGGCTCGACGAAGATCAGGTCGCCGCGCTTCAGCGGGCGGTTGGCATTGGCCCAGGCCGCATCGGCCGCGATCAGGGTTCCGGTCTCGTCATCGCGGGCCGTGCGGATGCGCACCGTATTGCCCGAGACGCTTTCCACGGCCGCGGCGCGCCATTCGCGGCGCTCGGGCGGGGCCGCCTGACGCAGGGCGACGGCCTGCCATCCCGGGGCGAAGTCGGTCGTGCCCCAGGCCCCGCGCCAGCCATGCCGACGGTCGTAGTTCTCCAGCCCCCGCATCAGGGCGTCGCGCGCCGCGGTCTGCAGCGACGGGTCCAGCGTCGTCCGCATATAGAAGCCGCCGGCGTTCAACTGGTCACCGAAGTCCGGGTTGGCCCGGGCCTGCCGGCGGGCCTCCTCGACGAAGAAGTCGGCGTCCTGATAGGCGGCCCGACGCGGGGCGTCCTGCGCGTTCAGCGGTCGGGCCTGGCCTTCTGTCATTTCGGCCTGGGTGATGAAACCGTTCTGGGCCATCTCGCCCAGCACCCAGTCCCGGCGGCCCTTGGCGGCGGCCGGGTGGCGTTTGGGGTGGTAGTTGTTCGGTCCCTTGGGCAGGGCCGCCAGGAAGGCGGCCTGATCCGGCGTCAGCTGATCCAGCGACTTGCCGAAATAGTTGTAGGCCGCCGAGGCCACGCCGTACGACCGGTAGCCCAGAAAGATCTCGTTCAGATACAGCTCGAGGATCTGCTCCTTGGACAGGGTCGTCTCCAGCCGGCTGGAGAGGATCGCCTCCTTAAGCTTGCGGCCAAGTGTGGATTCGTTGGTCAGCAGAACGTTCTTGGCCACCTGCTGGGTGATGGTCGAGCCGCCTTCCAGCCGCCGCCCCGTCGCGGCGTTGAACACGTTCTTGAACATGGCCCGGCCCAGTCCCGAGACGTCGATGCCCCCGTGCTGGAAGAAATTGCGATCCTCCGCCGCCAGGAAGGCCTTCACCACCAGGGGTGGGATCTGCTCATAGGGCACATAGATGCGGCGCTCGTCCGAGAACTCGCCGATCAGCGTCCCGTCCCCGGCATAGACCCGCGTCGCCGTCGCGGGGCGATAGTCGGCCAACTCCGACGCGTCCGGCAGGTCATGGAACAGCCAGGCCGCATAGACGGCGACGACCAGCCCGGCCAGGGCGATCCCGCCCAGCAAGGCGACGCCCGCCATCACGAACCAGCGTTCAGCAATCTTCACCAGGCTCTCCGACAGAACGGCATCGAGGAGGGTTTAGACGACGTCGGCGACACCGCAAACACGCTGACGCGAATATCGCGTCCCGACCGCCCGGGACCGCCGTCGCGACGGACGCCGGCGGGCCGGATGACGCCCCCGCTTCTCAGGCGGCCTGCGAATAGGTCTGCCGGGGGGCGTGTCCGGCCTGAAGGTCGAACCGACCCACCAGCCGGCCCAGTTCGGCGGCCTTGTCCGAGAGCATCTGGCTGGCGGCCGTCGCCTCCTCCGCCATGGCGGCGTTCTGCTGGGTCACATTGTCCATCTGGTTGATGGCGGCATTGACCTGCTGCAGGGCGGTCGCCTGTTCGGCGGTCGAGGCGGCGATGGTCAGGGCCAGGGTTTTCACCTGTTCGACCTCGGATCGGATGGTCAGCAAGGCCTCCGCGGTCCGACCGACCAGATCGACCCCCGACGAGACCTGTTTGCTGGAGTCGAGGATCAGAACCTTGATCTCCTTGGCTGCGTCCGCCGAGCGTTGCGCCAGGGCGCGCACCTCGGACGCCACCACGGCAAAGCCTCGGCCCGCATCGCCGGCGCGCGCGGCCTCGACGCCCGCGTTCAGCGCCAGCAGATTGGTCTGGAAGGCGATCTCGTCGATCACGCTGACGATCTGAGTGATGGCCCCGGCGCTCTTGGAGATGGCGCTCATCGCCGCATTGGCGTCATCGGCCACATCGCCGCCCGTCTCGGCCCGCTTCATGGCAGCGCTGCTGACATCGGCGACCTGTGCGGCGCTTTCCGCGGTCGAGCGCACCGTGGCGGTGATCTCGTCCAGCGCGGCCGCCGTTTCCTCAAGCGCGGCCGCCTGCTGCTCGGTCCGGCGCGACAAATTCATCGCCGCGCCCGCCATTTCGCCGGACCCGGCTTCGACCCCGCCGACGACCTCGGTCACTTCGCTCATCGTATTGGCCAGGGCGGTGGCTGCCGCGTTGAAATCCTGCTTCAGACGCTCGGCCTTCGGCGCGAGATCGATGGTGATGCGTCGCGCCAGATTGCCGTCCGCCAGGGAGGACAGGGCGTCCCCCAGGGTGGCGATGATGCTGGCGTCTTCCTGCGCCGTCCGGGCACGCTCGCGCTCGACCGATTGTCTGGACTGTTCCGTGGCCTCAGCTGACCGGGCGCGCTCCTGTTCGACAGCCATCCGCTCCTTGTCCGCCTTGGCCCGTTCGCGTGCGGCCTCTTCAGTGAGCCGAATCCGCTCCAGTGCGGAGTCCCGGAACTGCCCGACGGCCCGGTCCATCTGGCCGATATCGTCCTTGCGATGGGCCCAGGGCGTATCGATGTCCGTCTTGCCCTCGGCCAGGCGATACATATTGGCGGTCAGACCCTCCAGTGGTCCCAGCAGACGGCGCGTGCCGAACAGGCAGGCCAGGGTCACGACCGCGGCGATCGCGAGCCCAAGGCCGATCATCGCATTCCGGGTCTCGGTGACGCTCTGCAGGAACTCCGCCTGGGGGATGCCGACATAGAGGATGCCGATCACCTCGCCCTTCGCGTTTTTGATAGGGTCATAGGCCGTGAAGAAGGGCTTGCCGAGAATGTCAGCCTCTCCACGGAAGGTCTTTCCGGATTTCAGGACGGTGTCGTAGATGGGGCCCGCGGCAAGGGGCGTGCCGACCGCGCGGCTGCCGTCCGGCTTCTTGACGTTCGTCGTCACCCGGGTGTCACCCATGAAGACGGTCGCCGTACCCCCGACCAGGGCCTTGATCTGATCTACCGGAACGAAGTTGTCGTTCAGGACGGTGGCACCGACATAGATGGCGCCGTCGCGAACCTCGTATCCCTCGCCGTAGCCGCCCAGGACGTGCCAGGCGACACGCATATTGGCTTCCTGCCGTTCCGCGGCCCGAGCCTTCGCGTCATTTGTCATCAGCCAGGAAGTCGCCAGCACCAGGCCCAGTGACAATACAGCCTGACCGGCCACGATCATCAGGGCGATCCGCCCCGACAGGGATTGCAAAGCTCTACGCATATTGGAAGTCCACGCCCGGTGAATGCAGAGCGCTACCTTCACCGTGAGAAAAACAATTCCATATTAACGCGCAACGGAACTGGTAAAACTACCTAAACGATATCAAGGCGATAGCGGCCCTCCGCGCATCGATGCCATCTGCATCGGCGCGCTGGGTTCGCGGAAATAGCGGTCGATTCCCTCGGCCACGGCCCGAACCAGGCGACGACGTTGCGCCGGATCGCCCAACGCGCGCTCGTCATCCCGATTGGTGATGAAACCCATCTCCAACAAGACGGCGGGAACGTCCGGGGCCAGCAGGACGGCCAGACCGGCGTCGCGGTGGCTGCGGCGCAGCAGGGCCTGATCCGCGGCTTCCAGATGGGTCAGCAGCACGCGCGCGAACTGGGCCGAGCGGTTCTGGGTGGCGCGCTGGGTCATGTCCAGCAGGATGCGGTCCACGGACGGGTCGCGCCCGGGAAGGTGCAGGTCACGATGCCAGTTGTCGCCCCGCGTCACCTCGCGCACCGCCCGCGACGCTCCCTGTTCGGACAGGGTATAGACCGAGGCCCCGCGGATCGCCGGATCCGCTCCAGCGTCGGCATGCAGGGAGATGAAGAGGTCCGCGTCCGCCTGACGGGCGATGCGCACCCGGCGGTAGAGGTCGACGTAGACGTCGCTCTCGCGGGTCAGCTGGACCCGGTATCGACCGGTCCGCTGCAGTTCGTCCCGCAGGGCGAGGGCGGCCGCCAGGGTGACCTGGCTCTCGGACCGCTGAGCCCCCATGGCGCCCGGATCGCGGCCGCCATGCCCGGCATCGATCACGACCAGGGGGCGCTCGGCGCGGACGGGGGGGCGCGGCGACGTCGGACGCGTGGTGGCTCCGGCCACCGGCCCGCCGGTGGCGGCGATGTCGATCACATAGCGATAGTGACCGACCCCGTCGCCCGGCGGGAGCAGGAAGCGGCGCTCGATCCGCGCGGTCCGGGCCAGCGCCAGTTCCACCCGGGACGCCGTCCCGGACGGGCTGACCCGCCAGTCGCGGACCAGACCCGACCCGCTCCCATCCACGCCGCGACCGGATCCCACGCCGGCCAGCGCCACGACCACCTTACCGGATGCGCCGGATTCGACGATGGACCCGCGCGCCGATCGTCCCAGATCGATCACCACGCGCGTCCGCTCGGCGTCTCCACCGAACCGCACCCCGAGCACGTCGCCGCCGGTCCCGACCGCCATGCTGCGGGTCCCGGCCAGCAGGACGGCCGCCAACACGACCAGCGCGAGCGCGGTCAGCGCCCAGTCCCGGACGCCCCACTGTGAAAGATTGAAACGCATGGATCCGCGCATTCTGCCGGCAGTTCGGCTTTAGTCTGGTCGGCACCTTGCCCGATCGCGGTTGGAATTGGGTTAAGCGCGGCGGTGAAATCCATCGTGGCTTTTCATTCACACCCGGCATGCCTATGCTTGGACCGTTCGCGAACGATCGCGCCGCCGCATAGACGGTCTGGCGCGGTGCCGGCGCGACGCTGACTTCCCGCCTTCGCGGATCGCCAGGTCTCACCCTGTGATGGGTTGCACCTGACATCGACGAAGCGGGCCTTCCGAACCGGATCTTGCGACGCCCTCGGCGCATGCGGGTCCAGGACAGACAAGAACCCATGGGCCATCCCGCCTGCGTCCCCTCTGGATCGGTGCCTCTCAGCGGCCCGGTCGCCCTCGTCCCCGGCCATCGCCGCGACGACCGGATGACGCCTGCCACCGCCCCTTACCCCGTTCGGCGAGCCGCCCCTGCCCCAGATGGCACAGGCCGCGCGCGCCAGAGAGATACCATCAATGTCAAAGACCATGCTTATCGATGCGGCGCACGCGGAAGAAACCCGCGTCGCCATCGTGGACGGCCGCCAGGTTGAGGAATTCGACTTCGAGTCGAAGACCAAGCGCCAGCTGCGCGGCAACATCTACCTCGCCAAGGTCACCCGCGTAGAGCCCAGCCTGCAGGCCGCCTTCGTCGAATACGGCGGCAACCGCCACGGCTTCCTGGCCTTCAACGAAATCCACCCGGACTATTACCAGATCCCGGCCGCGGATCGCGACGCCATCATGGCGGAGACCGACACGGCCGAAGACGATCACGACGACGAGAACGCCCGCGACGACGGCGAGTCCGAAGGCGGCATGGCCGAAGAGGAGCGCCTGAAGCGGCGCCTGATGCGGCGCTACAAGATCCAGGACGTCATCAAGCGCCGCCAGATCCTGCTGATCCAGGTCGTCAAGGACGAGCGCGGCGGCAAGGGCGCGGCCCTGACCACCTGGCTGTCCCTGGCCGGCCGCTACTGCGTGCTGATGCCCAACACCGGCAAGGGCGGCGGCATCTCCCGCAAGATCACCCAGGCCACCGACCGCAAGCGCCTGAAGGCCGCGGCCGCCGCTCTCGACGTGCCGCGCGGCATGGGCCTGATCATCCGCACGGCCGGGGCCAAGCGCACCAAGGCCGAGATCAAGCGCGACTACGAATATCTGCTGCGCCTGTGGGAGACGATCCGCGAAACCACCCTCGCCTCCCATGCCCCCTCGCTGATCTATGAGGAGGAAAACCTGGTCCGCCGCGCCGTGCGCGACATGTTCGACAAGGATTTCGACGGCATCCAGGTCGAAGGCCTCGAAGGCTTCAAGGAGGCGCGAGACTTCATGCGGGTGCTGATGCCCTCGCAAGCCAAGAAGGTGCACCTGTACCAGGGGTCCAAGCCCCTGTTCGCCGCCAACGGCATCGAGGAACTGCTGACCCAGATCCACCAGCCGGTGGTGCCGCTGAAGTCGGGCGGCTATCTGGTCATCAACCAGACCGAGGCCCTGGTCGCGATCGACGTCAACTCCGGTCGCGCCACCAAGGAACGCAACGTCGAGGCCACGGCCTTCAAGACCAACTGCGAGGCCGCCGTCGAGGCCGCGCGCCAGCTGCGCCTGCGCGACCTCGCCGGCCTGGTGGTCATCGATTTCATCGACATGGACGAGTCCAAGAACAACCGGACCGTCGAACGCATCCTGAAGGACGAGCTCAGCTTCGACCGGGCCCGCATCCAGATGGGCCGCATCTCCGGCTTCGGCCTGATGGAGATCAGCCGCCAGCGCCGCCGTCTGGGCGTGCTGGAAGGCGCCACCGAGGTCTGCCCGCACTGCCAGGGCGCGGGTCGCGTCCGTTCGGCCGAGTCCGCCGCCCTGATGGTGCTGCGCGCGGTCGACATCGAGGCCGGCAAGAACGGCGCGGGATCGATCAACCTCAAGGTCTCCTCGGCCGTCGCTCTCTACATCCTGAACCACAAGCGCGACTATCTGCAGCGTCTGCTGGAGCGCCGCGGCCTGGCCGTGATCATCCAGATCGACGACCGCCTGGGTCAGGGCGAGAGCGCCATCGAGCGCACCGAGACCAATGAGGACTTCGTCGCGCCCGAGGCCGTCGTGTCCCTGTCCGATCTCGAGGACGATTTCGACGACGCCGCCTATGCGGATGAGGACGACAACGACGACGAAGAGGACTTCATCCTCGACGCCGAGGACGAGGAAGCCCTGGACCGCGAAGACACCGAGGACGACGAACCGCGTGAGCGGGCCGAACGCGCCGAACGGGTCGAGGGCGAACGCGGCCGGGGTCGCGGACGCCGCCGTCGCGGCGGTCGCCGGGACGAGGAGGCCGCCCCGATCGCCGCCGAGGCCGTGGTCGAGGGTCTGGCCGCCGAGGACGACGATGACAGCGAGGCCGGTCGGCGGCGCCGTCGGGGACGTCGCGGCGGACGCCGGGTCCGCGAGGACGGCGACACGGCCGCCACGGGATCCAGCAACTTCTTCTGGGTGCGCGGCCGCACGCCGTCGCTGGAGGACCCCTATGTCTGGTTCGATCCGCTGAACCCCCAGGCGCGGACCGAACGCGGCGAACGCGCGCCCGAACCGTCGATGGTCATGGAAACGGCCGCCGACGACGTCGAGGAGCGGATCGGCGAACGGCCGGACGGCGAGATCGCCGGCGATCGCGAGGGCGGGCGTTCGCGCCGTCGGCGCCGCGGTCGCGGCCGTGGCGATCGGGCGACGCCGCACGACCTGAAGGTCGAGGGCCGCGCCACCAACGAAGGCATGCCGGCCGACGGATCCCCGGACTCGCCGCCCGCCGTCATGCTGCCGGACGATGCCTCCGACGCGCCCGCGCCCGTGGTCTTGGCTGAGCCGCAGCGCCGGCGGGTGCGCCGCAAGACGTCGGCCGCGCTGGACCTGGACACGGGCGTGACCGTCGCGGACGACACGGCCGAGATCGCTCCGCCCCTGGACGCGGAGATCGCCTTCGTCGCCGAGACCGCAGCAGCGGAACCGGATCTGGAACCGGCCTTGGCGCCGGAGCCCGCAGCCATGGAAGTGGAAGCCGAACCCGCGCCGGAGCCGCTGACCGAGCCCGAGATCGCCACCCTGGTGACCCACGTGGCTCCACCCAAGCCCGAGGCGGATCTGTCGTCCATCATCGCCAACGACCCGGCGCAGATCACCGCGCCCCCGGTCAAACCCAAGCGCGGATGGTGGCGTCTGGGGTCGTGACGTCCTAAATCGTGTAAGGAAGACAAGGCGGGGGCGCCGTCGAAGGAGTTGGCCATGATCGGGTCGAGTCGAACCGCGTCCCGCCTTGTCGGGCGATGGGCCTGCGCCGTCGCGACGGCCGCCCTCGTCGCGGCCGTCGCCGCCCCGGCCTCGGCCCAGTCGACCATCCGCGACACCGAGGTCGAGGGCATCATCCGCGAATGGACCGATCCGGTCTTCTCGGCGATGGGGCTGGAGCCGTCCGAGATCCAGGTCCTGCTGGTCAACGACGGGGATCTGAACGCCTTCGCCACCGGCAACCGGGTCATCGGCGTCAACACCGGTCTGATCCTGCGCACGGAAAACCCCAACCAGCTGCTGGGCGTTCTGGCGCACGAGGCCGGCCACGTGAAGAACCGCCACGTGCTGCGCCAGGGGGCCCAGAGCGCGGCGATGCAGCCGTTCCTGATGACCATGGCGCTGGGGGCCCTGGCCATCGCCGCCGGCCAGCCCGGCGCGGGCGCGGCCCTGCTGGGTTCGGGCCAGTTCTTCGGCACCGTGAACGCCCTCCGCTATCTGCAGGGGCAGGAAGGCGAGGCCGACATCACCGCCCAGCGCGGCCTGGAGGCCGCGGGCGAGTCCGGACGCGGTCTGGTGGAGTTCTTCGAGAATTTCCGCAGCCAGGAGGTCTTCTCCGACGCCCGCCGCTATCCCTATTTCCGGAGTCACCCCCTGTCGGGTCAGCGGATCGAGGCCCTGCGTCGCCCGGTCGAGGCGGCCAGCCATTATGGCCAGGCGGACAGTCCCGAGCGGCTGGCCCAGCACGCCCTGATCCGCGCCAAGATCCATGCCTTCATGGACGCGCCCAACACGACCCTGCGGGCCTACGGATCCTCGGACACCTCCTTCCCCGCCCGATACGCCCGGGCCATCGCCTGGTACCGCGACGGTCAGACGCAAAAGGCCCTGGACGCGACCGACGCCCTGATCGCGGAACAGCCGGCCGACCCATACCTGTATGAGCTGAAGGGGCAGATCCTGTTCGAGGAGGGCCGCCCCGCCGAGGCCATCGCAGCCCATTCGGAGTCGGTCCGGCTGAAGCCCGACGCCCCCCTGCTGCGCATCAACCTGGCCCACGCCCTGATCGAGACCAATGATCCGGCACGCCTGGACGAGGCCGTCGACCAGCTGAAGCGGGCGGTCGCGCGCGAGGACGACAACACCCTGGCCTGGCGCCTGCTGTCCCAGGCCTATGCCAGTCAGGGCAAGGAGGGCGAGGCGCGCCTGGCCTCGGCCGAATACTATTTCGCCGCCGGGGGTCAGGCCGAGGCGACCCAGTTCGCCCTGCGCGCGCGCGACATGCTGCCGGCGGGTTCCAACGAATGGCGACGCGCCATGGACATCGTGCTGGCGTCCGGGGCGACCATGGACGACATCGAAGACCTGGACCGGCGTCAGGAGCAACGGCGCGACCGCCCGACCGTCATCCCGCCGCCCGTCGCCTGATCCTTTCGCCAGAGCCTCCGCATGACCGATCCGACCCCGACCGAGACCCCGCGCGCCGCGCCGCCGCGCGATCCCCTGGCCTGGTTCGGCTCGGGGCGCGGCGGAGCGGCGGCTCTGGCGGTGGCGGTCGTGGCGCTGGGCTTTTCGGTCGCGCCTTATGCGACCGGCGGCGATTTCGGGTCGCGGGTGAGGGCCTATCTGCTGGCGAATCCGGCCGTGCTGGATGAGGTCGTCCAGGCTCGCGAACAGGCCGAAACCAACGGCACGGTCGAAAAGATCAACACCGCCGTGGCCGCCAATCCGGCCCTGATCGCGCTCGATCCTCGCGACCCGGCCTTCGGGCCGGCGGACGCCAAGGTCACTGTGATCGAATTCTTCGACTACCGCTGCCCGGGCTGCAAGGCCGTGGCCCGCGACTATGTGGCCCTGATGCAGGCGCATCCGGACGTGCGGTTCGTGTTCAAGGAGTGGCCGATCCTGGACCGGGGCGATGATACGACGTCCAACTATGCCGCGCGCGCGGCCCTGGCCGCCCAGCAGCAAGGGCGGTATCTGCAGGTCCATCAGGCGCTGATGGCCGAGAATGGCCTGACCCGCGACAGCGTCGATCGCATCCTGGCCGAGAACGGGATCGCGATGCCGGCCGCGGCGGCGGCCATCGGATCGACCGATATGAACCGCCACCTCGCCGACATCCACACGACCGGGGCGACCCTGGGTCTGGTGGGAACGCCGACCTTTCTGATCAACGGCCGGACCACCTCCAGCATCGCCCCGCAGGAGGTCGCGGCGGCGATCGCCGCGGCCCGGGCCGGCTAGGCCAGCGCCAGTCGCATCTCGCCGCCGATCCACTCGACGGCGGCCCGGGCCCGGGCGGCCTCCGCAGCGGTCCGCTCGCCCAGGGCAGCCTCGGCCTCGGCCAGGACGAAATAGCTGTAAGGGTCCATCGGCCAGTCGGTCAGCAGTTCTTCGATCTTGGCCTTGGCCCCCGCTGCGTCGCCGTTGGCCAGCAGGGCGGCGGCCAGGCTGCGACGGGTCGGATACCAGATGATCGGCGGGTCCCCGCCCTCGCTCTCCTGGGCCTGAATCTCCGCCGCGCGGGTGAAGGCGGCGATGGCCGCAGGGGCATTGGCCTCCAGCATGGCGGCCCGGCCCTCCAGCACCCGCTGGGAGACCTCCATGAAGTCCTTCTGTTCCTGGGCGTCGTCGCCGGTGATGGCAGGATCCGACCGGATCGTTCTGATGGCCTCGGCATCGGCCCGAACGGCGCGGTTGTCGCCCGCCCGCGCCGCCGCCTCGCCCCGACCGTAGTGCCAGCTGGCGCGGAGCAGGGGTCGGTCGGCCGGCGGCTGTTTGAGGGCCGCGACCTGCTCGGCCGTGCCGAACCGGCCGTAGATGGCATAGGCGTCGTTGGCCATCAGCTGCCGCCAGACCGCGTCGACCGCGATGTCCGGATAGAGGCTCAGGAAATCGGCGGCCAGGGCCAGCCCCTCCTGCGCCCCGCCGGCCATCAGGGCCCCGCCCATGCCGAAATGCAGGTTGTGGCCGTGCAGCGGCATGCCGACCACCCCGCCCGGAGGCGCGGCGAGCTCGTCATAGCGCTTGTCCAGGGCCACGGCCCCGACGTTCGACCGCATGGCGTCGCGGTATCGGCCCACGCGGTAAAAGGTGTGCGACGGCATGTGCACCAGATGCGAGGCCCCCGGCGTCAGGGCCGCCAGACGCTCGCCATAGGGGATGGCCTTATGCGGATCGTCCGACCATTCGGTCAGGTGGCTGTAGAGGTGAATGGTGCCGGGATCGTTCGGCGCGCGGGCCAGCGACTGTTCCAGCAGGGTCATGGCGCGGACGACGCCCTGATCCTTGGGGCGGCCCTCGTCGTCGAACCATTCGTCCGCCTGCAGCATCCAGGCGTCGGCCGCGACCGCGACGATCAGGGGATCGTCGTTTGCCCGCCGCGCGATCCGGTCCATGGAGCGGGCGAAGCGGACGTCCCGGCTGGCCTTGCGGCCGGAGTAGCGCTGGATCATTGCGTCGATCATCTGACGCTGCGTGGCCGTCGCATCGCGGGCCAGGCGGCGCGCCTGCCGGGCCAGGACCCGGCCCCGGTTCATCGAGGCGTCGTCGTTCCCGCCGCCATTGAGGTTCGGCCCCAGGGCCCAGGCCTCGCCCCAGGCGCACATCCCGCAGTCTGGGTCCAGTGTCCGCGCCTTGCGGAAGGCCCGGACGGACTCCTTGTGTTCGAAGGCCCAGCGCAGCCGCACCCCATGGTCGAACCAGGCCTGGGCCTCGGGGTTGTCGGTGTCGACGGTCCAGCGCGCCGCGCCGAAGCCGTCGACCATGACCATGTCGGCTTCCGGGGCCGCGTCCAACGCCGAACCGACCCGGCCGCAGCCCTTCGGCGACTGGATCAGCGCCGCGCTGGCCCGGGCGTCGGCCTGAGCCGTCGTCGCGTCGGCCAGGGCCGCGGGACCGGCCAGGCAGAGCATCGCGGCGGTGAAGGCGAGAAGTCTCGGTCGCATCCTGTTTCTCTCAACCCCGGCAGCATGCCGAAGATCCGAGGCATCGCCAAGCCGGGTCTGATGTCACTGCCCGGGAAGTCGATACGCCAGGTCATAGTGGTGAACGCCGTCTGCGATCGTCAGGCCGAACTCGCCGGTCAGACCCGACAGTTCTCCAGTTCCGGATCCGGGCACGACCGTGATCGACAGGCTGTACCCCTCCGCGTTCATGTCGCCGCGATGGGCCAGCAGAAACGCGCCCGTCCGCCCGTCCAGCGTTCCCACCACCCGCTCCAGCGCGACATAGGTCCCAACCGTCTGGCTGCCCGGCGGCCCTCCCGCCAGCATCTGGCCGCTCGAAACGCCGCTGATGCCCCCCTCGAAGGTCTTCGACAGGACGTAGCGCGACAGGCCGATGTCGGCCTGGACCGACTCCTCGTCGCCCGGCGTCATGGTGACCGCGAACGTGCCGGTCGCGTGGCGAACCTCGGCATCCTGGGCCCCTGCGGTACCTGCCCCGAACCTTCCAACCATCAGCACCACCAGTAGAAGGGCGATCAGGAGGCTGTAGCCCCTCGCCGTCAGCAAGCGCATGGCCGCCTCCGTGAACATTTCAGGAACACGATGGCCCGCCGCGCCGCCGCCGTCAACCGGCGATCGCTCAGATCAGACCGCCCAGCGGCGAGGACGGGTCAGCATACATCCGCTTCGGCATCCGCCCCGCCAGATAGGCCTCGCGGCCCGCGATGACCGCGTGCTTCATGGCGCGGGCCATGCCGATCGGGTCGCGCGCCCCGGCGATGGCCGTATTGGCGATCACCGCGTCGCAGCCCAGCTCCATGGCGATGGTGGCGTCCGAGGCCGTGCCCACCCCGGCGTCGACCAGGACTGGCACCCTGGCCTGTTCCACGATCAGCCGGATATTGACCCGGTTCTGGATGCCCAGGCCCGAGCCGATCGGGCTGGCGGCGGGCATGATCGCCGCGGCGCCCGCGTCCTCGAGCCGTTTGGCCATGACCACGTCGTCGGTGCAGTAGACCATGACGTCGAAGCCGTCGGCGACCAGCAGATCCAGCGCCCGCAGGGTCTCGATCATGTCGGGATACAGGTGCGCCGAGTTCGACAGCACCTCCAGCTTGACCAGATCCCAGCCCCCGGCTTCGCGCGCCAGCCGCAGGGTCCGCACCGCGTCCTCGCCGGTGAAACAGCCCGCCGTATTGGGTAGGAAGGTGAACCGGTCGGGCTTCACATGGTCGACCAGCATCGGCTGGGACGGGTCGGACAGGTTCACCCGGCGCAGGGCCACGGTGACGATATCCGCCCCGGCCGCCTCGGCGGCGGCGGCGTTCTGGGCATAGTCGGCATATTTCCCGGTGCCGACGATCAGGCGCGAGTTGAAGGTCCGACCGGCGACGGTCCATGTGTCCATCGGATCGTCAATGACGAGCGGCGCGGTGAAGGGGGCGTTCATGGCCTCTATCTAGGCGCACGGGCGATCAAGCGAAACCCGTTCAACCCCCGCCGACGAACTGAACCAGCTCGATCCGATCGCCCTCGGCGAGGGCGGTTTCGGCGTGCATCGACCGGGGCACGATGGCCAGATTGCGCTCGACGGCGACCTTGCGCACGTCGAAACCCAGTTCCTCGACGAGGCCGAGCACCGTCCGCGCGGCGATCTCGCGCGTATCTCCGTTGACTTGAATGCGCATGTCGTTACGTCAACCCGATCCGGTCCGACGCACCTCGGCTTTGACGAGGGCCGTCGTTCCGCTAAAAGGCCGCCCCACCGAAGCGGTTCCGCCGTCGCCAACCCGTCCGGAGCGAATGCCCGAAACCCCCGTCCTCTACGTCCTGAACGGCCCCAACCTCAACCTCCTCGGTGTGCGGGAACCGCATATCTATGGGCGCGAGACCCTGGCCGACGTCCAGGCGCTGTGCGAGCGGGCGGCCGAAGGCGCGTCCGTCGTGTTCCGCCAGACGAATCACGAAGGCGAACTGATCGACTGGGTGCAGGAGGCGCGCACCGAGGCGCACGCCCTGGTCCTGAACCCGGCCGGCTATGGCCATACCTCGATCGCCCTGCTGGACGCGCTCAAGGCCCTGATCATTCCGATCGTCGAGTGCCACCTGTCGAACCCGGCGGCGCGCGAGGCATTCCGGCACCAGACCTACGTTTCGCTGGCCGCGACCGGCGTCGTCTCGGGCTTCGGCGCCCACTCCTACGAACTGGCCGTCAAGGCCGCCCTCCGGCTGGTGCAGGAACGTCGTTCCGCGCCGACCGTTTGACCCCAGACCACAAGGCAAAGATTTCATGGCGTCGGAAAAATCGCTGAAGAACGAACCGTCGGTCGAGATCGACCCCAGCCTGGTGCGCCAGCTTGCCGACATCCTGAACGACACCAGCCTGACCGAGATCGAGGTGGAGCGCGGCGAGCTGCGCATCCGCGTCGCCCGCGAGATCAGCGCCGCCCCGGTGATGTCGTATGCGCCGGCCGTTGCCCACGCCGCGCCGGCCCCCGCGCCGGCCGCTACCCCTCTGACGATGCCGTCCGACCCCGCCACGATCGTCGCCAAGGCGGGCGAACAGGTGAAGTCGCCGATGGTCGGCACCGTCTATCTGCAGGCCTCGCCCGAGGCCGCGCCCTTCGTCCAGGCCGGCGACAAGGTCAAGAAGGGCCAGACCCTGCTGATCATCGAGGCCATGAAGACCATGAACCCGATCCAGGCCCCGCGCGACGGTGTCGTCTCGGACATCCTGGTCGGCGACGCCCAGCCGGTCGAGTTCGGCGAAGCCCTCGTGCTGCTGGAATCCTGAGCGTGTTCACCAAGGTCCTGATCGCCAACCGGGGCGAGATCGCGCTGCGGATCCACCGCGCGTGCAAGGAGATGGGCATCTCCACCGTGGCCGTGCACTCCGAGGCCGATCGCGGGGCCATGTGGGTTCGGCTGGCGGACGAGAGCGTCTGCATCGGCCCGGCACCCGCCGCCAAATCCTATCTGAACATTCCCTCGATCATCGCGGCGGCCGAGATCACCGGGGCCCAGGCCATCCACCCCGGCTACGGCTTCCTGTCCGAGAACGCCCGCTTCGCCGAGATCGTCGAGGCCCACGGCATGACCTTCATCGGGCCCAAGCCCGAGCATATCCGGGTCATGGGGGACAAGATCAGCGCCAAACAGACGGTGCTGGAGGCCGGCATCCCCTGCGTGCCCGGCTCCGCCGGCGAGGTGGAGACGGTCGAGGACGCCATCGAGGCCTCCAAGGCCATCGGCTTCCCCCTGATCGTCAAGGCGGCCGCCGGCGGCGGCGGGCGCGGCATGAAGGTGGCCCTGACGCCCGAGGACCTGGTCGAGGCCGTCCAGACCGCCCAGACCGAGGCCAAGGCCGCCTTCGGCAACGGCGCGGTCTATATGGAGCGCTACCTCCAGAAGCCGCGCCATATCGAGATCCAGGTCGTGGCCGACAGCCACGGCAACGTGGTCCACCTGGGCGAGCGCGACTGTTCGCTGCAGCGCCGCCACCAGAAGGTGTTGGAAGAGGCCCCCTCGCCCGCCCTGTCGGCGGCTGAACGGGTCAAGATCGGCGAGGTCGTCAACCGCGCCATCGGCAAGATCGGCTATCTGGGCGTCGGCACGATCGAGTTCCTGTGGGAGGACGGCGAATTCTTCTTCATCGAGATGAACACCCGGCTGCAGGTCGAACACCCGGTGACCGAGGCCGTGACCGGCGTCGACCTGGTGCGTGAACAGATCCGCATCGCCGCCGGCCTGCCGCTGTCCTTCACCCAGGAGGAGATCCATTTCGAGGGCCACGCCATCGAGGTGCGGATCAATGCCGAGAACGCCGAGACCTTCGCCCCCTCGCCCGGCACGGTCACGGACTTCCACGCCCCCGGCGGCCTGGGCGTGCGGCTGGATAGCGCCATCTACGCCGGCTATTCGATCCCGCCCTATTACGACAGCCTGATCGGCAAGCTGATCGTGCACGGCCGCGACCGGGCCGAATGCGTCGCCCGGCTGAAGCGCAGCCTGAACGAGATGGTCATCGGCGGCGTCGACACCACCATTCCCCTGTTCCAGAAGCTGCTGCTGGAGCCCGACATCCTGTCCGGCGACTACGACATCCACTGGCTGGAAAACTGGGCCAGGCGGCAGGCCGCCGGCTGATCCGGTGAGCGACCTCTCCGCCTCCGGACCGGTCGCGTTCACGGCGGAGGACCTGCTGCGCTGCTATGCGCGGGGCGTGTTCCCGATGGGCGAGGCGCGCGACGACCCGCGCGTCTTCCTCGTGGAGCCCGACCTGCGCGGCGTCATCCCGCTGGAGGCCTTTCATATCCCCACGCGTCTGCGCCGGACGGTCCGCAGCGAGCGTTTCGTCGTCCGCATCGACACCGCGTTCTCGGCGGTGCTGGACGCCTGCGCGGCCCCCGCCCCAGGGCGGGAGGACACCTGGATCAACGCGCCCATCCGCCGCCTGTATATGGAGCTTCATGCCCGGGGGCATGCCCACAGCCTGGAGTGCTGGCGCGACGAGGTCCTGGTGGGCGGCCTGTATGGCGTAACCCTGGGCGGGGCCTTCTTCGGGGAGAGCATGTTCAGCCGGGCGACCGACGCCTCCAAGGTCGCGCTGGTGCATCTGGTGGCACGGTTGCGCGCCGGGGGCTGGATTCTGCTGGACGCCCAGTTCCGCACCGAACATCTGGACCAGTTCGGCCTGATCGAGACGCCCCAGGGCGCCTATCTGCGCCTGCTCGGGGCGGCGCTCACGGCCAGGCCGGACCCCGCCGTGCTAGGCCGGTCCCTGTCGGGAGCGGACGCGGTCGCCTATGCCTTGCAGCCGACGATCCAGGCGTCATAGAGCGGATGCTGCAGCCCGCTGATCGCGGGGGTGGAGGAGAACATCCAGCCGCGGAAGATCTGCCGCGGCGCCGCCCCTCGCGCGGCCCGGGGCTGGAGCGTCACGTCCAGATAGGCGATCGCATCCTTGACCAACTCGTTGTCGGCCGAGACCTCGCAGGCGCGGGCGATGAAGATCAGATTGTTGCTGAAGCGGACCGGCGGGCCGCCGACCTCGACCTCGAACCGCATGCTCTCGGCGGTGATCTTGTCGATGGCCTCGACGACGGCGACGCGGCGGCGTTGGCGCGGCGTCGGCGTGTCGGCGGCCAGACGCTCGGCCTTTTCCGCTTCGCTTTCGCCCTCGTCCTCATCCTTGGCGTCTTCGGCGGTCGTCTCTTTCTCATCGTCGCCGGACGTCGTCAGGGGCTCCGGCTGGATCGCCGGCGGGGGCGGCGGGGTGATGGCGATGGGAACGGCGGGGGCCGGATCGGCGGCCGGAGCCGATTCCTGCCGGGGATCCGCGCGCAGGGCGTCGCCGATCGGGTCGGGCACGGGCCGCGCATCCTGGGGCGGGCCGTCCTGCTGGCCGCCGGCCACGACGGCACCGGAGGCCCCCAGGGCGACGACGGCCGAACCGATCAGAAGCCAGCGCAGGCGGGTCATTCGGGCTTCCAGGCCTCATAGTCGCCGGTCGCCGGCGGGCGCACGCCCTCCTCCAGCAGCGATCCGGGCGGATGCCAGGCCATCGGCGTGCCGGTCAGGTTCGGCAGGTGATTCTTCTCCCAGGACCGGCGCGGCAGAGGGACCTCGGTCGGGGGCTCTTCGAAGGTGTAGTGCAGCCAGCCATGCCAGTCGGGCGTCACCTTCGACGCCTCGGCATAGCCGTTGTAGACCACCCAGCGCCGGCGGCGTCCGTCATAGCTGACGGTGTCGCGCGACTGGTAATAGCGGTTGCCGGTCTCGTCGGTGCCGATCAGTTCGCCGCGCTTGGCGATGGTGAAGAAGGTGCCGATCGTCGCGCCGGACGTCCAACCGAAGATTCTGCCGAGCACGAGGCCATTCCAGTCCAGATTCGGATCGGCAGGGAGGCCGAACCAGTCGCCCGATCATAGAAACCGGCACCGCCCGCGTCCAGCGCCACGCCCAAATCGCTAGAGGCAACATCTTGGGGGTAAACGTGCGGCGACCCGCTACATCTATTGCGGGACCCCGCCGACGCGCCCTAGGCTGTTGAAACCACTGGTCCGAGCCCGCGCATGCGCTTCACATCCTTCTTCTCCGAACTGTCGGACGGCGTCCGCTGCGAGACGCGCGAGATCGAGCGGGCCGACCGTCTGGTCCGGGTCCTGGCCCCCGCCGGCTGGAGCGACGCCCGGGTTGAGGCCTGGCTGGACTGGCACGACCGCTCGCCGGATGACTGGCCGCGGCTGGAGAGCGCGGCGGGCCGGTCTGGCGCGATCGGTCCGGCCCTTCTGGACGGTGCCCTCGATCGCTGGGCGGCGCGTCTCGGGGCCTGGGGTCGGGCCACGGGCGTGTTCCGGTCGATGGCCGATGCCGAGCGCTTCGCCGAAGAACTGGTCGCCAGCGTGCTGCTGGGCCTGGCCGCGCCCTCGTCCGTCCTGATGGAGGGGGCGCGCACCCCCCACGCCGCCGAAGGGCCGGCCAGCCCGACGCGGAATGCGGCCGTCTTCGACCTCGGCGACCCCGGGGTTCGCGCCCGCTTCGAAAGCGACACGGCCCGACGGCGCACCGCCCGCGTCACCGCCCATGCCCTGGCCGGCGTGACCCGGACGCTGAGAGGCGTCACCGACGCGGTCCGGCGCTGCGACGGCCCGGCCTCGGTCTGCGCCGACCCCGCGTCCAACCCCGCCCTCGCCCGGGCGGCGCTGGCCGCGCGGCGCGCCGGCGCCGATGATACCGCCATCCTGGACGCCATCGCCGGCCGCCTGTTCTCGGCCCCGGAACCGGAGCCCCTGGGCCAGACGCGGATCGTCGCGGTGCCCGATCCCATGGCGGCCCAGGACTTCGCCCTGCGTGCCGCGGCCGACGGCTGCCTGGCCGAAGAACTGATCGTGGCCTTCTCCGTGCCGGACGCCGAGGGCCTGGCGGACCTCGCGCTCGCCCCGGGCTGCGCCATCGCCCTGAAGGCCGTGTCGGCCGTCGTGCCGGACCTGATCACGGGCCTCGATGCCCTGGCCCGACTGTGGACTACGGCGCTCGAGATCGAGATCGCCTGCGGCTTCGCCCCCGATGGTCGCCTGGCGCGCCGGCGCCACGCCGTCCGACCGATCGTCCTGACCCTCGCCGGGGGCCTGGAATGGCAGGTGGCGCGGACCGACGGCGCGAGCGATGAGGACACCTTCGCCGCCGCGTCCGGCCTTCTGGCCGCTGGCGCGTCCCTGGCCTCCAGCGAGTTGGCCGAGGCCCTGCGCCCGGCGGCGGACTGGGCGGGTGCCGCCGAAACCGTGCTCGCCGCGCTCGCGGCCCGGGAGACCCGTCTGGCGGTCCTGACCAGCGAGCTGGGCCGCGCGGCGGCCGTGCGGACCGCTCAGGCCCATGCCGCGGCCCAGGCCTCTGGGCGTCGCCAATGCGCCATCGCCACGGTCGTCGCCGACGCCGAACGCGACCTGCGGCTCGGCGTCGCTCCCCTCCGGGCCGTCGACCAGTTCCAGACCCGGGACGGTCAGGTGGTCCGCCGACTGCATCCGGTGTTGGCCCAGGCGATCGCGGTCCAGGGCGGCGACGTCGAAGACGCCGAACGTTGGCTGCTGGGCCGACGCACCCTGGTCGACTCGCCCGCGCTCGGCCATGCGACCCTGGCGGCCCGGGGCTTCACCGAAGCGGAGCTGGAGGCGGTCGAGGCGGCCCTCGCCTATGTCGAGCGGCTGGAGGACGCCTTCACCCCGCCGGTGCTGGAGGCGGGTTTCGTCCGCGACGTCCTGGGCATCGATCCCGAAACCTTCGACCAGGGCGGGCTGCTGAACCGGCTGGCCACGCCCGACGAGATCGCGGCCGCCACCGACTACGTTTTCGGACACCGCGAACTATCGGGCTGGCCGGGCGCGCCCGCGCGGATCCGGACGCTGCTGACCGATCTGGACGGGGCCGCCGCCTCTCTGGACGGCATCGCCGAGCGTTTCAGCGATGTCGCCGATCGGGTCTCGATCGAATTGCCCAGCCGGGCCGGCATCGGGGCGGCGGTGGCGACCTTGACCCTGGCGGCTTCCGAAGGGCGTCGGGCGGTCCATCTGACCCGGCGTCCGTCCGCGAACCAGCCCCTGCTGGTCCTGCCTGAATCAGAGCCGGCCCGCCGCGCGCCGGAGCCGCAGCCGGCCGCGCCGCCCCCCGTCGCCGAACGGGTGGTGGAACGGGTCATCGAGCGGGTCCGCACCCGCCGCAAACTGCCGGACCGCCGCAAGGGCTACATCCAGAAAGCGGCCGTGGGGGGCCACAAGGTCTATATCCATACGGGCGAATACGACGACGGCGAGCTGGGCGAGATCTTCATCGACATGCACAAGGAAGGGGCCGCCTTCCGCTCGCTGATGAACAATTTCGCCATCGCGATCTCGATCGGGCTGCAGTACGGCGTGCCGCTGGACGAGTTCGTCGACGCCTTCGTCCTGACCCGGTTCGAACCTGCGGGGCGGGTCACCGGTAACGATCGTATCGGCTCGGCGACCTCGATCCTGGACTATATCTTCCGCGAGCTGGGCGTCTCCTATCTGGACCGCACAGAACTGGTGAACGCCGATGCGGAGCCGCTGCATGCCGACGGGCTCGGGTCTGGAAAGGCCGACGAACTGGTGCCGGCCGCGCGGTTCATCTCCAAGGGCTTCGCCCGGGGCACGACGCCCGACAATCTGGTGGTGCTGCCGTTCGGACGACGCGCGGACGCCGATCAGACCCCGGCTGCGGCCGGCCTGCGCGAGGCCGAGACCTGCCCGGCCTGCGGCGACTTCACCCTGCAGCAAAGGGGTGGCGCCATGATCTGCGACAGCTGCGGCATCGCGCCGTCGATGCGCGGCTAGAGCGGGCTCAGCAGATTTTAAGGATGTCCGTCTAGCTTGGGGGGCTTCCGGAGTCTGCCCTCATGAAACGCCTCGCCCTCGCCGTGTCCCTGCTGATCCTGGCCACCCCCGTGCTGGCGCAGGACGCCGGCCAGATCGCGCGCGTGCGGGGCGGGGCCAGCTGTGCCGGATGCAACCTGTTCCAGGGTGATTTCAGCGGCGTCGAGGCCCCGGGGCTGAACCTGACGGGGGCCCGCCTGCGCCAGGCCGATCTCAGCCTGGCCGTCATGAACCGTGCCCGCTTCTCCAACGCCGACCTGCGCGACGTGGAGGCCTATGGCGCGGTCTTCTCCAGCGCCCGGTTCAGCGGGGCGGATCTGACCAACGCGTCCTTCGTCGGGACCTATCTGGAAGGCGCGGGATTCGCCGGCGCGACCCTCGCAGGCGCCAATTTCTCGGGCGCGCGTCTGGCGCGCGCCACCGGCCTGACCCAGGCTCAGCTGAACCGGGCCTGCGGCGACGAAGCGACCGTCCTGCCCGGATCGCTGCGCATTCCCGCCTGCTGAAAGTCCCCATTCTTACCGCGATTTAAGTAGGGTTTCCGAGGCCCAGGGAGCATTTAAGGAGGGTGAAAAAGACCGCGTCCCCCCCTCTCAGGCTCCAGACCGCGCTCGCCGCGACGCTGCTTTCGGTTGGAACGGCATTGGTCGCGTCGCCGGCGGCCGCGAGCCTGCAGTTCACGCTGCAGGATCGCGAGGTCGCCCGGATGGTATCTCTGGGCGGGTCTTGCAACCGGTGCGAACTGTCTGGCCGCAACCTCTCGGGCGCCACCTTCACCGGGGCGACCTTCATCTCCGCCACCCTGGTGGGGGCCAACCTGCGCGGCGCGGAACTGGTCGGCTCGAACTTTTCCGCCAGCGATTTCAGCCGGGCGGACCTGCAGGGCGTCCAGATTCAGGGTTCGAACTTCTCCGGCTCGAACTTCACCGATGCGACCCTGAGCGGGGCGGAAGCGCAGGGATCCAACTTCAACCGCGCCAACCTGACCAACGCCAACCTGACGGGGGCGGAAATGGTCGGGGCCAATATGAGCGGAGCCGTCCTGGACCGGGCCAACCTGTCGGGGGCCGAATTGTTCGGCTCGACCCTGGCCAATCTCTCGGCGCGCGGAGCCTCTTTCGCCGGCGCCGAGCTGAATGCCGCCAACATGGCCGGCGGCGACTTCACCTCGGCCAATTTCAACGGGGCGGAGCTGGACGGTGCCCGGCTGCAGGGCGCGTCCTTTCGGGGCGCCAGTTTCAATGATGCGTCGCTGAGCCGGACCGATATCCGCGGGGCGGACCTGTCGGGGGCCCGCGGGCTCACCCAGGATCAGGTGTCCGACGCCTGCGGCGACGGCGGCACCCGGCTGCCCGCCCGACTCACGGTGCGCAGCTGCTCGGGCCGCACGACGATGCGGATCTCGCCACCGACCCCTCCCAGGCCCCCGTCCGCCGCCAGGCCGGCGCGACCCGCGGCTCCGGCGGCACCGGCCCGGAACCTCGTCATCGTCGACGGCGGCCGCTAGCCCGTCAGACCTTCAGCGGCATGGCCGTGCGGATGTGGACGTCCTTCAGCTGACGCTCGCCCGCTTCGGTCGGGGCGTTCATCAACAGATCCTCGCCCTGCTGGTTCAGCGGGAAGGCGATGACCTCGCGAATCGCGACCTGGTTGGCCAGCAGCATGACGATCCGGTCGATGCCGGGGGCCAGACCGCCGTGCGGCGGCGCGCCGTAGCGGAAGGCGTTCAGCATGCCGCCGAACTGGTCCTCGACCACCGAGGCGTCGTAGCCGGCGATCTCGAAGGCCTTCAGCATGATCTCGGCCTTGTGGTTCCGGATCGCGCCCGAACACAGCTCATAGCCGTTGCAGACGATGTCGTACTGGTAGGCCAGGATATCCAGCGGATCCCTGGTCTCCAGCGCCTCCAGCTCGCCCTGGGGCATGGAGAAGGGGTTGTGGCTGAAGTCGACCTTCTTCTCCTCCTCCGACCATTCGAACATCGGGAAGTCGACGATCCAGCAGAACTCGAACCGGCCCTCGTCGATCAGCTTCAACTCGGTGCCCAGGCGGGTGCGGGCCGAACCGGCGAACTTGTAGAAGACCTTGGGGTCGCCGGCGACGAAGAAGGCCGCGTCGCCCTTGCCGAGCCCCAGCTGGGTCATGAGCGCATCCGTTGCCTCGGCCCCCAGGTTCTTGGCGATCGGACCGCCCCAGGCGTCGTTGTCGTCGGACCAGAAGATGTAGCCGAGGCCCGGCTGGCCCTCGCCCTGGGCCCAGCTGTTCATCCGGTCGCAGAAGGCGCGCGAGCCGCCGCCCGGGGCCGGGACGGCCCAGACCGCGTTCTTGGCATCCGCGCCCAGGATCTTGGCGAACAGGCCGAAGCCGCCGTCGCGGAAATGCTCCGAAGCATCCGCCATCTTGATCGGGTTGCGGGTGTCCGGCTTGTCGGTGCCGTACCAGGCGATCGAGTCGCGATAGGGGATGCGTGGGAAGGGATAGGGCGTCACCGACTTGCCGTCGGCGAACTCCTCGAACACCCCGTGCATGACGGGCTCGATCGCCGCGAACACGTCTTCCTGGGTCACGAAGCTCATCTCGACGTCGAGCTGGTAGAACTCCAGTGAGCGGTCGGCGCGCAGGTCCTCGTCGCGGAAACAGGGGGCGATCTGGAAATAGCGGTCGAAGCCCGAGACCATCAGCAGCTGTTTGAACTGCTGAGGGGCCTGCGGCAGGGCGTAGAACTTGCCGGGGTGCAGGCGCGACGGCACCAGGAAGTCGCGCGCGCCTTCCGGCGACGAGGCCGTCAGGATCGGCGTCTGGTATTCGAGGAAGCCCTGGCCGACCATGCGCTGGCGGATCGACGAAATCACCCGCGAACGCAGGACGATGTTCTTGTGCAGGGTCTCGCGGCGCAGGTCGAGGTAGCGGTGCTTCAGCCGCAGTTCCTCAGGGTATTCCGGCTCGCCGAAGACCGGCAGCGGCAGTTCGGCGGCCTCGGACAGGACCTCCACGCCGGTGACGCGCAGCTCGATCTCGCCGGTCGGCAGGTTGGCGTTCACCACCGAGGCGTCGCGCACGACCACCTCGCCGTCGACCCGGATGACGCTCTCGGCCCGCAGCCGCTCGACCGCCGCGAAGCCCGGGGTCTCGGGGTGGAAGACCAGCTGGGTCAGGCCGTAGTGATCGCGCAGGTCGATGAACAGCAGTCCACCGTGATCGCGCTTGCGATGGACCCAGCCCGACAGCCGCACATTCGATCCGGCGTCCGACGACCGGAGGGCACCGCAGGTGTGTGAGCGATAGGCGTGCATGGGAAAATCGTCTGCAATCGGCCGCGAAACGGCGGGAAATGAAGCGGCGTAGGGCGCATCAACGCCCCGGAAAGTCAAGGTCGGGCCGGGATCGAGCCCGCACGTCCACAGGTGCGTCCGTCTGTCCACGGTACGCTCGATTACCGTGTCCGGACAGACGCGGCGATCTGCTATGCTTGTGCCATGTCGGCACGCCGTCCCCTTCGCGAACAGCTGAGACTGCCCCTGACCCGGGATCTGGTCGGCGGCACCGGTGCCTTCGTGCGCTCGGGGTCCAACGCCTATGCCATGGACGCCCTGTCCGCCTGGCCCAGTCCGGGAAGCCAGGTCATGGCCATCTGCGGCCCGGCGGGCTGCGGCAAGAGCCACCTCGCCGCCCTGTGGGCCGAACGCGTGGGCGCGATCCCCTTGAATGGGGCCGAGGCGGCGCTGACCGACCCGATGGAGCTGGAAGGCCGCCCGGTCCTGCTCGACATCGCCCAGGACGCCGATGACGAGACCCTGTTCCATTTGATCAACCTGGCCCAGCACGACGGCGGGGCCCTGCTGATGGTGTCGCGGCCCTCGCCGCGCCGGTGGGCCGTCAAGGTGCCGGACCTGAGATCGCGGCTCGACGCCGTGCGGGTGGTGGCGATGGAGGCCCCCGACGACGTCGTGCTGTCCGCCATCCTGGCCGCCCGTTTCGCCGAACGCAGCATCGCCCCCGGCGACGGCGTCATCGACTATCTGGTCCTGCGCATCGACCGCTCCGCCGAGGCGGCGGCGGCCATCGTTGCCCGGCTCGACGACGAGCACCGTCCGGTGACCCGGGCCCTGGCGCGTCAGGTCCTCGGGGCCAGCGGTGATCTGTTCACGGGCGGCGACGAAGGGTTGCAGCCGTAACAAAGCCGCCCCACAACCGGCTCATGTCCGACTCCGCCATCAAGGATTCCACGACGGGAGAGGAAGTCCCCTCCTCCCGCGCGCCGCAGCTGCATCTGGACGAGGCTTTGATGGTCTCGCCCGAGCGGTTCTTCAACCGCGAGATCAGCTGGCTGTCGTTCAACGCCCGCGTCCTCGAAGAGGCCGCCAACCCGAATCATCCGCTTCTGGAGCGTCTGCGGTTCCTCTCCATCTCGGCCAACAATCTGGACGAGTTCTTCATGACCCGGGTGGCCGGGCTGAAGGGCCAGGTGCGCGAGCGGGTGCGGGTGCTGTCGGCCGACGGCCTGACCCCGGCGGAGCAGCTCGAGAACGTCAACATCGCCGCCGGCGAGCTGATGGCCGAACAACAGGAGCGGTGGCGCCAGCTGCGCAAGGAACTGGTCGGGGCCGGGATCGAGGTCGTCCATCCGGCCCGGATCACCAAGACCGACAAGGAGCGGCTGGAACCCGAGTTCCTGAACCAGCTTTTCGCCGTCCTCACGCCCCTGGCCATCGACCCGGCTCACCCGTTTCCCTTCCTGCCCAACCTGGGCTTCTCCCTGGCCCTGAAGCTGCGGCGCAACCGGGACAACAAGACGCTGTATGCCCTGGTCCCCGTTCCGACCCAGGTGCGCCGCTTCTGGGAGCTGACCGGTGACGGACGCTCGGTGAAGGGTCGCCGGCGGTTCGTCACCCTGGAAGCCGTGCTGCTGCTTTTTATCGAACACCTCTTTCCCGGCCATGAGGTGCTGGAAAAGGGCGTGCTGCGCCTGATCCGCGACTCGGACATCGAGATCGAGGAAGAGGCCGAAGACCTGGTCCTGGAGTTCGAGGAGGCGCTGAAGCAGCGGCGTCTGGGCGACGTGGTGCGGGTCAAGATCGAGGCGTCCATGCCCGCCGATCTGCGCGACTTCATCGTCGGCGAGCTGGAGGCCGCGCCTCAGGACGTGGTGTTGATCGACGGCATGCTGGGCCTGGCCCAGCTGTCGGATCTGATCTCCGCCGGCCATGCCGACCTCAAGTTCAAGAGCTATGAGCCCCGCTACCCGGAACGGGTGCGGGATCAGGGCGGCGACGTCTTCGCCGCCGTGCGCGAGAAGGACATTTTGATCCACCACCCGTTCGAGAGCTTCGACGTGGTGGTGCAGTTCCTGCGCCAGGCCGCTCGCGACCCCAACGTCATCGCCATCAAACAGACGCTGTACCGGACCTCCAAGGACAGCCCCATTGTCGCGGCCCTGATCGAGGCCGCCGAGAACGGGAAGAACGTCGTCGCCCTGGTCGAGATCAAGGCCCGCTTCGACGAGGAGGCCAATCTGCGCTGGGCCCGGGCCATGGAGCGCGCCGGCGTCCACGTCGTCTTCGGCTTCGTCGAGTACAAGACCCACGCCAAGATGAGCGTCGTGGTGCGCCGCGAGGGCGACGGTCTGAAGACTTACTGCCATTTCGGCACCGGCAACTATCATCCGATCACGGCCAGGATCTACACCGACCTCAGCCTGTTCAGCTCGGATCCGGTCCTGGCCCGCGATGCGTCGCGGGTCTTCAACTACATCACCGGCTATGCCCAGCCCGAGGATCTGGAGGCGCTGGTCGTCTCGCCCCTCAACATGAAGACCCGCCTGATCGAGCTGATCGGCAAGGAGATGTCGGCGGCCGCCAAGGGCAAGCCGGCGGCCATCTGGGTCAAGCTGAACGCGCTCGTCGATCCCGAGATCATCGACGCCCTGTACCGCGCCAGCCAGTGGGGCGTGCGGATCGAGCTGGTCGTGCGCGGCATCTGCTGCCTGCGCCCCGGCGTGCCCGGCCTGTCGGAGAACATCCGGGTCAAGTCGATCGTCGGCCGTTTCCTGGAGCACAGCCGCATCATCTGCTTCGCCAACGGCCGCGACCTGCCGCACGACAAGGCCAAGCTGTTCATCTCCTCGGCCGACTGGATGACCCGCAACCTGGACCGCCGCGTCGAGATCATGACCCCGGTGTTCAATGCCACCGTCCACGACCAGGTGCTGGACCAGATCATGGTCGCCAATCTGAAGGACGATGCCCAGAGCTGGGTCCTGGGGGCCGACGGCCATTACACCCGGGTGAAACCGGTCGATCCGGAGCGCCCCTTCTCGGCCCACAACTATTTCATGACCAACCCCAGCCTCTCCGGACGCGGTCGCAAGGTGAAGACCCGGCCGGAAGCCCTTCGTTACGACCGGCCGCCGGCATGACCGACGCCTGGTCCGCCCCCCGCGAGGCGGCTGTCATCGACATCGGCTCCAACTCGGTCCGTATGGTGCTCTACCGACTGGAAGGCCGCGCCATCTGGACGGTTTTCAACGAAAAGGTCCTGGCCGGCCTCGGTCGCGACCTGTCCGATACGGGCCGGCTGTCGGTGCCGGGGGTCGAGCTGGCCATGACCGCCCTGCGCCGGTTCGCCGCCGTGCTGGAAGGCGTGCGGCCGGCCTATACCTTCGTGGCGGCGACGGCCGCGGTGCGCGAGGCCGAGGACGGTCCCGATTTCTGCGGCCGGGTCGCGGCCGAGACGGGGCTGCAGGTCCGGGTCCTGACCGGCGAGGAGGAGGCCCACTATTCGGCGCTCGGCGTCATGGCGGGCAATCCGCGCGCCCAGGGGCTGGCCGCCGACATGGGTGGGTCCAGCCTGGAGCTGATTCGCATCGGCAACGGCAAGGCCGAGCCGGGCATCACCCTGCCGCTGGGGCCCTTCGCCCTGGCGGATCCGGCGGGGTTCGACGCCGGACGTCTCCGGGACGTCATCGCCGAGCGGCTCAAACCGGCCGTCGCGCAATTCGCCAGCGAGGAGCTGCACGCCGTCGGCGGTGGCTGGCGCTCGCTGGCCCAGCTGCACATGGAAATGAGCGGCTATCCCCTGCGCATCGTGCACCAGTACGCGATGACCGCCGAGGACGCCCGCGGCGTGGCGCGTCTGGTGGCCCAGCAGTCGAAGGCCTCGCTCGACCGACTGCCGGGGGTGTCCAAGCGCCGGGCCGAGACCCTGCCCTATGCCGCCCTGGTGCTCGAGGGACTGATCGAGGCCCTGTCGCTGAAGACGGTGGTCTTCTCGGCCTGGGGCCTGCGCGAGGGTCTGCTTTACGAAACCCTGGATCGGGACGAGCCGGCCGCCGATCCGCTGATCGCGGGCTGCGCGGCCCTGGGCGGCCGTCAGGGCATCTCGCCCGCCCTGCCCGCCGCCCTCAACGCCTGGCTGGCCGACGTGATCGCCGCCCTGCCCAGCGCCTTCGGTCCCGAGCGCGATCCCATCCTGGCCGCCGCCGCCTGTCGTCTGGCGGACCTGGGCGCGCGGCTGCATCCGGATCATCGGCTGGAGTTGGTCTTCGACCAGGTCCTTCGGGCTCCGATCCCCGGCCAGACGCACCCCGAACGGGTCTGGCTCGCTTGTGCCCTCAACGCCCGCTACGGCGGCAATGCCGCGACCCCGGACCCCAAGGCCGCCGACCGTCTGTTGAGCGAGGAAGCCCGCGCCGGGGCCCGGGCCCTGGGTCTGGCCATGCGCCTGGGCTGCGACCTGTCCGGGCGTTCGCCGCAGCTGCTGGCCAACGCCTCGCTGACTGTGGATCACGGCGCGCTGAAGCTGACCGCCTCGGACGGCTATGCCGATGTCTTGCTGGGCGAACAGACCCGCCGCCGCGCCAAGGGTCTGGCGGAGGCCATGGGGCTCAAGCTGGAGATCTGACTATTCGATCTCCACGACCTCGACCCGGGCCCCGTTCAGCACCAGGGCGATCTCGCCGCGTTTGAGCTTCAGTGCGTCCTCGCCGAACAGCTGACGCCGCCAGCCCTTCAGGGCGTCCACGTCCGCCGCGTCCGAAATGGCGATCTTCTCCAGGTCGGAGACGTTGGCGATCAGCTTGGAGGCCACGCCGGCATTGTCGCTCTTGGCCTTCAGCAGCACCTTCAGCAGCTCCACCACCGAAGGGGCGGCCGGCTGATTGTGCGCCGGCCGGTCCATCTTGGGCGCATGGGCCTCGGGGTCCAGCAGGACCCGTTTCAGTTCCTCGGCCAGTTCGATCCCCAGCCGCGAGCCGCCGAAGCCCTTGGGCACGGAGCGCAGGCGGTTGAAGGCCTCCACGTCGGTCGGGGCCTGGGTGGCGATCTCGTCGATGGCCTCGTCCTTCAGGATGCGGCCGCGCGGCTGGTCGCGATCCTGCGCCGCCTGTTCGCGCCAAACCGCCGTCGCCTTGAAGGCGGCCAGGTATTTGGCGCTGTATTTCTTGGGCTTCAGCCGCTTCCAGGCCTTGTCCGGCGTGGTGTCGTACAGATCCGGATCGACCAGATCCTCCATCTCCGACGTCACCCAGTCCAGACGCCCCTCCTTCGCCAGACGGTCGCGCAGCTTCGGATACAGGGCCGCCAGATGGGTCACGTCGCCGATGGCATAGGTCAGCTGGGCCTCGGACAGGGGGCGGCGCGACCAGTCGGTGAAACGGCTGCCCTTGTCCAGATCGATGCGCAGCATCTGCCGGACCAGCGAATCATAGGCGACCTGATCGCCGAACCCCGCCGCCATGGCCGCGACCTGGGTGTCGAACATCGGCTTGGGCATGGCCCCCAGCTTGACGAAGATCTCGGTGTCCTGCCGCGCCGCATGAAACACCTTCACGATCGCCGGGTCGCGCAAGATGTCCAGAAAGGGCGTCAGATCCAGCCCTTCGGCCTGGGGATCGATGATCGCCTCATGCTTGTCGGTGGCCGCCTGGATCAGGCACAGCTTGGGCCAGTAGGTCGTCTCTCGCATGAACTCGGTGTCCACGGCGATAAACGGGGCACTCGCGACATCGGAACAGAACTGGACCAGCGCGTCATTGGTGGTGATCGGCGTCATTGAAATGCTATAGCCCCCGGCAACACGGTCGTGGCAAGAGCCGCGACCATATTTCCGCACCGATTCCAGGCCTGTGAGCGATGAGCGACCTTTCCGACACGCAAAACAACGGCCTGACCTATGCCGATGCCGGTGTGGACATCGATGCCGGGGACATGCTGGTCGAACATATAAAGCCGCTGGCCAAGTCGACCCGCCGCCCTGGGGCGGAAGCCGCCCTGGGCGGATTCGGGGCCCTGTTCGACCTGAAGGCGGCGGGTTTCGTCGATCCGCTGATCGTCGCCACCACCGACGGCGTCGGCACCAAGCTGAAGATCGCCATCGAGACGGGCCGCCATGACGGCGTCGGCATCGACCTGGTCGCCATGTGCGTCAACGACCTGCTGGCCCAGGGAGCCGAGCCCCTGGTGTTCCTGGACTACTACGCCACCGGGAAGCTGGAGATCGACGCCGCCCGCCGTGTCGTGACCGGCATCGCCGAAGGTTGCCGCCAGGCCGGCTGCGCTTTGGTCGGCGGCGAGACGGCCGAGATGCCGGGCATGTATGCCGGCGGCGACTACGACCTGGCGGGCTTTTCGCTGGGGGCCCTGGAGCGCGGCCATGCCCTGCCCCGACTGGACCTGCAGAACACCGGCGACCTGATCATCGGCCTCGCCTCGTCCGGCCCCCATTCCAACGGCTATTCGCTGATCCGCAAGGTGGTCGAGCGGTCGGGCCTGAACTGGGGCGACGACGCCCCGTTCGCCAAGGATCGCTCCCTGGCCCAGGCCCTGATGGAGCCGACGCGGATCTATGTGAAGCCCGTCCTGCCGCTGATGAAGGCGGGACTGATCAAGGGGGCCGCCCACATCACCGGCGGCGGCCTGATCGAGAACCCGCCCCGCTGCATCGCCGAGGGCCTGAGCGCAGCGTTCGACTGGGAAGCCTGGCCCATGCCGCCGGTATTCCAGTGGCTGGCCGAGGTCGGCGGCATTTCGGACCACGAACTGCGCCGCACCTTCAACTGTGGCGTCGGCTTCATCCTGATCGTCTCGCCCGAGCATGCCGAAGACGTCCTGGCGGGGCTGCTGGAAGGCGGCGAGACGGCCTTCGTGTGCGGACAACTGGTCTGACGCCCGTGAACGCGGTCTCCCAACCCGTCCGCGTGGCCATCCTAATTTCCGGTGGCGGGTCGAACATGGCGGCTCTGATTGATCGCGCGACCGTTCCAGGCGCCGCGTTCGAGGTCGTGCTGGTCCTGTCCAACGACCCGGAGGCCGGTGGGCTGGCCGTGGCGAAAGCCAAGGGCGTGACCGCCGTCGCCGTCGATCATCGGCCCTTCGGCAAGGATCGGGCGGCGCACGAGGCGGCGCTCCAAACCGAGCTCGAGGCGAAAGACGTCCAGGTGGTGGCTTTGGCCGGCTACATGCGCGTGCTGACGCCCTGGCTGGTCGGGCGCTGGGAAGGCCGGATGCTGAACATCCATCCCAGCCTGCTGCCGAAATACCCGGGCCTCGACACACACGCCCGGGCCCTGGCGGCGGGCGACGCCGAGGCGGGCTGTACGATCCACCTGGTCACCGAGGGGGTGGACGAAGGCCCGATCCTCGCCCAGCGCGCCGTGCCCATCGTTCCGGGCGACACCGCGGCCACCCTGGCGCAGCGCGTCCTGCAGGCCGAGCATGCCCTGTATCCCCAGGCCCTGTCCGACTTCTGTCAGAGCCTGGTTTAGCGGCCGGCCTCGGGTAGGATGACAAAAAGGCCCCGGATCACTCCGGGGCCTATCATGTATCGAAGGCGCTTGCCGTCGCGCGCACGCGCGGCTTGATGCGCGATCGCTCGCTCTATTGGCGGGGCGTGGTGGCGGCCCCGGCGACGCCACCGATGGCGGCGCCCGCGACGGTCGAGCCGGTGTCTCCGCCGATGACCTGACCGGCGACGGCCCCGCCGAGGGCACCGGTCGCGGCGCGCTGTTCCATCGTGGTGCCGCATGCGGCCAGGGCGGCGGCGAGGGCGACGATCGGGGTCAGGCGGATCAGGGTCTTCATCAGGCTACTCCATGCAAAAGGCTGATCCCGAAACGAAAAGCCCCGCGACCGGTTCCGGCCGCGGGGTCAATCGGTAACGCGATCGCCGGAGCGCGCGTGGGCGTCAGCCGACGATCTGGTCGTCCGTGAAGAACTGGGCGATCTCGATGCCGGCGTTCTCGACCGAGTCCGAGCCGTGGACCGAGTTCTCGCCGATCGACAGGGCGAACTGCTTGCGGATCGTGCCGTCGGCGGCGTCCTTGGGGTTCGTCGCGCCCATGACTTCGCGGTATTTGGCGACGGCACCCTCGGCTTCCAGGACCTGGACGACGACGGGTTCGGCCGTCATCTGTCCGACCAACTCGCCGTAGAAGGGGCGCTCGGCGTGGACTTCGTAGAATTTCTTGGCCTGATCTTCGGTCAGGTGCACGCGACGCTGAGCGACGATGCGCAGGCCGGCACCCTCGATCACGGCGTTGATGGCGCCGGTCAGGTTGCGGCGCGTGGCGTCGGGCTTGAGGATCGAGAAGGTGCGTTCGGTCATGGATAGACTTCTTGTTTGGGAGATTGCAGGTCGCGGGCTTATAGACGCCGCCTCCTCGGTTTCCAACCACTCCTTGTTTGCCCCTAACGCTCGGCACCCGCTGCCTCGCTGCTTGAGGGGCGTCGTCGCCTTTCGGACACGCTCTGAACCATGCTCCAGATCACCAACCTGACGTTCAACGCCTGGGGTCGCCAGTTTCTGGACGACGCCTCGGTCAGCCTGCCGCCGGGATCGAAGGTCGGGCTGGTCGGCCGCAACGGCATCGGCAAGTCGACTCTGTTCAAGATCATTCTGGGCGAGCTGGCCGGCAACGGCGACGAAGTCAGCCTGCCCAAGACCGCCCGCATCGGCTCGGTCGATCAGGAGCACCCGGCCACGCCCGTCAGCGTGATCGAGACCATCCTGGAGGCCGACACCGAGCGCCACGACCTGCTGGCCCGGCTGGAAACCGCCGAGCCCGAGGAGATGGGCGAGATCTGGACCCGGCTGATCGAGATCGACGCTGACGGGGCCCCCTCACGCGCGGCCGAGATCCTCGCCGGCCTCGGCTTCGACCATGAGAACCAGCAGCGGCCGATGTCGGAGTTCTCGGGCGGCTGGCGCATGCGCGTCGCCCTGGCCGCGGCCCTGTTCGCCCAGCCGGACATGCTGCTGCTGGACGAACCGACCAACTATCTCGATCTGGAAGGGGCGCTGTGGCTGGAGGCCCGGCTGAAGAAATATCCAGCGACGGCCCTGATCATCTCCCACGACCGCGAGATGCTGAACGAGGTCTGCACCCACATCCTGCACCTGGCCAACCGCAAGCTGGAAATCTACACCGGCAACTACGACCAGTTCGAACAGGCCCGGGCCGAGAAAGCCCGGCTGCAGCTGTCGGCCAAGGCCAAGCAGGACGCCGAACGCGCCCACCTCCAGGCCTTCGTCGACCGGTTCAAGGCCAAGGCCTCCAAGGCGGCCCAGGCCCAGTCGCGCATGAAGCGTCTGGCCAAGATGCAGCCCGTCTCGACCACGATCGAGGAACGCGTCGCCCCCTTCACCCTGCCCTCGCCGCCCCGGCCCCTGGCCCCGCCCCTGATCCGGCTTGAGCGCGCCAATGTCGGCTATGAGGCCGGGCGGTCGATCCTGAAGAACCTCAACCTGCGCATGGACCTGGACGACCGCATCGGCCTGCTGGGGGTAAACGGCGCGGGCAAGTCGACTTTCGCCAAGATGATCGCCGGGGCCCTGAACGTCTCGGACGGCGAACTGCACCGCGACCGCAAGATGCGGGTCGGCTGGTTCCACCAGCACCAGATCGAGGCCATGGATCCGACGGACACGCCGCTGGAGATCATCCGCCGCGCCATGCCGGACGCGACCGAGGCCGGCCGCCGTTCCAAACTGGCCCAGTTCGGCCTGAACTACGAGAAACAGGAAACCACCGTCGCCAGCCTGTCGGGCGGCGAGCGCGCGCGCCTGCTGCTGAACATGGTGGCCATGGACGCGCCCCACGTCCTGATCCTCGACGAGCCGACCAACCACCTCGACATCGACAGCCGCCGGGCGTTGCTGGACGCCCTGAACGACTACAACGGCGCGGTCATCCTGATCACCCACGACCGTTCGCTGATGGAGATGGTGGCCGACCGGTTGTGGCTGGCCGCCGACGGCACGGTGAAGCCGTTCGACGGCGATATGGACGACTATGCCCGGTTCGTCCTCGACCGGGCCAAGCGGGATGCCGTCAAACCGAGCCAGATCAAGAAGGAAGAGGCCGCCGTCATCGCCGCGCCGGTCGCCAAGCCTCAGGGCAAGAGATCCGGCCCCTCGCCCTCCACCCTTCGCCACGCGGTGAAAAAGGCGGAGGAGCGCGTCGTCGCCCTGACCGCCGAGATCGCGCGTATCGACGACGACCTTTCCAATGCGGCGGTCTCCAACCCCAAGGCGCTGGAAGGCCTGACCCGCGCCCGGGCCAGGACCCAGACGGATCTGGAAGCCGCCGAGGCTGCCTGGATGGCGGCGGAGGAGACTCTGGCCGAGGTCACGGCGTGAAGCCCGTGGCCTTCTCGAAGGAGGAGACGGCGGATCTGGCACCGCGGCTTCAGGCCTTCCTGCGCGACGAGATGGATATCGAGATCGGTGCGCTCCAGGCGTCGATCCTGCTGGATTTCATGGCGCGCGACCTGGGACACGCCATCTACAATCGCGGCCTCTACCACGCCTGGCCCTGATCGCCCGCAAGGTCGAGGAACTGGCCGATGCGGTCTTCGCGCTGGAGCGGCGACCGCCGGCCTGATAGCCAGATAGGGCCGAGATCGCTAGGATGGTCTGATGATCCCGTCCCCCCTCCCCGCGACCCTGCACTATGGCGACGGCGAGTTCGCCGTGCTGAAACCTGGCCCTTTCGTCCTGTGCGCGGTCAGCGGCCGTTCCATTCCGCTCGAGACGCTGCGCTACTGGTCCGCCGAACGGCAGGAAGCCTATGCCGGACCGACCGAGGCCCTGGCGCGGATGGTCGAGGCGTAAGTCGGCAGGCGCATGGACCGTGGACGGCTTTGGTCGTAAACTGACCGACCCGCCCGGCGCCACGGCGACGTCCAGCATTTCGGTTTCATGTCCGCCCTCCAATCGCTCAATGTTTTGCTGATCGACGACAATCCGCACATGCGCGCGATCACGTCGGCGATCCTGCAGTCCGCCGGCATCCGGCGGATCCGCGAGGTATCCGACGGCGCCATGGCCCTGGAGGCGCTGCGGCTGCACGACGTCGACTTGGCGATCGTGGACTTCAACATGTTCCCGCTGGACGGCGTGGCCTTTACCCGACTGGTGCGCAACAGCCCCGACAGCACCAACCCCTACCTGCCGATCATTATGATGACCGGCCATTCCGAGAAATCGCGTGTGTACGAGGCCCGCGACGCCGGGGTGACGGAGTTCGTCGTCAAGCCCATCACCGCCAAGGCCGTGTTCGACCGCATCCAGGCGGTCATCCTGCGTCCGCGCGCCTTCGTGAAGACCGATGACTATTTCGGCCCCGATCGGCGGCGCAAGCGCTCGGACGCCTACGACGGGCCGATGCGGCGCGCCACGGATCAGGCGGACGAGGTGCTCGATTCCCTGGACTCCAGCGCGGCATAGACCCGGTCCGGCCAGCGGCGATGGACCCAGAACCAGTCCACCGGATGCGCCCGAACGCGATCCTCGATGAAGGTGGTGATGGACTGGACGCCCCGGACGATGTCCGTCGGCCGGTCTCCCGCGCCGCCCACCGCGATCGGCTCATGGGCGGTCACGCGAAAGCGGACGCCCGGCAATCGAACCACCGACATCGGCTGCAGCACGGTGCCGAACCGCAGGGCCAGACGCGTCGGCCCGGGCGCCGCATTGACCGGCTGACCGAAGAACGTGACCTCCGGCCCTTCCGAGAATTTCTGATCGTTCATCAGGGCGACGCTCTCGCCGCGGGCCAGGCCGGCCAGCAGCTCGCGCGCGCCGTCGCCGCCCTTGGGCGCGAACAGCCGCACCCCGTACCGGGCCCGCGCCGCGCGGATCTGGGCATCGACATAGGGGTTGTTGGCGGGGCGATAGGTGACCTGCACCGGGATGCCCGAGGCCACCAGAACGGCCGCCATGGTCTCGATATTGGCCATATGCCCCGAGACGAAGACGACCGGTCGCCCCGAGGCGCGGATGGCCTCCAACCGGTCGGCCCCGACGATCTCGATCCGGCCGGATGCCGGGGTCAGCTGGTCCATGACGGCGGTCTCGGCGAAGGTCCGACCCGTCTGTTCCCACTGGTCGCGCGCCAGCCGATCCCGCTCCAGCGGATCCATGTCCGGAAAGGCGATCCGCAGATTGCGCATGACCGTGCGATGCGTGCCGACGCGCGGGCCCAGGGTCCGCAGCAGCCAGCCCCCGAGATTGGACGCCGCCTCCAGGCCGATCAGCCGCATCAGACCGACGAAGCCGGCGAAGGCCACGGCCTCCATCCGCCACGTCAGGTCCTGACGCAGACCGGTCCGGGGGGGGACCTCACCAGGCAATGGTGATCCCGCCGTCCACGACCAGGGTCTGGCCGGTCATATAGGCGGACGCCGGCGACGACAGATAGACCGCCGCCCCGGCGATCTCGTCCGGCTGGCCGATGCGGCGCAGGGGCGCCGGGTCGGTGGCCACCTTCAGGATCTCGGGGTTCTCCCACAGGTATTTGGCGAAGTCCGTCTGGACCAGGCCCGGGGCGATGCAGTTGACGCGCACGTTCGACGGTCCCCATTCGACCGCCAGGTTGCGCACCAGCTGCATGTCGGCGGCCTTGGAGATGTTATAGGCCCCGATCAGGGCGTTGCCACGCAGCCCGCCGATCGACGACACCACGGTGATCGCGCCGGACTTCCGCTCCAGCATCTGCGGCGCCACCATCTGGATCAGCCAGTGGTTGGAGACCACGTTGTTCTGCAGGATCTTGTTGAACTGATCGTCGGAAATTCCCGCCATCGGCCCCGCATAGGGATTGGACGCCGCATTGCAGATCAGGATGTCGATCTGTCCCCAGGCCGCCATGGTCTCGTCCACCAGCCGCTGCAGATCCTCCTTCGAGGCGATATTGGCTGGAATGGCGATCGCCCGCCCCTCGCCGTATCGGGCATTGAGCGCCCCCGCGACCTCGTCGCAGGGCCCGGCCTTGCGCGAGGAGATCACCACCCGGGCCCCGTGCTCGGCCAGCCGTACGGCGATGGCCCTGCCGATGCCCTTGGACGAGCCGGTGATGATGGCGACCTTGCCGGTCAGATCGAACAGTTCCATGCGTATCCTCTGATTTGGAGCGCATTCTTACCGCGCGCCCTAGCCGTTGCGTCCTGATAGCCTGATACTCGACCGATTCCATCCGGGAAGACGGACAGCCCCGTTCCCATGCGCACACTGACCAACGGTTTCCTGTTTTTCGGCTACGTCTTTCTGGCGATGACGGTCGGCGCCTTTCTGTGGCGGGCCGGTCTCGGGGTCGGTGCTGGGGCGGCCGCGACCCTCGGCGTGCTGGGCATCCTGGGGGCGGCCCATGCCATCTTCACCGGCATCGCCGAACGCAAGGCGCTGCGAGCCGAGATCGGCAGCGTGCGTCAGGCGCACCGGCTGCTGGCCGACGCCATGGAGCAGACCCAGAATGCGCTGGGCGAACTGGCCACCGCCATCGAGGCCGGAGCCCTGACCCGCACCGAAGAGCTGACTGGCGAGGTCCGGATACTGGAAGATCTGGTCGCCCAGATGAGCGTCTCGATCGACCAGCGCCTGACGGTCACGCCGATGGTCGCGCCTGATACCGCGGAAGCCCGACGGCATCACCAGTCCAACCAGCTTCTGAAGACGGTCCACGAGGCCCTCTCCGAAAACCGCGCTGACCTGTATCTGCAGCCCGTGGTCAGCCTGCCCCAGCGCCGGACGATCTTCTACGAAAGCTTCACCCGCCTGCGCGATTCGGCGGACCGGGTGATGATGCCGGCCGAATATCTGTCGGTCGCGGAGGGCGAGGGCCTGGTCCCCGCCATCGACAACCTGCTGCTGTTCCGCTGCGCCCAGATCGTGCGCCGGCTCGCGCGGCAGGACCGCAAGGTGGGCGTGTTCTGCAATGTCGCCCTGGCGTCCCTGGGCGACGAGACCTTCTTTCCCCAGTTTCTGGCCTTCCTGTCCGAAAACCGCGATCTGAAGGATGCGCTGATCTTCGAACTGGGTCAGGCGACCTACGAGGCGCGCGGGGCGATCGAGGCCCGCAACATGGCCAAGCTGGCCGATCTCGGCTTCCGCTTCTCGATCGACAAGGTCCAGACCCTGGACCTGGATTTCAACGACCTGCAGCGGTCGGACGTCCGCTTCCTCAAGGTGAGCGCCGACCTGCTGATCGAACAGCTGCTGGATCTGGACGGCGGCTCGCCCATCCCGTCCCTGCGCGACATCCAGGCCGCCGATTTCGCCCAACTGACCCGCCGCTACGGCATCGAGGTCATCGCCGAGAAATGCGAGAACGAGCGCCAGATCGTCGACATCCTCGAGCTCGACATCTCGATGGCCCAGGGCCACCTGTTCGGCGAGCCCCGGGCCATCAAGGAGGCCGTCCTGGCCGAGACCGACCCGCCCGGGGACTTCGTGCGGTCGACCCTGATCTCGGCCGAGAAGCGCCGCCGCTTCGCCTGATCAGGTCGCGGGTACCGGCGCGGGGGCGGTTGAAGCAGCAGCCGTCCGGGGCGCGATCCGCCACACCGTGTTCGACAGATCATCGGCCACCAGCAGGATCCGGCGCGCCGGATCGAAGGTGACCCCCACCGGCCGTCCGCGCGCCTGGCCGTCGGCGGTCAGGAAGCCCGTGGCGAAGTCGACCGGAGGGCCGCTGGGCTGGCCTCCCGCAAAGGGCACCCAGACGACCTTGTAGCCGGACAGGTCCTGACGGTTCCAGCTGCCGTGCTCGCCCACGAAGGCGCCTTGGCTGAAGCCGCCGCCGAACCCGCCGTTGGTCGCGAACGACAGGCCCAGGGCGGCCACGTGCGAACCCAGCGCATAGTCGGGCTTCATCGCGCGCGCGACCAGGTCGGGGTTCTGCGGCCGGACGCGCGGGTCGACGTTCTGACCCCAGTAGCTGTAGGGCCAGCCGTAGAAGGCACCCTCACGCACCGACGTCAGATAGTCGGGAACCAGTTGCGGCCCGATCTCGTCGCGCTCGTTGACGACCGACCACAGCGCCCCGGTCTGGGGTTCGATGGACAGGGCCGTGGGGTTGCGGATGCCGGTCGCCACGGTGCGGCGCGCTCCGGTCCGCCGGTCGATGGCCCAGACCACTGCCCGATCCTCCTCGACGGCCAGGCCGCGCTCGCCGATGTTGGAGTTGGAGCCGATGCCGACATACAGGGTCTGGCCGTCGGCGCTGGCGGTCAGGGACTTGGTCCAGTGGTGGTTGATGCGCGACGGCAGCTTGGTCAGCTCCTCGCCCGCCGTGGTGATCCGCGTCTGGCCCGGCTGGTAGCTGAAGCGCAGCAGGGCGTCCTGGTTGGCGACGTAGAGCGACCCGTCGACAAAGGCCATGCCGTAAGGCGCGTTCAGATTGTCGATGAAGACGGTACGGGTTTCCGGCACGCCATCGTTGTCGGCGTCGCGCAGCAGGGTGATCCGGTTGCCGCTTTCGACCTGGGTGGTGCCCTGCTTCTTGATCGCGCCGGCGATCACATCCTTGGGCCGCAGCGCCGGAGCGCCACCACCGCGCCCTTCGGCGACCAGGATGTCTCCGTTCGGCAGCACCAGCATCTGGCGTGGGATCAGGAAGTCCGTGGCCATGGCCGTGACCGTGAACCCGGCGGGCACGGTGGGCGTCTGGTCGCCCCAGCCGACGGGCTTGGCGATCTTCATCGGAGGGATCAGCGTCTGGCTCACGCCCGGCAGGTCGGGATTGGCACCGGTCTGGTTCAGACCCGGATCGCTCTGGCCACAGGCGCTGAGCAGGGCGAGCAGAGCCGTGGCTCCCATCAACGAACGGATCATCGGGCGATCTCCCGGGTCGTCAGGCCCGCATGCAGAAGGACGCCGGCGGCGAGGGCCAGCAGAGTACACAGGACGGAGAGGATCAGCCCCAGCGCCCCGACGGAGCTCCAGGCGTCCTGGCTGTGCTTGAAGGCGTTGATCAATCCCAGCACCCACATGGCGGCCAGGACGGCGAAATAGGTGATGCGGCCGTCCCTGCGCGCATCCCGATAGCCGATCACCAGAGACACCAGCGCCCAGGCCGCGACCAGCCCGCCGAACACCAGGGCGAAGGCGATCAACCAGGCCGAAAAGTTCGTCCACTGGATTTCGGCCGTCCGCAGATAGGCGATGTCGGACAGGAGGGCACCGCTGAACAGAGCGATCGGGAAAGACAGGAGTATGGCGTGCAAAGCGTGCGCGCCTGTCCTCAGAGAGGGCCGTGCGATGGCCATGGACGGCCTCCTGTTGTGAGCGGTAGCCAGCAGAAGTCCCCGACCTCGCTTTGGTTTCATCCCGGGGAGGCGCACCGGCCCGCGCGGTCACTCGATCTGCATGACCAGACAGGTCGAGGTCGCCGTGGCATACAGCTTGCCGTCCAGTCCTTTCAGATCCGCCTCGGCGAACCCGGCGCGGCGACCGATCTGGACGATCCGGCCCTCGGCCCGGACCGGCACCCCCTCGGTCAGGGCGCGGTGGAAGACGGTCTTGATCTCAAGGGTGGTGTAGCCCTGCCCCGGCTTCAGCATCGAATGGACCGCGCAGGCGCAGGCCGAATCGAGCAGCGTCGCCATCCAGCCGCCGTGGACGGTGCCGATGGGGTTGTAGACCGCGCGCGTCGGCGTCCCCTCGAACACCACCCGCCCCGCCTCGACCTCGGTCAGCCGGTAATCGAGCGTTCGTGCGATCGGGGCGGTGTTCTCCTCACCCTGGAAGGCGAGACGGAGCTGTTCCACCCCCGACAGATGGGTGAGCGAAAGAATACTGGTCATAGCGGCTCACCGGAGCGCGGACCTCCAGGTCCGTAAGCCTTGATGCAAAACTTCAAACTGCGACGCGAGTTCGTTAAGCGGACCTGGAGGTCCGCGCTCCTTACAGACCAGGCAGCTTGAACCCACCGCTGCGGCGCGGGGCGATGACGATCTGCGACTGGGTGCCGGTCAGGGCCTGAAGCCGGGCGTTCTCGCTGGCGGCGTCGATGGTGACGGCGCCCTGGGCCGTCTGGCTCTGGGTCGGAGCCTGGGTGGCGGCGTCGTCGCGGCGCCAGAACAGGACCCGGTCGGCGAAACTCTTTTCCTTGTGGGCCAGATCGCCGAACTCGTCGTCGATGACGTAGCGGGCCAGGGGGTCCGCGCGTTCGGCGCCGGCGGCGCTGACCAGGGCCTGCTCGCCCGGCGTGCGGGTGATGGCCTGGCGCTGCCCCAGCAGGATCTGGCGCGCCGCGCTCTCGGGGGCCAGTTCCTGGGGCCGGGGTTGGCCGGGCGCCGGCGGACGCAGGCCGTACTCCGGCGGCACGGTCAGCGGGGCCGACGAGACCGTCAGAAACTCGTCGGGCACGACCTTGGTCAGGCCGATGGACTGGCGCATGCTGCCGCAGGCCGTCAGGGCCACGGCCGAAACGGCGATCAGGGATACGGTCGAGAGGCGGGCGATTCGCATGGTACGGTTCGGCTCCAGCGCGACGGACGCGCCCAGGTCACACAGAGATAGACGCACGAAAGAGCCGGTGATTACGCCTTTTCGTGGGCCGCGCCAACGGCCCCCTTCCGTTCGGACCGGATGCTGTCCAGAATCAGCAGGGCGACCCCGACGGAGATGGCGCTGTCGGCGACGTTGAAGACCCAGGGAAACAGACCCGTCCCCGAGAAATCGACGAAATCCACCACATAGCCGAAGCGGATCCGGTCGATCGCATTGCCGATCGCCCCGCCGATCACCAGACCGATCGCCGCGACCAGCGTCCGACGCTTCGCCTGGAGCGCCCACCAGGCCAGACCGGCCGCCACGATCAGGGAAAAGACCGCGAGGGCCCAGCGCGCGGCACCGCCGCCGAACAGGCCGAAGCTGACGCCGGTGTTCTGCACATAGGAGAAGTTCAGGATCGGCGGCGCGACGAGGATCTGCGGGACCTCCAGATCGGCGATGGCGCTCAGGAACCAGGCCTTGGTGATCTGGTCGAACACGATGACGAAGAGCGCGAAGCCGTAGGCGGCCCAGGCAATACGGGGGATTTTCATGCGCGTCCGGTTAGCAGGCCGACGGCGCGACGCCAAACCCTCCTTCACCCTTTCGCCGGGACCGGCTAGTCAGCGCCCATGACCCTGCCTCATCCCCTGCCCGCCCTGTCCGCCGTCGCGGACGACTATGACATCCTGCTGTGCGACGTCTGGGGCGTGCTCCACAACGGACGCGAGAGCTGGCCCGAGGCCTGCGAGGCCCTGACTCGCTTCCACGATCAGGGCGGCCATGTCGTGCTGATCTCCAACTCGCCGCGTCCCGCCTCCGACGTCATCGCCCAGCTGGACGCTCTCGGCGTGCCGCGTGCCAGCTGGCAGGCCTTCGTCACCTCCGGCGACGCCACCCGCACCGAGCTGGCGCGCCGCGCCCCGGGTCCGGCCTGGATCATCGGCCCGACCCGCGACGACATCCTCTATGCCGGCCTGGACCTGACGCGCGCCAACGGGGTGGCGGACGCCGCCTTCCTGTCCGTCACCGGCATGATCGACGACGAGACCGAGACGCCGGAAGACTATCGAGCCGCCCTGACCGAGGCCGCCAGCCGAAATCTGGAGCTGATCTGCGCCAACCCCGATCGGGTCGTCCAGCGCGGCGACCGGATCATCTATTGCGGCGGGTCGCTGGCCGACCTGTACGAATCGCTCGGCGGCCGGGTGACCATGGCCGGCAAGCCCTTTGCCCCGATCTATGATCTGGCCCTGGCCGAGGCGGAGCGGCTGCTGGGCGGACCGGTCGACCGGTCCAGGGTCCTGTGCATCGGCGATGGGGTGGTGACCGACGTCCTGGGCGCGAACCAGCAAGGCCTGGACTGCCTGTTCATCGCCCAGGGCATCCACGGCGACGCGGCCCGACATGAGGAAGGCCACCTTGACCCGGCCCGGGCCGGTGCTCTGCTGACCGCCGAGACGGCCCACGCCCGCTACGCCGCGCTCGAGCTGCGCTGGTAGTCCTCGCCAAAGCGGCGAAGCCTCGCTAACACCGGGGCATGACCATCGGACCCCACGCCTCGGGCGGCTATATTCTGGAAGAGCTGTCGCCCGGCATGGTGGCGATCAAGGACGTCACCGTCACGGAAGAGCGCATCCGCTGCTTCGCCGAGGCGTCGGACGACTTCAACCCGGTTCATATGGACGAAGCCTTCGCCGCCAAGACCGCCTATCGCGGGCGAATCGCCCACGGCCTGCTCAGCGCCTCGTTCGGCTCGGCGGTGGTCGGCACGATCCTGCCGGGGGCCGGCGCCATCTATCTCAGCCAGACCCTGTCCTTCCACAAGCCGGTCCGGATCGGCGACGTCGTCCGCGCCCAGATCACGGTCGCGGCGGTCGACCAGGATTCGGCCCGGGTCACCCTGCGGACCGAAGGCTTCGTCGGCGAGGACTGCATCATGGAGGGCGAGGCCGTGGTGCGGGTGCCGCGCCGCCGCCGGCCCGCCAAGGCCTGAGCGGGACCGTCGTGCCCACCGCAATCCTCACCGGCTGGCGCGATCTGTCGCCGGACCAGCAGGGCGCCGCCGCCGCGCTCGGGGCCTTCGACGGCGTCCACCGAGGGCATCAGGGCGTGATCGCCGCGGCCCGCGAGGCCGCGGAGCGGCTGGACGCCCCCCTCGCCGTCGTCAGTTTCGAGCCCCATCCGCGCCGCTGGTTCCAGCCCGAGGCCGCCCCCTTCCGCCTGATGTCGCCCGCTCAGATGGCGCGCGCCCTGGCCCCCCTGGGGGTCGAGCGGCTGTATCTGCTGCCGTTCGACGCCGACATGGCCGCGATGTCGGACGAGACGTTCGCGCGCAGCGTTCTGAGCGAGGGCCTGGGCCTTCGTCATGCCGCGGTCGGCTTCGACTTCACCTACGGCAAGGGCCGCACCGGCTCGCCGGACGGCCTGGCCCGGGCGGGCGCCGACCTCGGCTTCAGCGTCTCCGTCACCGATCGCATCGACGACCCCGGCGGACTGAAGCTGTCGTCCAGCGCCGTGCGGGAGGCCCTGAACGCCGGTGACATGGCCCGCGCCGCCGCCATCCTGGGCCGCCCGTTCGCCATCGAGGGCGAGGTCGTTCACGGCGAGAAACGGGGCCGCACCATCGGCGTCCCGACCGCCAACGTCCGTCTGGGCGACTACATGCGGCCGGCCTACGGCGTCTATGCCACCCGCACCCGGCTACCGGACGGCCGGGTCATCGACGGCGTCGCCAATCTGGGCGTCCGGCCGATGTTCGAGATCCCCGAGCCCCTGCTGGAGGTGTGGCTGTTCGATTTTGCGGAGAGCCTGTACGGCCAGACCGTCGAGACCGAACTGGTCGCCCTCCTGCGCGGCGAGATGAATTTTGACGGGCTGGACGCGCTGAAGGCTCAGATCGACAGCGACGCGGCGGCGGCCCGCATCGCCCTGGCCGCCACGCCGGACCGCTAGGCAGCGGCCTCGGCCACCTTCATCAGGGTGTCGTGCAGCGACGCGCCGTCGTCGACGACGTCATCGACCTTCCAGTTCACGCCCTCGCGGACCAGTTTCAGCGTCAAAGTCCTGGCCTCGCCCAAGTTGGTGAAACTGACGTTGGCCTCCGCCGCGTTCGGGGCCGACTGGGCCACCGCCACGGCGGTCACGGCGAAATCGGCCTGGTCCTGGCAGGCGCAGATCGGATCGTAGTTCAACGTCGGCACCTCGCCGTTCGCGGCTCGGAAATCGGCACCGACCAGGGCATTCAGCGTGCGCGAATACAGCGGTTCCTGCCCCGGCGCGGGTCGGTCGCCCTGCGGCCCGCCGACTTCATACTGGGCATACAGGGCGCGAACGAAGGGTTCCGGCCCCAGGCTCTGGGCGGCATAGACGTCCTCGCGGGTCCCCGAGGCGGGACCGGGCGACGCGCTGCCGGCCAAAGCGGCCACGGCAGGCCCGTCCGCCGGGGCGGGCGTGTCTTCCGTCGGCGAACAGGCCGACAGTCCGGCGCCGACCGCCGCTGCGAGGATCCAGAACCGCATCATCAAGCCTCTCCGCCACCCGTTGTCACGTCGGGGTCGAGCTTAGGCGAACGCGCCGCTTTTCCCAGCCCCTGTGCCCTGTTAGGAACCGGGCATGGACGTCCGCCGGATCATTCTGATCGAGATTAGCCGCCCGGCGTAGCGCCGACGGGGCTTCACCGCCCCCGCGCCCGCCGGGATTTCCAGCCGACCTCACCCGACGCTCCGCCCAAGATTGCCCGAGACCCATCATGTCCGACGCCCCCACCCCGACCGGCCGCGACTATCGCGAGACCGTCTTCCTGCCCGAGACGCCCTTCCCCATGCGCGGCGGCCTGCCCCAGAAGGAACCCCTGATCCTCGAACAGTGGGGCGACCTGTATGCGACCCTGCGGGCACAGCGTCAGGCCGAGGGCGCACCGCTGTACGTGCTCCACGACGGCCCGCCCTATGCCAACGGCGACATCCACATCGGCCATGCGCTGAACAAGACGCTGAAGGATTTCGTGGTCCGCAGCCGTTTCCTGCTGGGCCATGACGTCGACTACGTCCCCGGCTGGGACTGCCACGGCCTGCCGATCGAGTGGAAGATCGAGGAACGCTACCGCGCCCAGGGCAAGCGCAAGGACGAGGTCTCCAAGGCCGAGTTCCGCGCCGCCTGCCGCGAATACGCCGCCGGCTGGATCGAGGTGCAGAAGGCCCAGTTCCTGCGGCTGGGCATCACCGGCGATTTCGATAACCGCTACGCCACGATGGACTACCTCTCGGAGGCCGCCATCGTGAAGGAGTTCCACAAGTTCAAGAACTCGGGCCAGCTGTATCGCGGCTCCAAGCCCGTCATGTGGTCCCCGGTCGAACGCACCGCCCTGGCCGACGCCGAGATCGAGTACCACGACCACGTCAGCCCCACGATCTGGGTCAAGTTCCCGGTCATCGCCGCCACCGACGACCATCCCGACGACCTGCTGGCCTTCCGCCACCAGACGCCCTCGATCGTGATCTGGACGACCACGCCCTGGACCATCCCGGCCAACCGCGCGATCAGCTTCGGCCCCGAGATCGCCTATGGCCTGTACGAGGTCCAGTCGATGGAGACGGGTCTGGAGTTCGAGCCCTGGGCCAAGGCGGGCGACCGGCTGATCCTGGCCGACAAGCTGGCCGAGGAGGTCTTCAAGGCCGCGAAGATCGCGACCTGGACCCGTTTGGACGACATCAATCCGTCCGGCCTGGTCACCGCCCACCCCCTGGCCGAGCTGGACGACGGCTATCGGTTCAACGTCCCTCTGCTGGACGGCGACCATGTCACCGACGACGCCGGCACGGGCTTCGTTCACACCGCCCCCGGCCACGGCGCGGACGACTACGACGTCTGGAAGGCCCACGGTCATCACGAGGTGCCCGACACCGTCGACCCCGACGGCGCCTACTACCCGTCCGTGCCCCTGTTCGCCGGCCTGAAGGTGCTGGAGACCGAGGGCAAGAAGACCGGCAAGTTCGGCTCCGCCAACCCCGCCGTCATCGAGAAGCTGATCGAGGCCGGCACCCTGCTGGCGCGCGGCCGGTTGGAACACTCCTATCCGCACAGCTGGCGGTCCAAGGCCCCGGTCATCTTCCGCAATACGCCCCAGTGGTTCATCCGCATGGACAAGGCGCTGGACCACGCCGACGGCGCGACCCTGCGCGAGACGGCGCTGACCGCCATCGACCAGACCGATTTCCACCCCGCCGCCGGCAAGAACCGCATCCGCTCGATGGTCGAGGGCCGCCCCGACTGGCTGATCAGCCGCCAGCGCGCCTGGGGCACGCCTCTGGCCATGTTCGTCGACAAGCACACCGGCCAGCCCCTGCACGACCCCGAGGTCGACGCCCGCATCGTCGCCGCCATCGAACGGGGGGGTGCCGACGCCTGGTACACCCAGCCGGACAGCGACTTCCTCGGCCTGCACGACCCGGCCAACTATGAGAAGATCGAGGACATCCTCGACGTCTGGTTCGATTCCGGCTGCACCCACGCCTTCGCCCTGGAGACCCGCGACCCGGCCCACGGCTACACGGGCGATCGCCCCAGCCACTGGCCGGCGAACCTGTATCTCGAAGGCTCGGACCAGCATCGCGGCTGGTTCCAGTCCAACCTGCTCGAAGGCTCCGGCACCCGCGGCCGCGCCCCCTATGACGCCGTCCTGACCCACGGCTTCACCCAGGACGAGAACGGGGAGAAGATGTCCAAGTCGCGGGGCAACACGACCGACCCCGCCGTGGTCATCAAGGAATCGGGGGCTGACATCCTGCGCCTGTGGGTCGCCCTGGTGGACTATGCCGAGGACCAGCGGATCGGCAAACAGATCCTCCAGACCACGGTCGACGCCTATCGCAAGCTGCGCAACACCGTCCGCTACCTGCTGGGGGCCCTGGCCGATTTCGACGAGGCCGAACGCGTCGCCTATGCCGACATGCCGCCGCTGGAGCGGTTCATCCTTCACCGGCTGTGGGAGCTCGATCTGCAGGTGCGCGGCGCCTATGAGACCTACCGCTTCCAGGACGTCGTCCGGCCGGTGCTGGAGTTCTGCGCCGGCGACCTCTCCGCCCTCTACTTCGACATCCGCAAGGACAGCCTCTACTGCGACCGGCCCGACGCGATCCGCCGCCGCGCGGCGCGGACGGTGATGCATGAGGTGTTCCTGCGCCTGACCGCCTGGCTGGCACCGCTGACCCCCTTCACCATGGAGGAGGCCTGGACGACGCGGTATCCGCAGGGCGGGACGAACTGTGCCCGGGTGATCCCGGAGACGCCGGGGGAGTGGCGCAATCCGGAGGAGGCGGCGCGGTGGGGGAGCGTCAAACGCCTTCTGGAGATGGTGACAGCGGCCATCGAGACGGCACGTAGCGAAAAGCTGATTGGCGGTGCCATTGATGCGGCCGTTCACGTTCAAGGCGGCGAGTACAAGTTCACAGCCTTCGACGTCAACGGTCAGAGCCGAAACGAGTTCGCGGCCGAGGTCTTCCGGACGTCTCAAGCCTTCCTGTCCGATGGCCCCCTTGGAGACGTGCTCGACAAGAACCCGGAGAAGTTCCCGCAAATCCGGATCGAACCTCTCTCGATCCCCAAATGCGCGCGCTCCTGGCGCCGGGTGCCCGACGTCGGCTCCGACCCCGCCTACCCCGACCTCAGCGCCCGCGACGCCGACGCCGTGCGGTGGTGGGACGCGAAGCACCCGGCCTGACGCCTCGGCCCTTCCCCCGCCCTTCGCGGGGGAAAGCGGCCCGTCGATCGCGCAGCGATCCAGGGCCGATGGGGGAATTCTTTCTGGCTTTGATGTCGGCTGAAGTTCCCCCATCCGTCCTGTTCGAGCTGCGCTCGAAGACGGACGGCTTTCCCCCATGAAGAATGGGGGAAGGACTATTCCGGCGTCCTGCCGTACCGCATCCGACTCAGGAACTCCGTCGCCCGCTTCACCGGCGCGTCCAGATCCACGCCCGCCTTCCATTTCTCGAAAACCATGACGTTATCGATCCGCGCGCGCACGAAGGCCTCCGCCCGCGCGCGGCCCTCGAACCAGCGCAGCGTCAACGCCGGCATCAGGATCCCCACCAGGATCGTCCGCTTCGAATAGTGGTTCCAGTCGGTCGCCGTGTCGCCCGCCCAGCGCCACAGGTGGTCCGCGCTCTCCCAGGCCAGGCTCAGCCCCAGGTCGGCGTTGGTCGGCAGGGCCAGGAAGCCGGCGCATTTCTTCGTCGCCTCCAGGTCGGCGGCCCCCGCCTCCATCCGCGCCGAGACGGCGGCGAAGATCTTCTCGCGGATCTTCATCGCGCCCGGCTCGCCGAGAATCTCCAGCGCCCGCGCGTCGTGGCGCCGCGACAGCAGGGCGGCCAGGTCGCGCGCGCCGTTAGGCAGCAGCAGGTCCTGATCACCCTGCGACAGGCCGGTCTCGGCGCAGGCGGCGCGGACCATGCGGGCGCTCCAGCCCAGGGTCGGAGCCAGCCGGATCGCCGCGTCCAGCACGGCCTGTTCGGTCCGGTCACCCCAGTCGCCTGAGGCTGCATTCGAGAGGTGTGGCGCTTCGGTCATGAGGACACTCTACCCTTGTCATCCCGGACGCGCGACAGCGCGATCCGGGACGCGACGATCTGGACAGATGGCGGGGCTTGGTGTATCCGCACGCCTTCGCTCGCCGGGCTGTCGCCCGCGGGAAGCTATTTTATTTGTCTGCCCGCCTCTACAGGACGCGGCGGGCAGCCAAAGGAGAGTTCAACCTGGTACAGATTTTCGTTCGCGATAATAACGTCGATCAAGCCCTCAAAGCCCTCAAGAAGAAGATGCAACGCGAAGGCAGCTTCCGGGAAATGAAGCGCCACGTGCATTACGAGAAGCCCTCGGAGAAGCGCGCGCGTCAAAAGGCCGAGGCGATCCGCCGCGCCCGCAAGCTGGCCCGCAAGCGCATGCAGCGCGAAGGCCTGCTGCCGCCGCCCAAGCCCCGCGTCCCGCGCGCCTGATCGGCAGCGAATACGAAGATTTCAAAGGCCGCCCCGGACACCCGGGGCGGCCTTTTTCGTTTCCCTTCTCCCCTTGCGGGAGAAGGTGCCCCGAAGGGGCGGATGAGGGGTACGAAGACGCAGACAGGTTCAGGCGAGCAGACGCCCATCGGCCCGACCGGGAGTCACCCCTCATCCGACCTCGCTTCGCTCGGCCACCTTCTCCCGCAAGGGGAGAAGGAAACGAACCTCACCGCCCCCCGCCCCCCATCGCTGCGGCGAAGCTCTTCCAGCTCAGCTTGACGTCCGACAGTGCGCCGGCCCGGAACGCCCGTCCGGCCAGCCAGACCATCAGCAGGGCCATGGCGAACATGCCCGCCATGGTACCGATCACCTCGATCAGGGGCGGCTCGGACGGGGCCCGGGCGCTCATCAGGAAGGGGGTGAAGAAGGGCACCCAGGACATGAACCGGACCACGGCGGCGTCAGGGTTCACCAGCGACATCTGGACGACCAGGATCGGGATCACCAGCACCATCATGATCGGCCCCATCAAGGTCTGGGCGTCGCGCGGCGTCTCGCAAAAGGCCCCGATGGCGGCGAACAGGACGGCGTACATCAGGTAGCCGCCGACGATATAGGCCGCGAAATAGAAGATCAGACCGTTCCGCATCAGCACCGAGCCGACGTCGGCCGCGATGTCGGGGGCCGCCGTGATCAGGGCGAACGCCCCGATCCCGCCCCAGACGACCAGGACCGTGAGGGTCAGCAGAGCGACGCCCAGCACCTTGCCCGTCAGGATCTCGGTCGCCGAGGCCGAGGACAGCAACACCTCGAGAATCTTGTTCGACTTCTCCTCCATCACGCTGTTCAGCAGGATCGAGGCCCCCGTGATGATCAGCGACCACAGGATGAAACACATGGCCAGGCCGATGAAGCCCGGCAGCCGATCGCGGAACGACACCTCGCCCCCGCTCGCGGACCTCGGCGAGAAGACCGCGATCCGGGGTTCGAAGGCCTCGGTCGCGTCGACCACACCGGCATCGATGCCGGCGGCCCGCAGCACCGCCTCGCGGTTGGCGTCCTTCAGGGCAGTCCTGATGAAATCCCGCACCGTGTCGTCGGAGGCGCGCGCCGACCAGACGCGGGCAGCGGGCACGCCCTGTTCGCGGGTCAGGAAGACCACCGCGTCGGGCCGGTCGGCCGGGGGGGTCCCGTCGCTCAGCAGGCGCCGCGCCACGGCGTCGCGGGCGGGCCCAGCGGCAGCCGTGGACAGGTCGGAGGACGTGGCGACAAAGCGCAGTCGCGGCTGGCTGATGGAGGCGAGCGCGCCGTCTGCAGCCCCCGGAGGCGCTCCGGCCGAGGCGGCCGCCTGCTCCGTCGCCTGACGAACTTCGTCCGCCCGACGCTGGCCCTCCTCAGCCAGGGTCTGCCGCACGGCCTCGGCGAGGCCCGACGCCGCCGGCGTCTCCTCGATCAGGACCACGGCCCGGACGGGATCGGCCCCCTGCATCAGCAGCGGCAGGGCACCGCCCAGCACTGCGAACAACGGCAGGGCCAACAGCGACAGCCAGAAGCCCACGGTCTGGGCATAGGCCAGGAACTCGCGGCGCGCGATCAGCAGGACGCGGTTCATCGGACGGTCTCCGGATCGGCGGCGGGCCGGGCGACGCTCTGGTCCTGATCCGGGTGGTCGCCCGTCAGGTCGATGAAGGCGTCGTGCAGGGTCGGTTCCTTCAGCTCGAACCGGCGCACGTCCAGTCCGGTGACGAAGGCGGCCTTCAGGGCGTCCTGGCCGTTGGCGCCGGGGGCCAGCGCGGCCTTGAGCACACGGATCCCGGCCTGATGGGACCGGACCTCGACATCGTTGACGCCCGGCAGGTCGGCGACGGCCTCCGCCGCGATCTCGCCCTCCAGCTCGAGAAAGCGGCGCGACGTCGCCCGCGCCTCATTGACGGTGCCGTCGAAGGCCTTCCGGCCCCGCGCCACCAGGACGACCTGGTCGCACAGCCGCTCGGCATGCTGCATCACATGGGTCGAGAACAGGACGGTCGCGCCATTGGCCGCCAGGTCGCGGATCACCGTCTCCAGACCCTGCTGGTTGACCGGGTCCAGCCCGCTGAACGGCTCGTCCAGAATGACGAACTCCGGCCGATGCACCACCGCGGCGATCAGCTGGACCTTCTGGGCCATCCCCTTGGACAGCTCCTTCATCTTCTTGTCGCGCGCGCCGCCCAGGCCCTGGGCCTCCAGCATCTCGCGGGCGCGCCTGCGCCCCTCCCCGGCCGACAGCCCCTTCAGCGAGCCGAAGAAGGCGATCGCGTCGACGGGCGTCATCTTCTTGTAGAGGCCGCGCTCCTCCGGCAGGAACCCGATGCGGTCCCGGACCGCGCGACCGTCCGAGGCACCCAGGATCGAGATCGTCCCGCTGGTGGCCGGCTGCAGCCCCAGGATCATGCGCAGGGTCGAGGTCTTGCCCGCGCCATTCGGGCCCAGGAAGCCGCAGATGGTGCCTTTCTGAACCTGAAAGCTCAGATCCCGCACCGCCTGGAACTGGCCATAGCGCTTGCTGATGCCGTCCAGGACCAAAGCCGCCATCTGCACCCCCGAGCCTGACATGGGTCAAGAGGTAGCAAAGCGGCACCGCCGCTCAAACTGTATTCGACGACAGATTCAAGAAGCGGCGGCCAGGCCCGGGCCCTCGACCGCGACGCGAAAGACCTGGCCCAACACCCGGGCCGGATTGACCTGGGAGCCGCCCCGGCGAATCTCGAAATGCAGGTGCGGCCCGGTCGAATATCCGGTCGAACCGACCAGACCGATCCGCTCGCGGCCGGCGATCCGATCGCCCGACGCCACGTCGATACGCTTCAGATGAGCATAGAGCGTCGTCATGCCGTTAGGATGGCGCATCTCGATGAAGTTGCCGTAGCCGGCGGGATCATGGCCGATGCGGACGACTTCGCCCTCGGCCGCCGCGAAGACGGTCGTGCCACTGGGGGCGGCGATGTCGACCCCCTTGTGCATCCGCACCCCGGGCTCGCCGCCCAGCCGCCGCATGCCGAAGCGGGAGTTGATGTCGAAGCCGGGCACCGGCTCGCCGAAGGTCATCGAGCGCATCACGGGCCCTGCGGGAACCGCCACCGCGATCACCGGCACATCCTCCGGCGCCGCCGGCTCCGCATCCGGCGGCTGCGTCACCGGGGCCATGGCCATCGCCAGGACGGCCATGCCGATCAGGGCACCGGTCTGGCCGGAATGGAGCAGCAGGGTTCGCAGGGCGGGCGGCAGTCGGCTCATGAAGTCTTGGCTCGGGCAGCGCTTTTCTAAAGCATGGGATCGGTAGCGGCTCGGCCCTGACAGGGCGACCGCCACCGGCGAACCGGCATTCCTAAGACTTCGTGGGGCCACTTTGGGGCGCGGGGCGCGGCGGGTCGCCGCACCCGGGAACCGATTCAGCCGCGACGGTACAGCGCGCAGACCAGGGTGAAGAGCCGACGGGCGGTCTCGTGATCGATCTCGACCTTCCCCTGCAGCCGGGCTCTCAGCAGCTCGGCCCCCTCGTTGTGCAGACCGCGCCGCCCCATGTCGACCGCCTCGATCTGGCTGGCCGACGATCCGCGCAGCGCCTCGTAATAGCTGTCGCAGATCATCAGATAGTCCTTCAGCACGCTCTTCAGCGGCGTCAGCGACAGGGCATAGGTGCGGACGAAATCGATGCCGCTGAGGTCGAACACCAGGCGATTGTCCTGCAGCGACAGCTTCAGCCCATAGGGGCCGGCGTCGGCGCCGTCGGGGGCGAAATGATTCTTCTCGACCAGGTCGAAAATGGCGACGCGACGCTCGTGCTCGATCTCCGCCGTGGCCGACGGCAAGGTCGTCTCGTCCAGCTCGACCGCCGCCAGGCGCTGTTCGCTCATTCGCCCATCCCGTCGAGAACCGGTCCGTCAAGATGGGTCGGCATGACCTTGGCCTGCCACCGTTCCGACAGGTCCGCCACGACGGCGTCCAGACATTCGACATCGACCCGCAGGTCGCCGCCGCCCGCGAACATCAGGATGACCTTGCCGCTGGGCGCCTCGCCCTCGATGAAATGGATCGCCAGCAGTTCCAGGGGCGCGTCCGGCAGGCGCGGCAGGCCCCGGCTCTTGACCGCCTCGACGTCGCCGAACTGCATGGCGGCCCGCACCAAGGTGCCGCCGCATTCCCAGCAGAAGCGGTTGAGTTCGATGGTCAGGCGGCGCGCGCCCTTCTCCCAGACGATGTCGGCGGGGCGCAGGATGGAGTCCTGGAGCGCGGCGGAGATGACGGCCAGGTCGTGATCGTCCTCGGCCAGCAACCGCAGGGGCGCGTTACTGCCCCCGGCGGCCCGGATCGCCTCGCCCTCTTCCGCCGTCAGCGCCTCAATGGTCATCGCCCGGTCCTTCGACAGCCGGGCCCTTGACCCGCCGGATGTCGGCCCCGCACGCCCCGAGCTTTTCCTCGAGCCGTTCGAAGCCGCGATCCAGATGATAGACGCGTCCGACGCTGGTTTCACCCTCCGCGACCAGGCCGGCGATCACCAGGCTGACAGACGCGCGCAGATCGGTCGCCATGACCGGCGCGCCCTTCAGGCGTTCGACCCCCGTCACATGTGCCTCGCCGGCGTGGACCGCGATCTCGGCCCCCAGCCGCATCAGCTCGGGCGCGTGCATGAAACGGTTCTCGAAGATGTTCTCGTGGATGACGCTGACCCCGTCGGCGGTCGTCATCAGGGCCATGAACTGGGCCTGCAGATCGGTGGCGAAACCCGGATAGACCTCGGTCGCCACGTTCACGGCCTTGAGCCTTTGCGCCGGGTCGCGCTTGACGATGACGCCGTCGTCGGTCGGCGTGATCTCGACCCCGGCCTCGACCATGCGATCCGTCAGGCTCTGGATCAACTCGGCCCGGCCCTTGGTCAGCCGCACCTCGCCCCCGGCCATGGCGGCCGCAACCGCATACGAGCCCATCTCGATCCGGTCCGGAATCACGGACCATTCGCCGCCGCTCAGCGAGGTCACGCCTTCGATGACCAGGGTGTCGGTGTCGATGCCCTCGATCCTTGCCCCCATCATGACCAGGCAGCGCGCCAGGTCGCCGATCTCGGGCTCACGGGCGGCCCGCTTCAGCACCGTGGTGCCGCGCGCCAGCACGGCGGCCATCAACGTGTGCTCGGTGGCCCCCACGGAGACGAAGGGAAACTCGATTTCGGCGCCGCGCAGGCCGGTGGGCGCCGTCGCCGACACATAGCCCTCCTGAAGTTCGATCACGGCCCCGAGGCGCGTCAGGGCGTCGATGTGCAGATCGACCGGACGGGCCCCGATCGTGCAGCCGCCCGGCAGGGAGACCTTGGCATGGCCGGTCCGCGCCAGCAGCGGCCCCAGCACGTTGAAACTGGCCCGCATCTGCCGCACCAGGTCATAGGGCGCGAAGGTCGAGGTGATCTCGCCGGCGTCGAACAGGGTCTCCTGCCCGTCCGCGCCGTCGCGCTCGGTCACGGTCATCCCGAATTGCTGCAGCAGCCGACCGAGGAATTTGGTGTCCGCCAGACGCGGCATATTGGTCAGCAGCAAAGGCTGATCGGTCAGGATCGAGGCCGCCATCAGCTTGATCGCCGAGTTCTTGGCCCCGCTGACGGGAATCGAACCGTGGAGGGTCTGACCCCCGTGAACCGTGATACTGTCCATGTCGTCCTTGAGACCGCGGGGATCGAGCGTCCCGGCGAGCCGGCTATCTAGCCCGGCGAGGGCCTGCGGCGAAAGGGCCACAGGCGACTGTCGCCAAATGTGTTCGCCGCGGCCGGCTCAACTGTCCCGACGTTCGGGCCGGACAGCCTTGCGTCGGCGCAGATTGTCCCGCAGCGCCTTGGCCAGGCGAACCGCCCGTTCGCCCTTGGCGATCTGTTCCGGCGTCTTCGCCGCCACGGCCTCGGGGAGCATCGGTTCGGAGATGATCGACTCGGGCGGCTTGGTCATGAACGCAGTCAGCACGGGGAAAACTTGATCGGCAAGCGGAAAGAGGGCTTCCCCCCCGCCCATCCAGTGGCTATACGGCCGCTTCCTCAGAAAAGGCCGCCGTAGCTCAGTGGTAGAGCGCATCCTTGGTAAGGCTGAGGTCGTGGGTTCGATTCCCCCCGGCGGCACCATCAAATCAATGACTTAGCTGAAGCCCTTCGGGGCACTACACCCTCTAGTAAGCGTATAGTAAGCGCGCGAGGGTGAAACAGGTCGCATAAACGTGACCAGACGGTGGGTTTCGTCGAGCTTCCACGACCTCTTCGGGTCGGCCTAGGGCGGTTCGTGACCGGCTTCGCGACTCGATTGCCCAGGCAGACGTAGGGCTTGGCGCGGCGCGTTGGATACGCCAAGCGCACAGGCCCGCTGAGGAAGGAGGCGGAATGGTCGCCGGCGTCAGGCACGGGCGATGTCGGGACGGGTTCGCTAACCGCCGATCTTGGGCCCTAGGAAGGACCAGACGTGTCCGAAGTGATCGGTCATCTTACCATGGCGGCCCTAGAAATCGTCGGCGGCCGTCCGGATCGTGACAGCCCCCTTCGGCGCTGCCGCGCGCCATCCAGGCATCAACGTCATCGACAGCCAGGGCGATATTGACGCTGCTGCCGCTCAGGCTGTGGGGTGAGCGCGTGCCGATCCCGTCCCGACGCTCCGGGAACTGTCGGCTAGATAGATCGTGCCAGCGTTGATCGCAAGCGTTCCATGGCCCAAGCGCCCATCGGTCTCGTCGTGACGCAGGAAGACCGTCGCGGCCAGAGCGCGGACATACCAGTCCAGCGCGTCCGGCCCATCGTGGACCCACACGATTGGGCACGACCGGAGGGTCGGGTGGAATAAAGGGGTCCGCCATCGTCGTCCGCCCAGAATCCGGCACCCCGATAGGCCCACCTTGGTCGAAGGGGGCCTCGCCGGTCAGCGACTGGGGAGCTCTCATCTGTCGCACCAGACAAGCCACGTTGGCTTCGAAGCCCAGCGGGAAAATCACCGATCTGTTAACCTTGCCAAATCGACCTGTTCGAAGCCTCCTGTATCCATCCCTCCCCTAGGCGCCGAAGAGGGGCAACGCGGAAGGACCCGCTCCGCCCCAGTGGACCAAGGGGTCGGATAGGAACGTCTGTTGGCCCCGGGCTGACCGGCCGGGGGGATCGCCCGGCCTGCACACGCCCGACGATCCCGACTGTTGTTTAACCCCTCGCCGGCACGGAAGGCCGGGGAGACCGGCTGGTCCGGCGGCGGAGCCGCTTCACGTTGGCCTGCGCTAGGGCGGAGCCCTTAGCGCTTTGTCGATCTAAGGAGGAAATGTCGCGCAGCGCTTCTGACGATTGTCACTCTCCAGCCAAAGTCGCCGCAAACGGGTGCCGCTATGGAAGCACTCAATCGAAAATCACGCCTCTAGCGCGGCATAGTCATCGTGTGGTGACCTACCAACGAGGGCCGGAACACCTTCGCGTAACTCAGCTTCAAAGGCGCGGCAGCCTCAGTCGGAGGAAACCTCCGGAAACACCGCCCATGAGGCACGGCAGGCTAGTCCCGGCCCCGAAGGCGATTACCACCTGCTACGTAGGCTAAGCGTCAACCGGCGGGGGGGGCCGTACCAGTTGCCTCCAGTAACGTCTCCAACCGACTGGTAGTATGTCTCGTCAAAAATATTCTCAATATTGAGCGCAGCTGACCAGAGATCGTTCAGCCTGTAGTCGACGCGGCCGGACACAATGGTATAAGGCTCGACCGCGAACTCGAAAGGTACCGAATCCACCAGACAGGACGAGAGCCCAGTAAATGCATTAGGTGGCGCTACGTCATCGTCGGGACAAACAGATCCCGACCTAAATCCTTCAGACTGACCGTTAATGCCGATAGACAGCCTCAGGCCGGCAAGCCAACTCGTAAAGCCTCCACTCCTAAAATCGTAGCTTGTCCAGAGCTTGTAAAGATGCTGTGGCTGAATGCTCAGCGACGGCCGGCCCTCTTCTAATCCGTAGAAAGCTCCACTAAGCTCAGTCTCGCTGAACGTGTAACTGGCCGCGACCTGCCATCCGGGCGCAATCTCTCCTGTTAGTTCCGCATCAAGGCCAGAAACTAATACGGTCTGATCATCTCTCTGTACATAGCAACAGCTTCGATATGCATCAACCCGGCCGTATGGCAATGCAGTTCCGTCATTGGCAAGAAAATAGTACGTACCATCCGGATCAAAGTAAACTGATCCATCGGAGTTCAACCTGATTCGATCAAATATATCCGGTTCTGTAACGCCAAAGCCGCTCTTCTCAATCCAATAAACAGAAAGCGCACTATTGATTCTACCGTCCGCGCGGGACCATTTAACGCCAAGTTCTATATTTTCTCCAGTAACCGGCTCTAAAGGCTTCAGATCGCCATCCAGCGTGTCAGACTGATCTTGATATATGTCAGTATACCCCAAATGCAAAGTTACTTCTGGTGTAGCGTCGTAGGAAAGAGCAACGGAGGGTGGCCAAGAGAATTCCTGGCCGCTATATGTCGACCGAAAGGGGCTGTGGGCCGTGCCAACCTGGCCGCCAACGCAAGCCGCTGGTGTCACTGTGTTGGTGCAGAGCTGGACTTCGGAATTGTTGAACTCTTGGCGGCTCCAGCGCAGGCCCGTCTCGACGTGCCATCTGTCAAAGGCAGTTAGGCGAAAATTTGCATAGGCTAAAGTCCGCACCTGTCCGAGCTCTGACCAGCGGCGAGTCGGAAGGGGATTTCGCGGCTCCGTATAAAGTGGGTCAAAGGGGTCGAAGTCGAAGACGTTGATCGGAGGTGTCGCGATTCTTGTATTCGGACATATGGCAGGCGAGGTGCAAAATAGTGGACCCCCGAGGTAGGGCTGATATGGCGCTGTGGAAGAACTGGTGACGAGCGCCGCGAATTCGGTTTGTCCTCCGGCGTCCTGGTCACTTCGGTTGACACCCAACGTTACTTCTTGACGCTGCCCAAAAAGATTAAACTCCCCGACGAGAGACGCCTCAACGGATAGTTGATCGCTGTCGAATTCGCGATATTGGCCGAACAGGCGCGGGCCGCGGCCATCTAGCGGATTGACCGTGAGTAGATTAAAGCCGACTTTGCGCGCGCTAGTTTGTTGATTCGAGGTTACGTTTAGCTTCGCAATCCAGTTGGGGCTGATACTCTGCTCAATGGAACCAAATAGTTCGGTTGTTGTTAAATCCCAGCTATTCCACGGAAAAACCAACCCAATCTCACGGGGCAACCCCAGAGTAGCGCCCGTCTGATAACGGGGGAGACCGTTGTACCAAGGTACACTGTCCTGGTCCGTATAACTCGCACCGAGAGTAACCAGAGTCGTCGGAGCCAGATCGTACTCGACGACTCCGTAGACTAGGGCTTTTTGATCGCTCGCGACGTCATAGAAATGGTCGTTGCTCTGCCACGTCATTACCATCCGGCCACGCAGCCTGCCATCAATGGCAAGCGGCGCTGTTGCATCGATAACGGCGCGATAGTGACTCCAACTACCCATCTCCGCCTCCAAAGTTACCTGTCGGCGATCGAGGGGTCTTTTCCGGACTAGGTTCACGGTACCGGACGGGTCGCCATAGCCGTTGAAAAGACCGGCGGCACCACGAAGAATTTCGACATGATCGTATTGAGATATGTCAATCTGTGGGAAGAAGCCGGCGTTGCCTTCTCTGAAGGCTCCCACCCCGAAACGTGTGGTAATCGGCGCACCACCGTCGATCTGAATACTCGTCACTTCAAAACCGCGAGAATAAAAAGTGGTGTCGAGATTTGTTACACCTTGCGCGAATGAGATCCCCGGTGCTTGCTGCAGCGCCTGATTAAAATCGTTGATGTTCTGCTGCTCCAGCCGCTCGCTAGTGATCACGCTTACCGACTGCGGCGTCTCTAATATGCTACGCGGCGCTTTCGATCCGATCGTCAGCGCCCCGCTCGTAAAGCTACCCGTCCCCTCCGTCGCGGTAATATCACGCGAGCCGTTAACGCCGTTCACCCCTGCCGCCTGACCGGCCCTACCGAACGCTCCGTCACTCTGCGCGCCCTCGATCCGCACCGGGCCGAGCACCCGCTCTCCCTCGACGCTTCCCTCCACCGCCGGCTCGATCGTCACGGTGCGATCATCAACGAAGCGATAGGTCAGACCAGTCCCTGCCAGGAGCCGCGACAGGCCAGTCGCGGCGTCAAGCCGGCCCGAAACAGCCTGGCCGCGACGCCCTTGCGTGACGTCAGCGGAATACACCAATTGGACACCGGTGACTTCGGCGAAACGGACGAGGGAGTTCTCCAGCGGACCCGCCGGAATGGCCAGCTCGTAAGTCGACTGGGCTTGGCTGGACGGGGCTTGGGCGGCGACGGCAGCCGGAGAGAGCAGGAGAGCCGCTGCGGCAGCGGAACAGGCGAGGCGCAGGCGCAAGGTGGTGGTCATCGGTTTCGTCCCCCAGACGGTGATGGTCTGTGAAGGAAGACGGAGCGGCCAGGGACGTCTGAACCGCGGCTGCATGAAACCTTTGTGAAGGCCGGGACCTGTGGCGGGTTTACCGCTCTTACGGTGCTGCGGCCCTCGCAAACGACGCCTTACCCGCCTACCCGCTCCGGCCGCCTCCGCATGACCTGTCCCGACTCGGTAGCGGCGGAAGACTGCCGCTGCGTCGCACGAGTGCGGTCCCCATCCAGCCGAGTCGACAGCCGACAATCAGCGGATGATGACGAGGCCGGGAAGCGGTTGGGTGACTTCGACCGGGAGGGTGTCCTCGAGATGAGCAAAGACCCGGTCGGGAGCGCGGTTATCGAAGACGGCGGTGACCCGCTGGCGTTTGGCCACCGCACCCAGAACCCAGACGCGATCGCCCGAGAGCCGGGCGAGGTCGTCCGCCACAGCCTGAAGCGAGGCGTTGCGATAGATCAGGCGGCCGCGCCGCCAAGCCGTGGCTTCTTCGATCCGAACAGGGACGACGCGGGACCCCCGACGGCCTGCCCAGGCGCGACCTTGGCCGGGTCGTAGGGCGGCGGTATCGGCATCGCCCGCTCCCGCCAGCACAAGACCTTCGAGAACCTCCAACGACACCCGGTCGCCGGCGCGCGAGACCTGAAAGACGGTGCCGACCACGCGGACGCGGGTGTCGGCCGCGGCGACCGTGAAGGGGCGGCTCGCGTCGTGCGCCACGGCGAACACTGCCTCGCCGCTGAGCAAGGTCACGGAGCGACGACCGCCCTCAAACCGATAGTCCAGCGCGGTGGCCCCGTTCAGATGCACAACGGTGCCGTCGCCCAGCATAATCGAGCGTTGTTCCCCTGGCGCAGTGCGGACGTCGGCAAAGGCCACGCCCCAACCCCCGGCGGGCTGAAACGACAGGCCCAAACCGAGAACAGCCGCGAGGCCGGCGGCGCAGGCCGCCAGTGTGGCTCGCCGAGGCGCGCGACGACGAGCGGGCGGGGTGACAGGGGCGGCCGGTGCGTCGGCGGCGGCGCGCACAGCCCCCAGATCCAACCATAAACGTTCCGCGGCCTGGAAGGCGGCCTCATGAGCGGGATCCTCGGCGCGCCAGCTGAGGATGGCGGTCCGCTCACGTAGGGTGGGTTCGCCGGCATGGAGGCGCACCACGCGCTCTCGGGCGGCGTCATCAAGGGCAGCGGACGGGTCGTCAGAGGACATGGATTAGGACGAAGGCGGCATGGGCCAGAACAGGACGCATGCGCAGAAGACGTGAACACCGGCTCATTCTGAACCGTCGAGGCGATCCTGGCAGGTTTTCAGGGCCTGGTTGAGATAGCGGCAGGCCATGGATTCCGACACTCCCAGCCGCTCGCCGATGATCCGTAGCGGTAGGCCCTCGATCCGGGCCCAAATCAGAGCCTGGCGCTGGACGCCCGGCAGATCGGCCACGGCGCGCCGGAGCTTGGCCAGCCGCTCGGCGTCGATCATTTGCTGGACCGCGCCGGGGGCCTCGCAGGCACGATCGGCGGCGGCGTCGAGTCCTTGAACCTGGGGGGCGGTTCTGCGGGCGCGGCCGCGATCGGCGAGGACGCTGCGGGCGACGCGGAACAGATAGGCGCGCCAGTCAGCGATGCCGGGCGGCTGGCGGGCGACGCGCAGGAAGACCTCCTGGCGCAGATCCTCGGCCGCGTCCGGATCTCGCACCCGGCCGCGCAGCCAGCGGGTGAGCTCGGGCCCGTGGTCGGCGGCGGCGGTCGCTAATGTTGAATGCGCGGTTTGGCTCGGAGCGCATGCGGCGGAGCGGGGGATGACGGGGAAGACGATCAGGTCGGCCGTCGGGCGTGACGTCGCCTCCGCCTCCCCGTCGTCTTCGCCGCGTTCCGCCGGTTCGCCGGTCATCCCGTCGCCCTTTCCGTCCCAAACGGCTTAACGGGTGGCGGTCGACCGGACCGCAACACGCGCAGACCCGATGTCTTCGCCACGGCCAATGTAGCGACAGGGGCCCTCACCGCTCGTGCAATCCGGACTGCCGAGAATACGTGGGCCGTTTGATTCGCGTCACCGCGGATCAGCGTACGACGATGAGACCCGGAAAATGCGAGACCGAGACATTCTCGGAGCGCTCCAGAGCGGCGAGCCACTGCTCGGTGCGGGTTAAATCGATCACGGCGTTGATCCGTTTGGCCCCGGCCCGGCGATTGAGCAGCACGATTTTCTTGTCCGAGAACCGGTCGAGCTCGGCCACCACATCGGCGACGCTCTGGTTCTCGAACACCAGCCGGCCGCGCGTCCAGGCGAGGGCCGTGGACGCATCCACCGCCCGCACCCCCCCCAAAGATGTCACCCCATAAACCACGCTGCGATCGGGGGTAAGAATGCGCGTGCTGGTGCCGGAACGCACCTCGACGCGGCCCCGGATGACGGTGACCTGGGTCATCCCTCCGGTCTTGCGCACACCGAAAGCGGTCCCGAGTACACGCACTTCGCCTGCGCCGGACTGAACCAGAAACGGCCGGGCGGGGTCGTGGATCACGTCAAACAGGGCCTCGCCGCGGTCCAATCGGACCCGCCGGACGCCGTCAGCGCCGATTTCGACGTCCAAGGCGGTATCGGGTCCGAGCGTCACCGTCGAGCCGTCGGCGAGGGTCTCGATTGCGCGCTCCCCTCCGCCCGTGGACAGGTCCGCGAAGGGCGTGAGGTTGCTGACCCCGGCCATGATCGCCAAGGCAAACAGCGAGGCCGCGACGGTGGCACCGCGAGGACCGATTCGATGGGTGATCGCGCGCCCGGCCTGGGCGACAAGCGAACCGCGGAGCCGTACACGCCGCGCTCCATCCGGTCCCGGCGTGAACTGGGCGCGTAGGCCGAGCGGCCTGTCCCTTTGCCCCGCCGCCGCGCGGGGCGTCTGGCCGGGACGGGCCCACGGTTGGGGGGGCTTGTCGAGTTCGGGCCCGATCGCGGTCCAAAGGTCGCGCGCGCGGACCAGCGCGGCGGCATGTCGGGGATCGGCGTCGCGCCAGGCGACGAAGGTCGCGCGCTCGTGAGCATCGGCCTCACCGGAGGTCAATCGCGCGACCCAGGCGAGCGCGACGTCATCGAGGTCCTCGTCAGAAGCGACGGGCGGATCTTGCTCGGTCATGTCGCCCTAACGGTTGAAACAGCTATGGGCCGCAAAGCCGGGATAATGCGATCGAGCCTGGCGCGATTCGGCCGGGGCCGAGCGAACGGTCAGCCCGCGTCCGACGCCGCCTCAGGACGAACGCGGTCCCGAGCGTGACGCAGGGCGGCCGCGATCTCGAGTTCGACCGTCCGCACCGACAGGCCCCAGGCCGCAGCGATCTCGGCATAGCTTTCACCGAGGATGCGGCTACGACGGAGCATGTCTCGACGGCGGGGGGTGAGCTCGGCCAAGGCCGCCTCGACGTGGCGCACCTCCTGACGACGTCCGGTCAGGGTCTCCGGGCTTTCGACGGTCGGCTCGTAAAGCACGGCCAGCCCCTCGAGCAGTCGGGCACGGTTCTGATTGTTTTTGACATCGTCCAGGCCGGCGTTGGCGGCCATGCGGAGCATATAGCGTTTGGCCTCGACCGCATTCGGCAGGCGGTCGGCCAGACGCACCAGCTTGAAGTAGAGATCCTGTGTGAGGTCGGCGGCCCGCTCCGGGCAACGGACGCGATGGCGAATGCGGCGCTGCAGATCCGCGCGGGCCTGGATGAAGACCTGCTCCAGTTCCGCATGCGTGAGCGCGTCCGACATCGGTTCAGCTCGCCAAGCTTCGACGCGGCCGCCCCGCGCGAGACCTAAAGTGCCATCGGTCTCCCAAGGCGGCAACCGTGCGTTTTGTGACGATTGCGCGAAGCCCAGGCCCGCAACCGATCAGATTTGCTCACTTTTTGTCGCCCTGCCGCCCTGTTGAACCCGTTCGCCGAGTCCTCGTTGTGGACCGTAACGCCTGGCTCAACGCCGACGACTAAGGAAGAACTCGACCGGCACGGTCAGGGTGATGCGGTCGCCCTCGATTTCAGCGGGCGGGGCGGGCAAGGGGCTGGCGCGGCGAGCCAGGGCCAGAACCTCGCCGTCCAGGGCGGCATAGCCCCGGCTGCGGCGGACCCGGGCGTCGAGGACGCGCCCCGACCGGTCCAAGGTCAGCCGGACATAGACCACATCCTCTTGACCGGCGCGTTGAGCGGCGGCGGGATAGCGTTTGTTGCGTTCAAGCTGGGCCAGAACGCGCGCCTCCCAGGCCTGTTCGGCGTTCGAGGGCGCGGCCGCCGAGCGGCCGACCGCAGGGGCGGCCACCTGTTCAGACGGCGGCGCGGGCACGGCGGCTGGGGCCGTGGTGGCCTCAGCGCGCTCTTCGTCCTCGGGCCGTTCTTCCTCGGGCCGCTCCTGGCGCGCCGGCAGCACCACCGCCGCCTTGACCGGCAGGCTGATGGTCGGGATCGGCGGCAGTCGGTCGGGCTGGGGTTTGGGCTTGGGCGCGCTCTCCTGCTGCTCGGGCCCCGGTGGAGTCTCGCGATCAGGCAAGGGCGGGGCGGACGGCTCGAGCGAGACCTCGATGACAATGGCGGCCGGCGGCGACGCGGCCGGGGTTTCGAACACCAAGAGTCCCAGCAGGAGGGCCCCGACCACAGCGCCGTGGATCACCACAGATCCGACGCAGGCCCAAGCCCAGCGAAGTCTCTCGCTCGAGGACGGCGGCGGTGGGGGGGATGGCGGCGGCGGCGGCGCGGCGGCCCCGCGGCGCGTTCCGGTCCCGGCCCAGGGCCGCCCGTCGGACGGTGCGGCCTTTCGCGGCGGAGAGGGCGAGACGATGGTCATGCGATCGGTGCCGGCCCGTTCGAGGCCGGATCGTCCTGCAGGGCGACCAGGGCGACCTTGAGATAGCCGGCTTGGCGCAACTCATCCATCAGCTTCATAAGGTCGCCATAGTCCACGCTGTTGTCAGCGCGCAGGAAAACGCGAGCCCCTTTGTCACCCTTGGTCAGGGCGTCGAGATCGCGCGCCAAGGTGGCACGGTCGAGCACGGATTCATTCAGCGACACCGTCAGGTCGGACTGCAGGGTCAGATAAACCGGCTCCTGTTCGCGAGGCTGAACCTCGGCGCTGGAGATGGGCAGGTCCACCGGCACCTCCACCGTTACGAGCGGAGCCGCGATCATGAAGATGATCAACAACACCAGCATGACGTCGATGAAGGGCGTGACGTTGATCTCGTGGGTGACCTCGAGTTCGTCATCGGTGGAGCTGGGGCGGAGCGCCATGGGAGGCCTTCTAAGCTATGCGAACAGAAGCGGAGCCGTTCAACGCGAACCGGCCCCGACCTGGCGGCTGACCAGGACCGCGACGAGGGTCGAAGCGTCGCCGACCAAACGACGGTAGTCGGCCACCGAACGGGCGAAGCCGTTATAGATGACGACCGCCGGGATGGCGGCGACGAGCCCCAGGGCCGTCGCCAGCAGGGCTTCGGCGATGCCGGGCGCCACGACGGCCAGATTTGTGGTCTGGGTCTGGGAGATACCGATGAAGGCGTTCATGATGCCCCAGACGGTACCGAACAGGCCGATGAAGGGGCCTGCCGACGCGATGGTGGCCACGATATTGGTGCCCCGCATCATCTTCTGAACCGCCGCCACCTCAATCCTCTGCAGTCGAGCTTCGATACGGTCCTGGAGGCCCGTCACGTCGGCCCCGGCGGCGAGCTCGGCGCGGGCCACGGCGATCATGTCCCCAACCGGTCCATGGCCCGCCGCCTTCAAGGCGGCCAGGCGATCGGCCTCCGTCAGCGTTGCGAGGTCGGCCTTCAGGGCTCGCTTGGCGCTGGCCAGTTCGCCCGACTTGGCGATCCAAATGGTCCACGTCAGGAGGGAAGCGGCGACGAGCAGCAACATCACGGCCTGCACGATGGGATCGGCCTCGGCGAACATGCGCCAGACGGTCAAGTTCTCTGGCACGACGGGGGCCAGGGCCGAGCCCCCGCCCTCCGCCACAGCTGCAGTGACCAGCGGCGCCGTTGGCGCGGCCGGGAGGGTCGGGACGGCCGAGGTCGAAACGATGAACACGCGTAGGCTCCGGAACATAGGACGAAGGGGACGGACCAGGACGCGCGCCCTTGGCCTCAGGCGATGGATTGCCGGATTAACGGGCGGCCCCGGCGCGACCCGCAAGGCCGGCGTCGCGGGCGGCCACCGCATCGGGCTGGGCAGGCCGAACGCGGACCACGGCGAGACTGGCGTTGTCCTGTTTGGGATGGGCGCGGCGATCCACCAGGTCCAGCAGCTTGGCGGCGGCGGCCGAAGCGGTCGGGGCGTCGCCAACGGTGGCCGCGACCAGCGGCAGACTGAGGACATCCAGCCCGTCCGTGGCGAACAACAGGGTTTCGCCCGGACGCATCAGGTAGAGCTGGCCGGCGCCGTCGATGACGAGCCGTTTTCCGCCAATGCAGCTGGTCAGGCGGCCCTTTTCGTCCTGCTGTACTGTGGTCAGGCGCGCGATCCCGGCCTTGCCGTCGCAGCGATAGAGATGGCTGTCTCCAGCCGAGGCATAGGCGAAAACACCGCTGCGCGGCAGGATGACAGCGGCCGTCAACGTCGTGCACGGCCGTTTGCCGTCGGCCGACCAACCCTTGCCGAAGGCCGTCACGGCCGCGTGCGCCGTCTTGAACACGGCCGCCAACCAATCTCCGGCCTCAAGCGGGGTCGCGAAGTTCTGGACAAGGAAATTCTGATCCAGGGTATCGAGCGCCAATGCGGCCGCTTCCTCGCCGGCCGGATGACCGCCGACCCCGTCGGCCACGGCGACGAGAACAGCGTCGCGCACCCGGCGCACCAGCGCGCCGTCTTCCTGGCGCGGGCGCATGCCCTGGACCTGGTCGGCGTGAATGTCGAGCGCGTAGCGGGCGCGGCGGCTGGCGGTGCGGAGCGGCAGGGGCGAGGCGCTGACGATCATGTCGAAATCCCTTCCGGCGCTTGTGAACGTTGGAAGGAGAACGAACGGGAATCGTCTTGCCCGCAACGCGCTGACGACCCCGATCAAGGCAGAGCATCGCGCAAAAACGAACGTCGCTCGCCCGATACCGTCGAGGGTCGATCGCGGGTCACGTCCGGCCGCGCCGGATCGGCGAGCCGCTGATGCGGGTTTGGGGATTGGCCCGACCTTTGGACAAGGTCGGAGCGCGGGCGGAGCCACCAACTTTTACCTATTGTCGATTGCGGTTTTTCGCCGGTCAGGCGTTTTATGCCTATGTTGGGTTGTGTTGTTTGCATTCCGAGGCCCGATCATCGTGCTGGACTGGGAGCCGAGCGCTGATGGACGCCCGGTCCGACCGGATGGCGTTGGCGGCGGCGCGAGCCGGCAGTTTTCGCAGCGCGGCCAAGGCCTTGGGCTTGGACGCGGCCACCGTCAGCCGCACAGTGCGGTCGCTCGAAGACCAGCTCGGGGTGTCGTTGTTCGAGCGGCTGCCCAACGGGTTGCGCCCCACCGCCGCCGGGACCGCCTATCTGGCCGAGGCGGCGCGGCTGGTCGAGGACCTGGACCGGCTGGCCGACCGGGCCGCTGCCGCCGGGCGTGGGGAGACCGGATCGCTGCGCCTGGGGTTTCTCTGGTCCTTCGCCTCGGGGCCGGCAGCCCGACTGATCGCCGCGTTTCGCGCGGCCCATCCGCAGGTCACCTTGAGCTTGACGGAAGCGGGGGCGACCGGCTTGGCGGCCGCCCTGACGGCCGAGCGCCTGGATCTGATCCTGATCGCGCAAGCGACGGCTCCGACCGACGCGGGCCCGCTGCGGCGCCAGCCCCTGTGGCGTGAACGGCTGATGGTGGTGGCGCCCTTGGATGCCGGCCCAGGACCCACGACGAGCTGGGCCGACCTGGCCGGGCGGCCGCTGCTGTGTCGGTTGGACGATCCGGCGGCCGCCTTTTCCGCCTATGTCGCGGGCCTGGGCGGTCCGGTGCTGGATTTCCGGCCCCAGGACTGCGCCCTGACCAGCTTGCCGGGGCTGGTGGCCGCCGGCTTGGGTTGGGCCGTGCTGCCCGAGAGCGCGACCGAGGGGTTAGGGCCCGGCCTGAAGGCCACGCACCTGGCTGGCGACAGCGCCGTGATGACCGTCACGGCGCTGTGGCGTCCCGAGACCGACAACCCCGTGCTTGTCCGCTTTCTGGCCTTGGCCCGCCGCCTCAGTCGGCCTGGCTCCGACCCCGGGTGAAGCCGCGATCCGAGGCGATGAACCGGGCCAGCATGGGGGCGATCAGCCGCTGGGGCTCGACGGTTTGGCCGGTCTGGGCGGCAAAGGCCTCCGCATAGGCCACCAGGTCGCGGTGGAGCCGAGCCTCTAGCTCGATCGTCACCTTGACCGGCTTGTCGTCGTGCAGGGCGGTCAGCTTTAGCGGAGCGCGGCCAAGTGTCTTGGAGGCGGTCATCGCGTGATCTCCGACCGGGACTGCGGCGGCAAGACGAGGTCTCGGGTGACCAGGACGACCAAAGGGTGCCCGGGTCGAAGCGTCAGGGTCGGGGCGAGGTCCAGCTGACGTCCCACCGCCGCCTGGCCGACGCCGTTCCCCGTCTCTCCGAGCGCGCGACGCAGGGCCCGGGCGACCTCGGACTCCTCGCCGTTCCCGTCGTCTTCGGACAGGGCCGCGCCGAGGCCGAGCACGGTCGACAAGGTGGCGGTGGCAAACAACCTGCGCCAATGGCGGTCGACCCTGTCCTGCAAGCCCACGAATCCCTGGGCGTCCGCCCCCGGCTGGTCTTCCAGGGCGATGGAGCGGCCACCGGGCAGAATCATCCGGTTCCAGACCAGGCCGATCCGGCTCTGGCCGACGCTGGAGGCCTGGGCATAGGCCCCGATCAGCCGCGTCCCCTGGGGGATGAGCGCATGGCGACCGGTCGGGCTGTCATAGACGGTCTGGGTGACCTGGGCGATGACCGGGCCCGGCAGATCGGACCGCACCCCGGTGATCAGGGCGGCAGGGATCAGGGTTCCAGCCTGAAGCACATAGGGGGACGTTGGAGCCGAGAGGCCTCCCTCCCCTGTGAGGCCGTTCCTCGGAGACGGACCCGTCTCAGGAGCGGCCGATGGCGCGCCTCCGGCAGCCGCGAAAAAAAGCCCGCTCGTTCGGGCCGCGATCCGCGCCGTTTCCGCCGGGCTCGGGCCAGCCGAGGCGGCGACCGGGGCGGGCACGGCTGGCGGGACGTCGCCGATCCGGGGCGCGCTGCCTTCGGTTCCGGCCGCGACCATGGCGCCCCCCAGATCCCCAGGCAGGGGTGGACCGAGGTCCGGCACGCCTTGCGGCAAGTCACCATAGGTCCGCGGCAAACGGGTGATGGCTTCGCTCGGAGCGGTCGAGACGGGCTCGGCGTCGGACGGCCCGACGACCTGGTCCGGCTTGTCGGTCAGGGCGAAGGTCAGGGCGGCGGCCAGAGCCAGGCCAGCCGTCCCACCGAGAAGCATCAACGCCTTCTTCGAAAGACGAACGACGCGGGGCGGAGCGACGCGAAGGCGAAGCTGTTCCGTGAGAGCCTTATCTCTTGCGCGATCGCCCTTCGGGCTATTCGACGCCAGGCCTCCGGGGATGGACTCGAACTCACTCATCTCAGCGATCCCCCCGCACGATCTGCACGCGCACTTCGCCGGCGCGGTCGCCGAGACGCAGCTCGGCGCGGTCGAACAGCCGGTCGACGATCATCCAGCGGTCGCGAACCCGGTAGTTGACCAGTTCGGACCGCCCGCGCCGGCCGACCAGGAACAGAGGCGGGAGGTCGCGGGTGACGATATCGGGCGCGAACTCGATCACCGTCCGGACCCCGTCGTCCCAGGCGCGAAGGGGTCGCCAGGCCACGGCCGGTCCCTCGATCCGATAGCCGGCCTCGATCACCGGCGGCGGTGTCCAGGGCGGGACGGGCAGCGCAGCGCTCAAAGCGGCTTGGGCGGCCGCCGCCTCTTCGGCCGGAAAGCGCCAGGCCACGGCCGGCATGGGGTCCTGCGACCGAGACCGCAGCTCCAGCCGATAGGTGCGGCGGTCGGTGTTGAGGATCAAATTGGTGTGCAGGCCCGGCTCGGTCGGCTTGACAAGGACATGAACCTGAACCCCCGCCCCCGCCCCGCTGATGGTGTCGCCCAGGATCCAGCGGGCGGTATCGCCGGCGGCGATGGGCCCGGAGCCCACCAGCCGCTCGCCGGGTTGCAGAGCGAGGTCGGTGACCTGGCCGGGGGCGGTCCAAACCTGGAACAGAGCCCCGGGATCATAATCATAGACCTGAACCGCGCCGCGCCAGCCCGAGGCCGAGGGCTCCACACGGGCGAGCGCTATGGCTTCCGAGGGTGACAGGTCGTCCTCCGGGTGGGGCGACAAGGCCCGATAAGGCACGGCGGTGTCCGGGAGCGGTGGGAGCGGTGTCGGGGCGGACTGCGGGGCGTCGGCGAGCGGCGCGGTGACGATGGCCGGGGTAGGCAGCAACGCCGGAGCGGGCGCGGGTCGCGACAGGGCGCAGGCGGACAGGGCAGGAAGCACAAGAAGTATGGCTAGCCGGGTCATTGGTCGAGCTCCCGAGACCAGTCGAGGGCCGTGACATAGAGGCCCAAGGGATTGGCGCGGATCTGGTCGGGGGTGCGGGGGGGTTGGAGGACGACGGTGAGGATCGCGCTCCAGCGTTCGGTGCTGGCCAGGCCCCCATCAACATAGCGGCGCTCGGTCCAGGCGACGCGGAAGCTGTCGGGCGAGGCCCGGACCACACTGGAGACCTCGACCGAGACCTGGGCCCGCCCGACCTGGGCGAAGGGGTCCGACAACCGGGCCTGAGCGTTCAGGGCTTGGGCACCCTGGCCCGTCGTCAGGGCATAGGCGCGAAGCCATTGATCGCGCAGCACCACAGGATCGGCCGGCAAGGACCGTACCTCGCGAATCCAATCGGCCAGGCGGGCCGCGATCTGGGGGTCGGTGGGGCGGTAGCCCGCCGCCGCCGGCCCCACGGCTTGGACCCGGCCGAGGCGATCGACCTCGACCACCCAAGGGGTGACGCTGCCGCGGGCCGTGGTCCAGACGAGGCCGGCGGCCAGCCCGCCGGACAAGACCAGCGAGCTCAGGGCCGCAAGGCGCCAGTTGCGGGCCTGGACGCGGGCCGAGCCGATCCGGTCGTCCCAGGCTTGGGCCGCGCGCTGATAGGGGGTTTCGGGGGCCGGGGTCTGTCCGTAGCGGACACCGGCCCGTTTGAACGGGACCATCTAGTCGCTCTCCTTGAGGCTGACCTGGGCCGACCCGCCACTGTCGCCGGACCGCAGCGCATGGGCGGCGGCGGCGACCCCGTGGGACACGGCCTGATCTCTCTTCATCTGACGCGCCCAAGTCGGCGCGTCAGCTGAGGTCGTGGGGGTGGACGAGCCGGTGGGCGCATCGGTCGAGGGTCTTGAAGACCCCGTCGGCCCGGGGCTCGGACGGGTCTGGGGTTCGCCTTGTTTGGGGCTGGTGCCCGCCCCGCCGCTCGCGCTGGGCGACGACGGGCGGGGCCCGGAAGGGCCACCTTCGGGCGTGGGCCGGGCGGCGGCTGATGCGGCCGCGCCGCCCGCTGCACCACGCGCGCCGAGCCCGCCGACGGCCCCGGCGGCACCGGATACCCCCGCCGCCCCGGCCATGGCAAGGCCGGCGACGGCCGCCCCGGTGCCGACCGCGGCGCCCGCGCCGAGCTGGGGGGCGCCCGAGACGAGGCCGGTGGCGATGCCGGGGCCGAAGATGCCCAGGCCCAGGAGCGCGAGCGCTCCGAGCGCCAGGGCCAGGACCTCTTCCAGGGTCGGCTGGGCGGCAGAAAAATCTTGGACGAAGCCGTCCATCAGGGTCGAGCCGATGCCGACGATGACGGCCAGGACCAGGACCTTGACCCCGGAGGCCACGACATTGCCGAGCACCCGTTCGGCCAGGAAGGCGGTGTGACCCAAGAGGCCGAAGGGCACCAGGATAAAGCCGGCCAGGGTGGTGAGCTTGAACTCGATTAGGGTGACAAACAGCTGCACCGCCAGGACGAAGAAGGCGACGATAACGACCAGAAAGGCGGCGAGTAGGACGAGGATCTGGACAAGGTTTTCGAACACGCCCGGAAAACCCGACAGCTCCGAGGCCGCTTCCAGCAGGGGCCGCCCCGCCTCGATCCCGGCGCTGGCCAGTTTGCCGGGCCGCAGGAAGTCTTCGGCGGACAGGGTGCCGCCGCCGGCCTGAAGCCCCAGACCGGCAAACGAGCGGAAGACGATGTCGGCAAGCAGCTGAAAGTTGCCGATCAGAAAGGCGAATAGGCCAACGAACAGGGTCTTTTTGATCAGCCGGGCGAGGACGTCCTCGCCGTGGGACAGGCTCCAGAACAGGGCCGCCAGGGTCACGTCGATCGCGACCAGGGTGGTGGCGAGAAAGGCCACCTCCCCGCCCAAAAGCCCGAAGCCGGAATCGATGTATTGGCTGAAGACCTGGAAGAAGCGGTCGATGACGCCGGTATCGTTCACGATCCATCCCCCTTGCCGAAGAAGGCGTCGCGGCGGGCCTTCCAGGCGGCCTGGCAAACCGGGTCGGCGCCGCCGTCCACGCCGAGCGCCCGGCAGCGGTCGAGCTCGGCCGAGACGGTCGCGCGGGGTCGGTCGGAAGCCGCCGGACCGGCGGGCGGGGTTTGCACAGCGGCGGCCAGGGCTGCCAGGACCAGACCCGTGATCAACAGTCCGCCAGCCAGGGCGGCCCAGCCCTTGGCCGAGAGGGCGCGCAAGGCGGTCATGGCTCCGTCCCAGCACGGCCCATGAAGCGGGCGAAGCGTTCACGCGCCTCAGCCCGTTCGGCGGCACGATCGGCCTCGGCCAAGGCGCTGCTGCGCCCCTGCGCCGCCGTCAAGGCGGCGAGGTCGGCCAGCTGGCGCGCTTGGACGGCCAGCAGCTGATTGCCCGCCTGGGCCGCCTGGAGCGCGCCCTGGGCCCCCTGGCTGCGGTCGATCAGGGCCGCCATTTCCGAGCCCGTCACGCCGGTGGCTTGAACCACCTGGGCCTGGAGCTTCAAGGCGTCCTGCAGGGCCGCGACTTGGTCGGCCCAGCGGGCGCGGGCGCGCTCGATCAGGGCGCGATCGGGGGTGGCGGTGGTCGGGCCCGCGTAGTTTCCTTGCAAGAAGGCGGTCTCGATCCGGCCGACGTCATAGGCGAGGCCTTGGGCCTCGCCGAGCAGCTGCTGGGTGCGGGCGACTTGGGCGCGGAGGGTGTCGAGCGAGGAATAGGGCAGGCTCGCGAGATTACGGGCCTGGCCAATCAGCATCTGGGCTTCGTTTTGGAGCGAGGCGATCTGGTGGTTGACGGTCTCCAGGGCACGCGCGGCCTGGAGCACATTCTGGGCGTGGTTGGTGGGGTCATAGACAACCGCCTGGGCCTGCGCCCGGCCCAGGGTCTCGGACAGGGGCAGGACGGCGAGGCCGAGGCCCAGACCAGCGGCGAGGGCGAGGACAGGCAAGGACGGACGGCGGCTCATGGAACAGGCTCCGGGTTGAGGGCGGGCTCGGGGGTGGGGGCGTCGGCCAAGAGATCGGCGGCCCAGACCAGGCCGCGCCGGCGTAGCCAGGCGGCGGCGAACCCCTTCAGTCCCGCTTCGGCCCAGACGGCCGCGATCAGGGCCTGGTCGGATTTGCCGGAGGCTCCGCAGACGGCCAGGGCGACGGGGCCGAGGCCGAGATCGAACAGCCGGTCGCCCAGCCGAGACTGGAGGTAATAGTCCCGCTTGGGGGTGGCCTCGGCCAGCCGCTGGATCTGGCGGGCGTTCAGGCCGAAGCGGGCATAGACGGCCTGCAGGCGGGGCTCGCGGGCTCTGGGATTGGGCAGCAGGATGCGGGTCGGGCAGCTCTCGATCAGGGCGGGGGCCAGCGGGCTGGCGTCGATGTCGGCCAGGGACTGGGTGGCGAAGACCACCGAGGCGTTCTTCTTGCGCAGCGTCTTGAGCCAGACCTTGAGCTGGTCGGCGAAGGCCGGGTCGTCCAGCGCCAGCCAGCCCTCGTCGATCAGGACCAGGGTGGGGCGGCCGTCGAGCCGCGCCTCGATACGGTGGAACAGATAGGCCAGGACCGCCGGGGCAGCGGGCGCGCCGATCAGCCCCTCGGTCTCGAAGGTCTGGACCCCGGCGAGGCGCGCCGGATCGCCCAGCGTCTCCTGGTCGCCGTCCAGCAACCGGCCCCAGGGCCCGGCCAGGGTGTAGGGCTGGAGCGCGGCTTTCAAAGCCGCCGACTGCAGGAGAACGCCAAGGCCGGTCAGAGTGCGTTCTCCGATCGGGGCCGAGGCCAGGCTGGTCAGGGCCGACCACAGCAAGACCTTGAGGTCGGGGGTGACGGGGACGCCCTCGCGCCCGAACAGAGCCGCCAGCCAGTCCGCGGCCCAGGCCCGCTCTTCCGGGTCGCCGATCCGGGCCAGGGGTTGGAGCGAGACGGCGCGGTCGGTGTCCTCGTCACCCCCCTCCCCGCCGATCCCGAGATCGTGCCAGTCGCCGGCCATGCCCAGGGTGGCCGCCCGCAGACTGCCGCCGTAGTCGAAGGCGAAAACCTGGGCTCCCGGATAGCGGCGGAACTGCAGGGCCATGATCGCCAGCAGGACCGACTTGCCCGCGCCCGTCGGGCCAACCACCAGGGTGTGGCCGACGTCGCCGACATGGAGCGACCAGCGGAAGGGGGTCGAGCCGTCGGTAACCGCCTGCAGAAGCGGCGGGCCGGCCAGATGATCGTCCCGCTCTGGCCCGGCCCAGACGGCCGAGACTGGCAGGATGTGGGCCAGGTTCAGGGTCGAGAGCGGATAGGATCGGACATTGGCGTAGACCTGGCCCGGCAGGGTCCCCAGCCAGGCCTCGACCGCATTGACCGTCTCCACCTTGACGGTGAAGTCACGCCCCTGGAGGGTTTTTTCGATCAGCCGTCCTTGGGCGTCGGCCACGGTCGGGTCGGGATCGGACACCACGATCGTCGTGGTCACATAGGCGTAGCCCGCCAGGTCCGCGCCGAGATCCTGCAAGGCCCCGTCGGCGTCGGCCGCCTTGTTCTGCGCGTCGTTGTCGACCAGGGCGCTGGCCTCGTTGGTCATGACCTCCTTGACCAGGGCGAGGATGGATTTTCGCTTGGCGAACCATTGGCGGCGGACCTTGGCCAGAAGCTTGGTGGCCTCCGTCTTGCCCAGGCAGATCGCGCGCGTGGTCCAGCGATAGGGAAAGGCCAGACGGTTGAGCTCGTCCAGCAGACCTGGCCAGGTCGCGCCGGGAAAACCGGTGACGGTGAGGACGCGCAGATGGTGCGATCCCAGGCGCGGCGACAGCCCGCCGACCAGGTCCTGATCGGCCAGCAGGGCGTCCAGATACATGGGGGTTTCGGGCACGCCGACCCGGTGACGACGGTTGGAGATGGAGGCATGCAGCGCGGTCAGGGTCTCGGCGTCGTCGAGCCAGGCGAACTCGGCCAGGACCCCTTCGAGCAACGCCCCGAGCCGGTCGGTCCGGTCGACGAACCCCGCCAGCGCCTCTCGCCAATCAATCCCTCCGCGATCCTTGCCGTCATACAAAAAGGTCTCGACCCGGGCGCTCCGTTCCGCCGGAGGCATCCAGACCAGAGTCAGGGTGTAGTGGCTCTCGTAATGGACGCCGGCGTCCTGGAAGGCGGCACGGCGTTCGGCCTCGACGAGGGCCGAAATGCCATCCGGAAACTCGGACAGCGGATAGGCGGCGACCGGGTCGCGCCGGGCCTCGACGAAGACGGCCCAGCCTGATTCCAGCCGACGGAGCGCGCTGTTCAAGCGGGCGGCGGTGGCGACCCGTTCGGCGTCGGTGGCCGAGTCCAGATCTTGGCCCCGGAACCGGGCCGAGCGCTGGAAAGACCCGTCCTTGTTCAACACCACGCCGGGCGCGACCAAAGCGGCCCAGGGCAGATAGTCGGACAGGCTCTGCGCCTGGCGGCGGTATTCGCGGAGCGCCAGCATGTCAGGCCTCCATCCAGGCGGGATAGCGCAGGTGACGGCGGACCACCTCGACGAAGAGCGGATCCTGCCGCGCGGCCCAGACCGCCGCCGCATGACCCACGAGCCACAGGACCAAGCCGACGAGCCAGAGCCGCAGACCGAGACCGAGGGCCGCGGCCAGGGTGCCGTTGAGGATGGCCAAGGAGCGGGGCGCCCCGGCCAGGAGCACAGGCTCGGTCAGGGCGCGATGCAGCGGCGCGACGAACCCCGCGACAGGACCCACCATCGGTTCGGGGGTGTCCATCAGACCAGGGCCCCGCCGCCGAAGGAGAAGAAGGTCAGAAAGAAGCTGGAGGCGGCGAAGGCGATCGAGAGGCCAAAGACGATCTGGATGAGTTTGCGCATCCCGCCCTGGCTCTCGCCAAAGGCCAGGGCCAGGCCCGTGGTGATGATGACGAGGACGGCGACGATCTTGGCCACCGGCCCCTCGATCGATTCCAGGACCTGCTGCAGCGGGGCCTCCCAGGGCATGCCCGACCCCGCGGCCTCGGCGGCGGGGGACAGGACGAGGGCGGCACCGAGGCCCACGGCGAGCGCGGCGAACGCGCGACGGCGCGGCGAGACGGGAAGGAACGACAAACGAACCATGGGGCAGAACTCCGGGTGTGGGGGTGAGGATCAGAGAGAGGCGAGGCGGTAGGCGCCGGTGGCGTCGAGGCCCTCCACGGCGACCAGTTCGCTCAGGCGGCGGGCCGCGCCCCGACCGGACAGGACGGCCAGGACATCGACGGTGTCGGCGATCAGAGCGCGGGGCACGACGGGGACGGCCTCTTGGACCAGCTGTTCGAGCCGGTGGAGGGCGCCGCGGGCCGAGCCGGCATGGAGGGTGCCGAGGCCCCCGGGGTGGCCGGTGCCCCAGGCCTTGAGCAGATCGAGCGCCTCGGCCCCGCGCACCTCGCCGATGGGGATCCGGTCGGGGCGCAGCCGCAGGGCCGAACGGACCAGGTCGCGCAGACTGGCCGCCCCGTCCTGGGTGCGCAGGGCCACCAGATTGGGGGCGCGGCACTGGAGCTCACGGGTGTCCTCGATCAGCACCACCCGATCGTCGGTCTGGGCGACCACGGCCAGCAGGGCATTGACCAAGGTGGTCTTGCCGGTGGAGGTGCCGCCCGCGACCAGGATGTTCTTCCTGGACCGCACCGCCTGTTCGAGCGCCTCGGCCTGGCCCGTCGTCAGCACAGCCGAGGCGACATAGTCGGCCAAGGTGAAGACGGCGACGGCGGGTTTGCGGATCGCGAAGCTGGGCGCGGCGACCACCGGGGGCAGCAGACCTTCGAAGCGTTCGCCGCCCTCAGGCAATTCGGCGGACAGACGCGGGGCCCCGGCATGGACTTCGACCCCCACATGGTGGGCGACGAGGCGGACGATCCGCTCCCCATCGGCGGCGGACAAGGTCTGGCCGGTCGGCTCCAGACCGCTGGACAGCCGGTCGAGCCAGAGCCGGCCGTCGGGGTTGAGCATGACCTCGACCACATCGGCCTGGTCGAGCCAGGCGGCGATGGCGGGCCCGAGCGCGGTCCGCAGCATGCGCGCACCCCGGGCAGCGGTTTCAATTCGTAGAGGCACGATCGTCACGGCCTGGCTCCGGTTTCAAGCCGCGCCAGCGCGGCTTGGAGAAGAGGACGTCGCGTTTCGGCGTCCGAGGAGCCGAGCAAGAAGGCTGGTTTTTCGGCCTTCGCAACAGAAGTCTGGGCGTAGTCGTGGGGCAGCGTGCGATGACTTGCGGACGGCGGTGGGGTCAGTCGTCGATGGACGGGTCCGAGGGGGCCGAGGCCGCCACGTCCAGGGCCAGGTCGCGGGTGAAGCGACGCGAAGAGGCCAGGCGGCGGCCCAGGGCCTCCAGGAAGTCGGCATAGCGGGCCTGTCCGCGCGCCCGGGCGGCGTCCTGGCCTGATTCGGGTGTGGGCGGGGTGACGGTCAGCCAGTGGCGGATGAACAGCGCCAGGGTTTCCAAGGCGATGCCCAAGTCACGTTCGGTCCGGTCGGCCTGGCGCGACAACCGGTCCAGGCGGCGCACCAGGACGGCCTCTGACCGTTCGGCCGTGTCGGGCGACAGAAAGGCGGCGATGGCGGCTTCGGCGACCAGGGAGCGCGACCGCCCGCGCCGGTCGGCGAAGGCCTCGAGCTGCGCCAACAGGTCCGGCTCGAGATAGATCGACAGCTGGATCTTCTTCACAGACGTTCCTTTCTTCGAGCCTGATCCGGTCCGAAAGCCGGCGCCCACGTTTGAGGATCAGAGCTCCAGCCCATCGTCGGGATCGAGCGACGCCTGACGCGCCGCCGCCCGGAAGCGGATGAGCCGTTCGTCTTCGACGGCCTCTGTCCCGGACCCGTCCGGATCGTCGAAGTCGAACTCGGGCGTGGGCACCGCGTCCGCCCTCCCCTCGCCCGCTTCCGGGTCCAGCTCGGGCGCGCGACCCAGCCCGCCGTCGTCGTCACTGTCGTCAGCAGGCGCACTGCCGGCCGCGCGTCCATTGCCGGGCGGGGTTTCGACATCGGTCCAATCCGGGGCGAACCCACGAGAGCGCGACCCGCCGCTAACGCCGGAGGGCGCGGCCGGCAGGATGCGCGCCGCCAGGTCGGGATCCGCGTAATAGCGGGCCTTGGTGGCGCGGATGGGGGGCTGGCCGGAGACCAGTACCACTTCGTCGGTCGGTGGGAGCTGCATGACCTCACCGGGGGTCAGAAGCGGCCGCGCGGTTTCCTGGCGCGAGACCATCAGATGGCCGAGCCAGGGCGACAGCCGGTGGCCCGCATAGTTCTTCATCGCCCGCATCTCGGTCGCGGTGCCGAGCGCATCGGAGACGCGTTTGGCGGTGCGCTCGTCATTGGTCGAGAAGGCGACCCGGACATGGCAGTTGTCGAGAATGGCGTGGTTCGGGCCATAGGCCTTCTCGATCTGGTTAAGCGACTGGGCGATCAGGAAGGCGCGCAGGCCATAGCCGGCCATGAAGGCCAAGGCCGTCTCGAAGAAATCGAGCCGACCGAGCGCCGGGAATTCGTCCAGCATCAGCAGAAGCCGACGCCTGTGGCCGGGGTCGAGATCCTCGGTCAGCCGCCGGCCGATCTGGTTGAGCAGCAACCGCATCAGGGGCTTGGTGCGGGCGATGTCCGACGGCGGCACCACCAGATAGAGGCTGACCGGCCGGTCGGCCTCGACCAGGTCGGAGATGCGGAAGTCGCAGCGTGCCGTGACCGCCGCCACCACCGGATCGCGATAGAGGCTCAGAAACGACAGGGCGGTGGAGACGACGCCCGACCGCTCGTTGTCGGACTTGTTCAAGAGTTCGCGCGCCGAGGCCGCCACCACCGGATGAGGCCGGTCGCCGAGGTGGTTCGTCCGCATCATGGCCTGGAGCGTCGCCTCGATCGAGCGGGCAGGATCGGACAACAGGCTCGCCACACCGGCCAAGGTCTTGTCCGTCCCGGCATGCAGCACATGGAGGATGGCCCCGACCAGGAGGGCGTGGCTGGTCTTGTCCCAATGAGAGCGGCGCTCCAGGGCCCCTTCGGGATCGACCAGGATGTCGGCGATGTTCTGAACGTCACGGACTTCAGTCGGGCCGCGCCGCACCTCGAGCAGCGGATTGTAGGCGGCTGAGCCGGGATCGGTCGGATCGAAACGCAGCACCCGTCCGAACCGGGCGCGCCAGCCGGACGTCAGGGTCCAGTTCTCGCCCTTGATGTCGTGGACGAGGACGCTGCCTGGCCATGTCAGCAGAGTGGGCACCACCAGCCCCACCCCCTTGCCGCTGCGGGTGGGGGCAAAGCAGAGCACATGTTCGGGCCCGTCGTGGCGCAGATAGGCGCGTTTCCAGCGGCCCAGCACCACGCCGTCGGGGCCCAGCAGGCCGGCGCGCGCGACATCGCGATGATCGGCCCAGCGGGCCGAGCCATAGGTGGTGACCCGCTGGGCCCCGCGGGCCCGCCACAGCGACAGCGCCATGGCCACCGCGACCGCGCCGAGCGAGACCCCGACGGCGATGGCCGCGCCCTCATAGAAGATCGCGGGCGCATAGGCCTCGAAGGCGAACCACCACCAGAAGAAGGCCGGCGGCGGATAGACGGGCATCGACCCCAGCACGACCCAGGGCGGACCGAGCTCGGGCTGGAAGGCGAGTCGCCAGGCCACCCATTGGGTCGCGCCCCAGACGCCCATCAGCGTCAGGGCGGCGACGGCGAGGAGCGAGCCCCACAGAACGCGGGCACCGGTCATGGTCGTCTCCTGGCAAGGAAAGGGATCATCGGCCCGGCCCGCGTCCGCGACCGGCTCTCCAGTCGACTCCGCCGCCGGGACCGACCACGCCGCGCACGGACCGGCCCAGGTCGCGCTCCAAGGTCGAGGCCCAGGGCACGAGCTGGAAGCCCAGTCCGTCGTCGATCATGGCGAACCGGCCGGAGGCCAGGTCGAGCCGGCGGCGCACCACCCCGGACACGGTCTCTCCCTCGGCCGCCGGGCGATGGGGCAGGCCGGTCTCGGCGGCGAGCCGCGTCGCCGTAGACGCCAGCTCGCGGGCGCGCAGGGTGGCGATCAGGTCGGGGGCGACCCGGGTCGCGGCCCCCTGCCCGGTGATCAGACCCTGGGCCCGAAGATGGTCGCGGCGCCGGTCCACGGCCTCGGCGACCTCGCGGCCGAAGCCGGTCGCGGCCAGGCCTCCGGTGTCGCGAGCGACCAGTCGGCGGTCGAGCCAGGTGGCGCCCTCTGCCCCAACCTGGGCGGCCAGGTCCAGGTCCGAGCGCACCGCCAGGATCGGACGCGGCGGACGCCCCTCGACCCCCGGCAGCAACCGGCGCTCGACCACGGCTCCGACGGGCGCGTCGGAAGCGGCGGTCAGGTCCGGTAAGGCGATATGGTGCAGCCGGCCGTCGACCCCATCGACCACGGCATAGGCCGTGCCCTTGAGCTCGTCGTCCAGGCCGCGGGCCAACAGCCGGCCCATGACGGGGGTGTCGCGTTCCCCCGACCCCGGCGCCAGGATCCGGTCGCCGGGCGCGGGCAGGGCCTTGTGGAGTCGCTCAGCGACGACGGCCTCGCGGGCCAAGGCGCGCAAGGTCGGCTCGGCCGCGGGGGCGACGGTCCAGCGGCCGGCGCGGGTCTGGTCGGCCAGGCCAAGGGCGGCCAGGCGGTCGAGCCGGGCCCGCTTGGCCCGGGTCGCGAGGTCTGTCCCCGGGCGGTCGGGATCGGGCCGGAGGTCGATGACCCCGTCGCCCCGGATCTGATCGCGGACCAGGGCCTGGTCGAGCCGGGTCCAGCCGGGAGCCTGGACGTCGCGATCCAGGGCGCTGGCGATCTCGCGCTCGGACCGGGGACCGAGCTCCAGATTCACCAGGCGCTCGCCCCGGTCACGCAGACCCTCGCGGATATAGTCGCGGGCGATGACCAGGTCGGCCCCGTCGTCGGCCCGGCCCCGGACCAGGATATGGACATGGGGATGGGCGGTGTTCCAGTGATCGACCGCGACCCAGTCCAGCCGGGTGCCCAGATCGACCTCAGCCTGGGCCATCAGCTCGCGGGTGAAGACCCGAAGGTCGGCCAGCTCGGCGGCGTCTTCGGGCGCGACGATGAAGCGGAAATGATGGCGATCGTCCGCGCAGCGGTCGGCGAAGGCCACGCCGTCCACGCCCCCGCCCTCCGCGTCGTCCAAGGCATCGAACAGCCGGCCGGGCGCCCCCGAGCGATCCACGCCGTCGCGCTTGAGATAGGCCAGATGGGGGCCGAGGCCTCCGCCCACCCGGGCCATCCGCACGACCCGGGCCTTGACCACCACGCGACGTCCCGACGGCACGCCGGTGCGCAGGGCGGCGACCCGTCCCCGGCCGAACCATCCGCGCCCGTTCGCGGACCGGGCCGGACCGCCGGCCTTGTGGGCCGCCGCCAGGGCCTGGCCCAGGAAGCCTTGAACGCGCGTGTCGCCCTTTTTGGGCGGACCGGGGCGCAGGCGGAGATTCTCGTCCCGGCTCACGGCCGGACCCCGCGCAGGGTGCGCCCGAGCCCGCCGCGACGGGCCGGGGCGGCGGTCCGCAGGGTGGGAGCCGCCGGCGCAGGGTGCGCGGTTACGCCAAAGCGCGTCGCGCCGATGCGAGAGACCGCGCCATGGCGCGCCACCCCCCGACCCCCGCCGACCCTCAGGGTGCGGCTTTTATCTTGCCCTCTCCATCTTTCCCTTCTGATCATCTGCTCTGCCCGGTTCATGGGATCGAGTCCGGCGTCGACCGAGGCGGAAACAGGGGTGAGCGCCGTGCCGCCGTGAGGGGATCGAGCGCAGGGGTGGGCGGCGGATTTGGGGGTGAGAGCGTCGGCGGCGCGAGGTCCGTTCGCGACAGGCCCAGCCGCCGCCTGACCGCGGCGACATAGGCCGTTGTCTCCGGCGGGAGGGGACGGCCGCGCAGGAACTGGTCGTATCGACCGGGGCCCGCGTTATAGGCCGCCAGGCCGCCGTCGAACCCGTAGCGGTCGATCATCCGGCGCAGATAGGCGGCGCCCGCCCACAGATTGTCGCGCGGCTGGAACGGGTCCGGACCGAGGCCGAGCGCCGGGCGAAGGTGGGCATAGGTGGCGGGCATCAGCTGCATCAGGCCCATGGCCCCGGCGCGAGAGACGGCGCAGGGCCGTCCCCCGCTTTCAACCGCCATGACGGCCGCGATCCAGGCGACCGGCAGGCCGGACCGGCGCGCGGCCCGATCGGTCGCCGCGCCGATCTCGGCCACCGTCGCCGCGCGGCAAACGCGCGGCGTTTGCGCCGTCGCAGCGCCGCCCGAAAGCAGACAGACGGTCAAGGCGAGGACCACCGGCCGCATCTCAGCGGGTCCAGACCGGGGTGGCGCGGCCGATGATGCGGTCGGCCGGGATCACTCCGAAATAGCGGCTATCGAGCGAGGCCGGATGGGCGGTGAACAGGACGATTTCGTCCGGCTCGAGGCGGCGACAGCCTGACCAGACCGGCAGAGGACGGCCAAGGTGGTCGCGCGATCGGGCGCGCGCCACGACCCGTCCGTCCAGGCGCACCGTGGTCCCGTGGCGGCAGACCACCGACGGGCCGCGCGCCGCCAGCCGTTTCACCAGAGGCAGACCCGCCGGCAGGTAGTCGGCGGCGTCGAGCCAGGCGGCAAGGTCGGCGGGCGGATCGACCAGGACCCAGTCGCCGACGTCGACGGGGGCGCCGGGCGCGATCCGCCACAGGCCGATGGGGGCGCTGGCGCTGGGATTCCAGACCCACAGGGGCGGACGCTCCGGCGCCGCCAAAGGCGCGAGGACGGCCAAGAGGGCGACGAGGGCTAGGACGATTATGGGCGGGCGGCGGCTCATGGCAGGATGCCGTCGTCGAGGGACCGGCGCAGCCGCCAGGCGCGGTGGCGGTCCAGCGTATAGGCCCGGGGTCGCTCGCCGACCGACAGCCGGTTGTGGACGTGCCGCCACCAATCGGGCGCGGCATCGGCGGGATCGACCCCGGCCGCCTCGACCCCGTCGATAGCAGCCAGGACCGCCTGAACGCGCGGCCAGCCGGTCTGGCTGAGCAGCAGAGCACCGCCCGGCACCACGCCGGGAACCACGGTCCGGGCCGCGCCGCGCGGCAGGGCTTGTAGGATATCGATGCGCGACGGGGCCGGCGAGACGTCCGGGGCGGCCCAGCGGACCACGGCGAAGACCGCGCCGGGGGCAAAGCCGATCAGTCGGGTACGGCGGTCGAGGATGCGGGAGTCGACGGCCTGGCCGAAACGGATCCAGCGCTCGATCCGGTCCTGGACCCAGACCAGTTCGACCCAGGTGATGGCGGTCGGGACGGGCACGGCGGCCGGGCCTAGGCGCGCCGGTCGTCGGCAGAGATCGCGCGCGCCGGATGGACCACGCCGACACCCCGGTCGCTGGTCGAGCCGCGCAGGCCGCGATCGGCCCAGGCCTGGAGATCGGCCTGGGCATAGACGACCCGGCCGCCGATCTTGCGGTAGGTCGGCCCGGTGCCGAAGGTCCGGTGTTTCTCGAGTGTACGGCCCGACAGGCCGAGGAAGCGGGCGGCTTCGGGGGTGCGGAGGAAGCGCGGCGGCAGTGTGGGATCGGCCTGGGCCATGGGGTCAGTCTCCAAGCGCGCCGGCGGAAGGGCGGCGCGATGCAGAGACCTTGGGCGCGCCGGAACGGCGCGAGGGATGGCGGAAACGGCGGCGGCCGTTTGCGCACCCCCGGGCGCTTCAGAGATTAGATGTCGGCGGGCGCGCCCAGCAGGGTCTGGAAGCCGCCGCGCGACAGAGCGCGGCCGGTGCGGACCAGGCGGATGGTCTGGTCGCGCAGGCTCTCGGTTTTCCAGGCGGCCTCGGCGATGCGGTCCGCCCCGAAGAGACCCCGGGCCAGGTCCCGGTAGCTGGCCCCGTCGGCGCGCGCGTCCAGGGCCCGGACGCTGAGCGCCAGACGATGGCGGCGCGGCGCGCGGACGCGGCGCCCATCGGTCCCGGGTCCTCCACCTCGGACCGGCCGGTCGGGCGGCGATCGGCCGGGTGGTCCGCCCGGGTCCGGCCCGAGCGCCTCTATTAGCGCCAGGGTGGCGGCGGCGCGACCGCGCGCCAGCGCATCGGGCGGCAGCCGGGGCACGCTGGGCTCGGTCCAGAGCGGCGCAGCCCGGCCCGGCGTGGCGGGGGCGAACAGCCGATGGCGAACGCCCTGGAGGATCACATCGCCATGCCAGCCGAGCGACGACAGGAGCAAGTCGGTGACGACCGGCCAGCGCGATGACGGCGGCAGGACGGCGGAATCACCGGCCGCGACTGGGCCGAGAATGACGACGCGCGGGTCCCACTCCGGACGCCAGATAACGGTTTGTTCGAGCGCCGATTGCCCGGGATCGGCGGCAAAGACCAGACCCCAGCCGTGCGATGCCGCCGGACCCACGGTGAGATCCACGGGGTCGGGCCCGCCCGTCAAACCCGCGTGAAAGGCGCGGTAGTCGGGGTTGCGCCGCAAGAACTCCCAGGCCAGGTCGGCGCTCGCCAGGGCGTCGATATAGGCATAGGCCTCGGCGCGGCGCCAATCTCCTTCGGTCATCGTCAGGCCCTTCTGAGACCCCCTTACGCGCGATGTAGAGACCGTCCGACGACGGAGGAAGACGCTCACAGTGCAACGGCCGGTGCGGATTCCGCATCGGGGGATGCTTGCTTGGCCGACCGCGCGTTCGCACGATCTGTGCCCTAGATTGCCCGAGCGCGACTATTGGGCGCTAAGGCTCGCGACCCGATCGGTCTCTGCTTGATCGCGTCTTCAGGCCTTGTCCGTCGGCGGCACGGCCCAGAAGGCGTAGCCACGTTCCGATAGCCAGCGGGCGCGGGCCAGGTGACTGTCGAAACAGGCGCGGGCGGCCATGCGGTCGGCGCGGACGTCCAGGTCCAGAATGCCCTCGGCGAGCTGGACCCAGTCGGCCCCCGCCGCCGTGCCGTCCAGCAGACGCAGATAGGCGACGGCCTGGGCGCGGTCATAAGCCGTGGGCTCGGGCTCGGTCGGGGCGGCGGCCGCGATGGGTTCGCGCATCAGTCGCGCCCCAGCAGTCGGGCGTCAGTCACGATCAAAGAACCGCTCGGGGGCCACATCGAGCGCCGCCGCCAGCCGTTCGAGCATGTCCACGGTCGGGCTGCGTTCTTCCCGTTCGAGCATGCCGACATAGTTGCCGCTGACATCCGCGCGCGCTCCCAATTCTTCCTGCGACACACCGTGTGTGCTGCGTAGCCGACGAAGGTTTCGCGCGACAATGCCCCTGAGTCTCATGACGAGACGGGGCCGGGCTCGCGAGATTCCAACCACCAACTATAGTGGGCATAACGACCAAGTCGGGGCGGACCCGCCGATCAATCGGTGGGCGCGAGCGGCTGCAGGCCCTGGAGATAGTCGCAAGCCCGCTGGGCGTGGGCCGCAGCGGTGAAGATCAGCCGTGGATCCTCACCCAGCGCCTTCATCCAGCCTGCGATGTAGGCGGCGTGATCCTCGCGGGGCGTCAGCGCCACGCCGAGGTCGGCGCAGAGGAAGGCGGCCCCGAGTTCGGCCACCAGTTCCTCGCGGGCGTAGCCGGCGTCGCCGAAGCGCCGGCGGCCCAGGTCGCGGTCCAGCCGGCCGGCGTGGCGGGTCCAGTGGGTCAGTTCATGCAGCAGAGTAGCGTAGTAGCCGTGGGCATCGTGGAAGGTGGCGAATGGCGGCAGGGTTATCCGGTCCGCCGCGAGGTCGTAGAAGGCCATGGCCCCGCCGTGGACGATGTCGGCGCGGGTGGCGGCACAGAAGACGTCGGCGCGGGCCAGTCGTCGGGCCTCGCCCAGCGGTTCGGTCGTCACGCCCTGATCGCGATAGGTCTCGGGCAGGCCGTCGATTTGGTCCAGATTGAACACCGTATAGGCCTTGAGGAAGGGGATAGACCGGTCGAAGTCCCGGCCCTGATCATCCGTATCGGGCCGCACGATGCGGTCGGCATAGACCACGGTGGTGCCGGTCTCGCCCTTGCGGACACAGGCCTTGAGCGCCAGGGCCTGGCGAAAGGTCATCCAGACTGGGGCGGTGAAGCCGCGCGCGGCGGCCTGGCTCCACAAGAGGACGACATTGATGCCGGAATAGGGTTCCAGGGAATGACGGAGCGGGCGGCTGACCGGTCCGAAGCGGGAGCCGGTGGCCCAGGGCTGGGTCCAGGGGCGCACGCCTTGAGCCAGCTGGTCAAGGATTTGATCGGTGACCCGACGGTAGAGGTCGGGTCGGGACGAAACGGGTTTCTTCACGGGCTGTCTCCCGTCGCGGCCGCGCCCATCGCGGTCCGTCGACGGCGATCCCACAGCGCGGCGGTCGACGGCGGGGCACGCGCAGCGCCGGAACACCGTGGAGGACCCCGGACCGGGGTTGCGCCGTCGTCGACCGGCGCGCCGATCGCCGCCGACGACGGACCGCAGGGGCCAGGGCGGCAGACAGACTGCGGCCCTCGGCAAGCCGAAGCGTTCAATCAGCGATCCTCAACCGGACTGGATAGCCTTGATCGTTCGGCCCACGCTGCGAGTGTTGCTGGTCGCTGATGACGGACGGGTGCTGCTGGTCTGTGGTCTGGCCCGGCCCCACGCCGAAGGGCGGACGGCCTGGTTCGCGCCGGGGACCATGATCGAGCGCGGGGAGACCACGGCCCAGGCTGGGGCCCGGCTGCTCACTGGGCTCGGTGTGCCAGCCGCGGACGTCGGCCCGCCGGTGTGGCGGCGACAGCTGTTCTATCTGCGGCCCGAAGCCGAGCTGGTGGTCGCCGACGAACACTATCTGGTGGTGCGCCACAATGGCCCCGGCCCGGCCGAAGACGCCCTGGGTCGTCCGTTCCTATGGTGGACCGCCGCCATGCTCAGCCGCCCCCACGAGGCGGTGTTTCCCGAACGCCTCGGGCTGCTGCTCCAGGCCTGGCCCCGGGACGCACGGACGCTGTGTGACGCTGACTGGCTGTCGGCCAAGGCCGTGGCGGTCCCGCCGGACGAATCGGTCTAGGCGGTCGCCGGAGGGTCCGCGAGGGCGGCAAGACGCGCCCTCGCCTCGACCACGCCCGGGTTGCCGGGCTGGCCAGACAGAGTTTCGATGACGACGGTCAAGGCGGCATAGCGTTCCGCGGCCTCGGTCCAGAGGGCCCGGGCTTCGCTACGGATGCCCATGGCTTCGGCATGGACCGCCTGGCTGCGGACGGCGTTGGCCAGGTCGAGGGGATCGGTCGCGGAGTCGGCGCGGTAGAGGGCCATGGCCTCGGCATAAACGGGAGCTGCCTCGGCGTGACGGCCGGCCTCGCTGAGGATGTCGCCCTGGTGGCGCAGCAGATGGGCGCGCTGTCCGGTCGGCCCGTCCGACCGGGCCAGGGCTACCGCCTCGGAATGGAAGGCCAGGGCGGCGGAGAGGTCGCCTTCGTCGCGGGCGACGCGGGCGCGCCGACTGAGCGCATGGGCGCGACGGCCGGGAACCGTGCGCGCGTTCAACCCCGCGACGGCGGCGTCGAAGGCGGCGGCGGCCTCAGCCAGGTGGCCGGCGCGCCGATGCGCCTCGCCCTCGGCGAGGGCGGCTTCGGCGGCGGAGAGGGGCGACTGGGCGCTCATGTCGGGGACCGCAGACCCCTGGCGCGCTGAGCGATCCACGATTCGATCGCGCTGGATTGGCGCGGACCGTCATAGATGGCCTTGAGCCGGCCACGCTGGAACAGCAGGATCTTGGGATAGCTGCCGATGCAGAACCGCGCCGCCGTCGCGGTCGCCTGCTCGCAGTCCAGTTTCAGGACGCGCCGGCCGGCGGCGGCGACCGGCTCCAGGGCGGCGGCCGCCTTGTGGCAGGGGCCGCACCAGGCGGCGAAGAATTGCACCACGACCACGCCGGGATCGCCCGCGACCTGGTCGTCGAAGTCGTCATCGCCGACGGCGACGAGCGACGGCGTCAGGGCGTCAAAGGCGTCGCGCTGGCGCTGGAGGCGGGCTTGCGACGCCGCATGGGTGGGGGTGGGTTCGATCGGCGCGGGCGGGTTCGGCTCCATGGTCCGCTTAACGCACGGCGCTCGCGTGAACCGCAAGGGAGCGGCGCCCCGCCCGTTGGCGGGGCGCAGTCTGTTCGTCAGCTGGCGGGCTTGCCGTTGCCGCGCGACCAGATGAGGTTGAAGCTCTTGTCGTCGCCCAGGACCAGGGAGGCGTAGAGGGCGGTGGCGAAGAGCGGGCTTTCGAGCTTGACCGACATATAGTCGTTGCCGGACTTGGCCGTCTTCTTCCAGGCCGCCCCGACGTCGACGGTATCGTCGATGAAGACGCGGTAGTCGGGGGCCTTGTCGTTGTCGCCGGCGGTTTCCGGCTTGAAGACAACCGTTTCCTTGAGGCCGAGAACGCGGACTCGACCGGTGAAGCCGCCGTCCTTGGTTTGGGTGAAGGTGCCGATGGTGGACATGGTGTTCGCTCCGTTCCTTGGTTTCGAGCCGCGACCATCGCGGCCTCGATGGCGATCGTGAGCCGGAGGCGACCGCCGCCGCAGTCGAAGACCCGCAGCGCAGCGGAGGACGGCGGGGGGCGGCTTTCTTGTCTCGCGAGGAATGGACCAGCTGCGGTCCAGGGGAAGAAAGCCGACCCCCGCCGTTGCGGACCAGGCGGTCGAGGCGATAGCCGTCCTGCGGATAGATCACGCCCCTCGAGGCCGTGTTGGTTGCGGCGACCCCGGGGGCGGGCCGAGACCCTGACCGCTCTTCAGCATCCCCCACAAGCCGTGACGGCGTTCGGTCGAAGGATCGGCGGCTCCCGCGTGCACAAAGGTCGAGTCGTTCTGCGGGGGTATGGACGAGGGCGATCAAGCGGGCCGCCCTGCCCTTTTCATCGGCCGCTACGGCGTCGCCGCGCCCGTTTGAAGATGAGAGCGCCTTGCGCTTGGTCTATCGCGCTTCGCGCTGCTTGAGGCCGGGTTCGCCGCCCCATCCCAGCTGGCTTCGGCGACCTAAGTGCCATGCCCCGATCTGGTCGCGTCACCATTGAGCGTCCTGACCCGCGACAGTGGTCCGCGTCCCGGTGGGGTGCTGCCCAATCAAAGAACCGCCGCGCGCCCGAAAGGCGCGCGGCGGGGTGGGCCGAAGGATGGGCGGACAGCGATGCCGTCCGCCCAAGGGCTCAAGCGGCCCAGGCTTCCGGACTGTGGATGTCGTCCGGGTCCAGCGCCGGGCCTTGATGGGCCTCGGTCGCGGGAGCGGGCGCGGGCGGCAGCGGGGGCCGGAGGGCGGCGGGCAGCCAGCCGGTTCCGGCGACGGCCTCCGCCGCCGCTTCGGCGAGCTCGGGCTTCTTCAAGCCCGACAGCCGCTCCGCCGCGTCGTCGGACACGGCCTCGCGCACCGCCTCCAGCATGGCCCCCTTGCGGACGCGACCGAAATAGGTCGCGACCGTCGGCGACCAGTCGGGGGCCATGTCCAGCGCCGTGGCGACGGCCAGCTGATCGGCGTGGACCGCGCGACCGCGCAAACGCTCGTGGGGCAGGACCAGCGCATTGACCCGCAGGCCGACGCAATGGGCCAACAGGTCGAGCAGGCCTGTCCCATCCATGGCCGAGACATAGGCCCACAGATCATCTGGTCGATTCGGCAGGCGTTGGGACCAAAGATCATGGCGATTGGCGATGCGACGCGCGGCGGGGGTTTCGTCGCCGCCGCCCGGCAGGGCGGCATGCAGGGGCGCGCGCCGAACCTCGATGTCCAGGGCGATATCGACGTGCGGATAGAAGGTCCGCAGGGCGAGGGCGTGGACCACCGCCGTCAGGGCCACGGTCGGCTGGCTGGCGACCGCATCGCGGAGTGACAGGGTGCGGTAGGCGGAGAGTTCCGCCAAGAGCGCGGCGGACACCGGGGGACCGGCCTCGTCGGCCTCGTCGGGCAAAACTGCGTCCGGGATGGTCGGGTCGTCATCCGTCGAAGGACTGGTCCCCTCCCCGTCTCCTTTTTCATCCGTCGTCTCCTCCACAGAGTCGTCCTCGGGCTCGTCCTCGGGCCGGACGAAACCGCGCTCGATGCGCGGGTCGCCGTCATAACCGAGCGAAACGAAGACGCCGGACAGCGCCACATCCTCCGGGGTGAAGGCCTCACGGGTTTGCAACGCGCGAAGCGCCGCGTCGATCTCGGCGATGCGGGCCTCGACGCTCTCTTCACCGCCTTCGGCCAGAAGGCACAGGCCCTCCAGTTCGGCTTCCAGCCCGGCGATGGTCGTGGCCTCGTCCTCGGTCGGCGGCACCGGTTCGGGCCAGACGCGGCGGCAGTCGGCGACCGCGCGGTAGTCGAACTCGGGCGTGACCGTGACCCAGCGCCAGCCTTGACCCTCGATCTCGCGCGCCACCGCCTGAAGACGGTCGCGGACGAGACGGTCCAGAAGATCGGCATCGGCGACGAAGCCGGAGTCCGGGCCTTGGGCGAACAGATCGCGGACCACGACGCCGCCCGCCGCCTCATAGGCGTCCAGACCGACGAAGCGGACCCGCCGGTCGGTCAGGTCGACCGTGCCCTGCACCAGCTGGCGGCGGATGACGTCTCGCGACCTGTTGTAGCCCAGGTCGGCCCAGACCCGCTCCTGACGGGCGTGGTCGTCGGTGACGGTGAAGGCGGTCAACTGTTCCAAGGTCATCCCGCCTTCGCGGTAGAGCTGGACCAGCGTGGGGCTGACGGCGGCGAGGCGGAGCCGCTGGCGCACCACGGTCGGGGTGACGCCGAAGCGGGCGGCGATCTCTTCAGCCCCATAGGCCTTCTCGGTGGCCAGCCGCTGGAAGGCGGCGAACTGGTCGGCAGGATGCATCTCGGCGCGAGTAATGTTTTCGTCGAGGCTGATCTCGTGCGGATCATTGGCCAGATCGAGGACGCAGCGCACGGCATGGGTCTTCTTGATGCGCTTCCTCTTGGCCAGCAGCCGCAGGGCTTGCCGCCGCCCCTCGCCGATGGTGACGCGGAAATATCCGGACGGGGTTCCATCATCCCGCAGCTCCGGCTCGATCACCGGCGGCTGCAGGACGCCCTTGACCGCGATGGAGGCGGCCAAGGTCTCGATGAAGTCGGCAGCGTGGCCCGCCTTCCGCGCGTTCCTGTCAGAGGGTTTCAGCTTGTCGAGCGGCACATAGAGGACAGCGCCATGGGCGTAGTCGGGGCCGGTCTCCGTCGTCCCAGTGTCGTTCGTCTCGATAACAGTAAGGGTCATCCTCGTCTCTCCTTGGGCTTGGGTTTGCAGGCGCAAAGCGCGCCTGAAACCCTGCCCGTCGGCGAGACCGGGGTAGCAAAGGCCAGGGCGGACCGGCCGGAGGGGGATCACCCGGCCTGCACACGCCCGACGATCCTGTCTGTCATTCAACGCCTCGCCGGCACGGAAGGTCGGGGAGACCGGCCGGTCCGGCGGCGGAGCCGCTTCACCCTGGCCTGCGCGAGGGCGGAGCCCTTAGCGGCGAACGGAACTTCCAACGCTTGAACCGTTCGCTAGTCCCAGTGCCGTTGTCAATTAGCATGTCCTTAGAACCAACCGACTTCGGTCTAATCGCATCTCTGCGTCAGCACAAAGCAGCCCAGCCGTTCCGCACCGCTTCGTTTCACGACTCACTCGCAGCTCTCTAGCTTGATTTCCCAGCGTCGGTACTGCCCTTATCGGCCGCATGACGGGTAAGTGGCACCGTCGATTGACCCGGTCACGGCGCTGCCGAACCTCTAGCAGAGGCTAAGGTTGAACTGATCGCAATTTTGTAAAGACAGACCGAGCGCGCCGTTGACGATGTCTGGCCGCCCGGTTCTTTGGCCATCCTCCTGCGCGGCCTTATTGCCGCGCGGGAGAACCGTCTTTCTAAAATCTACCGCGAAGCGATACAGTGATGTTTCTCGGTTCACCGTACCAGTTGCCGCCCGCTACCCCGCCGGTCGTCCGATAGTAATGCTCGTCAAATAGATTATCCACATTGACTGCAAACTCCCAAGCCGGGCCCAGTTTATACTCAGCACCCAGCGACCAAACGGAATAAGCCGGTTGCGTGTAGCTGAAAGGAATTGTCTGGCCAGGAGCACACCGACTAATTCCCAGTGGGTCAGGCGCAAGCAGTTGTGCGCACGCCGTACCAGCCCTGTATGCGTCAGATTGGGCATATACCCCGGCCATAAGGGATAATGCGTTCAGTGGAGAACTGCTAGGAAACTGGTAGCTCGTCCAAACTTTCAAGAGGTGTTTAGGCTGAAACGACGCGATGGGATCGCCTTGAGAACGACTGAAATATCTTAGCGTATCTTCGCCATTATATTCATTCTCATTGAAGGTATATCCCGCTGCGATCTCCCAGCCCTCGGCAACTTGACCGCCAACCTCCGCGCCAAGCCCTTGGCTGATCAGTGTCAAATCGAGGCCACCAATGTAACAGCAGGTCACTCCAGGCGATACGATCGCATCTCGATATCTACGACCTTGATTATCGACAGCATAGAATGATCCATCTGGATCCACGACGCCGCTTGCATCATCAAAAACAGAGAATCCTTCTTTCTCGATTCTATAAGCGGCGACGGATGCATTCAGCCGGCCATTTCGGCCTTGCCACTTTAAGCCGGTTTCGAGATTTGAGCCCGTTATCGGATCAATCGGCTCACTGTTACCATCAAATCTGTTCGCTTGGCTTTCGTCAACGTTGCTGTACCCAACATAGACAGAAAAGTCTGGGCGAAGATCATAGGATACTGACAGAGACGATGGCAATGACACGTCGTCATCCTTTGACGCATCTCGCTGGACCGCAATAGGCTCGCCTATCCGGGCTCCTCCGCAACTGGCTGGCAACGGATTAACGCAGAGAGTCTCCCGGACAGACTCCTGCTCAAATCGACTGTACTGCAAGCCGGTCGACACGTGCAATCGCTCCAGCGGCGTAAACCGAAAAGCCACATACGCTCCGCTTTGAGTACGGCCGCTTACTGGGATGCGGAAAGATGGAAGAGTGTTTGCAGGCTCAGAGTAACGTGGATCGTCGGCATTGAAATCAAACACGTTGATAGGAGGTGCAGATCCATTAGGTGACCCAAAATAGTACGCGGGTCCGCCTGGGAAGGGCCGATAGGGCGATGCCGCGGTTCCAAAGAACAGGCTTCCGTAAGCGAGCTGGCCTCCACCGTCCCAATCAGCGTGATTTATACCAAACGTTATCTCCTGCTCGTGTCCAAGAAGATTGAACCGTCCCGACAGTGTCATTTGTGCCGAGAGCTGTTCGCTGGAAAAATCCTGATAGGTGCCATTAATAGTTGGGCCCAGTCTTGTAATAGGATTAACACTTCCTGAACTATAGCCAACTTTCTGCATGCTGTTCTGTTGAATTGAGGTTATGCTTATATTGGCACTCCATTGATCCCCCAGTTTCTGTTCGACCGCTCCAAAAATTTCTGTGGTATCGAAGTCCCATCGGTTCCAGCTAAAGCACAGACATGACTCGCGGGGCAATCTAAGGTCAGCGCCACTTTGGAATCGAGGTAGACCACCATACCATGGTAGACTGTCTTGCCTCGTGTAGCTAACGCCCCCCCGGATCAGTGTGGAAGACGTAAGATCGTACTCCAACACACCATAGACGAGCGTCTTGTTATCCTTGGCTAACTCATAGAAATGCTCGTTGTCCTGATAAGACAAAACCGCTCTTCCCCGCAGCCTGCCATTCATCGCTAGCGGCGAGGTAGCATCGACGGTCACCCGGTAGGTGTCCCAGGACCCAGCTTGCGCCTCGACTAGGACCTGAGCATGGTCAAGTGGCTTCTTTCGAACAAGGTTCACCGTGCCTGATGGGTCGCCGTAACCATTGAAATAAGTAGCCGCACCTCTAAGTACTTCTACGTGGTCATACTGTGCCAAGTCGATCTGTGGGAAATAATTGAAGTCTAGAGAAAGGGGCGCTCCACCATCAATCTGAAATGTATTCAGTCTAAATCCTCGTGAGTAGAACTCGGTTTGAAGACTTGTTAACCCTTGAGTGAGCGTAATTCCCGGGGCCTGGCCTAGAGCCTCTGTAAAGTCTCTAACGTTCTGCTCCTCCAGCCTCTGGGACGTGATAACGCTGACACTCTGGGGGATGTCTTTCAGGCTGGTGGGCGTCTTCGAAGCTATTGTTAGTGCACCGGAAGTGTAGCTGCCCGTTCCCTCCGTCGCCGTTACATCCCTTGAGCCATTGATTCCGTTTACCGCCGTAGCGCCGGCGAGCGCCGTTCCCTGCGCGCCTTCAATCCGCACCGGACCCAGCACCCGCTCCCCGTCCACACTACCCGTCACCACGACCTCGATCTGTGCCGTGCGTGGATCGACGAACCGGTAGGTCAGCCCGGTGCCCGCCAGCAGCTGGGCCAAGCCCGCCTCGGGCGCGAAGCGGCCGCGGAGGCCGGCCGTGCGGCGGCCATCGGCGAGGTCCGAGGGATAGAGGAGCTGGACGCCCGCCGCATCGGCATAGCGCGCCAGGGCCGGGGCCAGAGGCCCTGCGGGCACATCGAAGGCCACCGTGGCGTCCTGGGCCAAGGCGGCCACCGGCACAGCCGTCGCCAAGGCGAGGAGGGAGACGCCGCCGAGAGCGCGGGCGAGGCGGCGGGCGAGCGTGGCTTGGCGCGTGGTTCGAACGGTCATGATCATCCCCCAGGCGTCGCCCGTCATGGGCGGCGTTTGAAGGGGAGACACGCGGGCGGCGGACGGTCCCAACCGTTGAAATGCACCCAAAGCCTATCCGTTATCGGTGTAACCACACGGCCACACCTATGTCGGTGGTGCTGAGCCCCTGGGTCCGGGCCAGGCTGTCGAGATCGTCCTCGACCCGATCGACGCGAACCACCCCCGACACAATGCGGCGGCCGGCGGCGCGGTCGGTGAGGACGATGGGCTTTCTGCTATAGCGGTTGAGCTGGGCGACCACGGCGGACAGGGGCCGCCGGCTGATGACCAGCCGGCCTTGGCGCCAGGCGGCGGGCAGGACGTCGGGCGCGTGTCGGGCCGGGACGATTCCGGCCTCATAGGTGGCCGCTTGGCCCTCGGCCAAGGCGACGACCCTGCCGCCGCTGACGACATCCACCCGGCCCTCGGTGACGGTGACCTCGACCTGGTCGCCGAGGCGTTCGACGACGAAGGCGGTCCCGACGTCGATGGCCCGGCCTCCGCCGGCCTCGACCGTGAAGGCCGGAGCGCCCGGCGGTGCGTGGGCGGCCTCGACGAAGACGCGGCCGCGGCGGAGGGTGACGGTGCGATCCGTGGCGGTGACGTCGATGTCGACGGCGCTCTTGGCGTCCAGCCACAGGCGCGAGCCGTCGGCGAGGACGACGGCCTCGACCTGGCCCACGCCGGTGCGGCGGTCGGCGCCGAGGGTCGCAGGGTCCGCCCAGAGGGTGATCCCGCCGACCAGGACCAGGGCCGCGGCGACCGAGCCGGCGCCCCCGAGGACCCGACGGCGCGCGGCCTGCGCCTCGCGGGCGCGGGCGTCGACCGCGCGCGCCAGTGGCTCGGCCGATCCGAGGCTTTCGACCGCCGCCGTCATCCGGTCCAGCGCCCCGGCATGGGCCGGGTCGGCGGCGCGCCAGGCGGCAAAGGCGGCCTCGTCCTCGGGCGAGAGGACGCCCAGGGACAGGCGCGCCGCCCAGCGCGAGGCCTCGCGCTCGACGGCGCGCGCGGACCGGCCAGATTTGTGAGGGATCGATGACATATGTCTAGGACACGTGATACCGGGCGTTGCCCAACCTCAAGCGCTCGCTTCAAGCGCGGCGGCGAGACGGCGTATGGCCTTGGCCATGTGGTTCTCCACCGCCGTCTGGGAGATCCGAAGCTGCTGGGCGATGACCGCCTGGGTGAGGCCGTCGAAGCGGTTGAGGATAAAGATCTCGCGGGTGCGCGCCGGCCAAGCGGCCAGTTCGATGGCCAGACGGCGGAGCTGGTCGTTAGCCAGGGCGGCGCGTTCGGGCGAGCGAAGATCGGCCTGATCCTGCAGCGGGGCCCAGGCGTCGTCGCGCAAGGCTTGGCGGCGGCGTTCGTCGCGCAGATGGTTGAGCGCCAGCCGCCCGGCGGTGGTGAACAACAGCGCGCGGACGTGATCGACCTCACCCGCCGCTGAGGCCAGGCGGCAATAGACGTCTTGGACCAGATCCTCAGCCGTGGCGGCGCAGCGAAGACGGCCCGTGAGAAAGCGGACCAGTTCGCCGCGATGGGCGAGATAGGCGACGGTCAAGGCGTTCTGCCTTGCCACGCCAGTCGGTTCCGCGATGGTCACCCTCGCCGCTCCCCTACCACACCGCCCTTATGCAGAACGAGTGTGACAAGGGGATGCCGAAGTTGGGCTGGGAGCCATGTGCGAAGGCCCAGCGGACACGTCGCGTCAAAACATGGCTATCGAGGCTACCATCAAAGTTTTCGATTTGAGGGAGGCCCGCGCCGATGAGGCGATTGGGCTCCGGAATGAACGGCGGCGGAGCCGGAGGTAGACGTCCTGGACGAGGTCCTCGGCCGTGGTCGAACAGCGGGTGCGGCGGGTGAGAAAGCGCAGAATCTTGCCGCGATGGCGCAGAAGGGCGGCCGTCATCGCCCCGCCCGCTCCCGCCTCTACCCTGGCCGTCACGCCCCGCTCTCTCGGCTGGTGTCTGCGTTAGCCTAGAGAACGGGTGTGTCGGGCGGATGCGGCAGGGAAGCTACCAGCGCTTGCGGAGAGTGAGGCTCCAGGATCGCGGCTTGCCATAGGCGTTCCCCGTGCTCGTGTCGCCCACGGTCTGAAAGTAGGTTTCATCCAGAAGGTTGTCCACGTTCAGCTGCACGGTCGCGCCAGGAGCGAATTCCCACTGAGCAACACCATCAACGATCGCGTGCGCGTCCTCGACGAACCGGAAGGGGATGAAGCGGGTCGCGAACCCGGTGACAGGATCATAGTCCGCTCCCGCAGAGCCTTCAACATACTGCTCAGATCTGAAGCGGCCGTTGAGCCCTAGACTAAGCGGTCGCCCTCGCAAGGTTGTCCGGTACTGTGTGGCAAACTTGAAATTGTGCCTCGGCTCGAGGGTCTCAAACCTAACCTGCTCCGCCTCGGTAAAACCACCGTCGCGCCGGTTCTCATTGTAAACGTAAGACAGCGAGATTTCCCAAGCTTCGGTCAAGGCTCCCGACAACTCGATATCGATACCCTGGCTAAGGCTGGACCGCTCGGCTTCTGCACAGGAACTTGTTCCAGTCGGCCGACAGTTCCGAGGCGGAGGCAAGAAGCTAGCCTGATTCTCCAAGTTGATCCTGTATAGAGCCGCGCTCCAAGTAAGGCTTGGCGTCAAGTTTCCTTTCAGTCCCGTCTCGAAATTGTCGCCCTCGACAGGTGGCAAGGGGTTTCCCGACCGATCGAACAAGGTGGATTGGTCGGTGAAGATATCGGTGTAGGAAAGATAGGACGACAAGGTCTCGCTGAGATCCCATTGCAACGCTGCGTAGGGCGTGAAAACTGAGTCTGTTCTTCGGACGTTTGAGAGGCGATCGCTTAGAAGCGTGCCGTCACGACCGAACTGACGATCTCGCCTTACGGTCCGATAATCGCTTACACGGCCGCCGAGAGAAACCTTAAGACCGAAAGGGGACGCCACCCGAGCATAGCCGTATAGACCGGTCTGTCGAACCTCATCGAGCGGAACATCGATGAATAAGGGGCCCTGCTCCTGCGGCTCGGGGATATCATTGGGGTCAAATCTGCGGAAGTTGAGATCTGCTGGCAGCGGACCGCCGGGGAAATATATTGCGTCGGAGTCATAATAAATCGGAGATCGATCGTAGTACGACCTCGAATAGTTCCCTCCGACTGTATACTCAATCTGCCATGTAGAACCCAACAATCCGCTTACAAATAGATCGATAAGATTCTGCGTTTGTTGTTCTGGAGGAGAGAAGGTTGATCCATAGAACTGATATTCGCCGGTAATTGGGTTAACGGGACCGAATAACAAGGAGTTTTTTGAAAGACCTTTATCAACTTCCCGACGACTGAGCCGCGCTTCAACATTGAAGGCACGGCTGTGGCGGAAGCTCGCATTGGCGAAAAATTCCAAACTATCTTGCTCGGCGCTTGACCAGTCCGAGGCGAAGTTTTCATCGCGAGGAAAGGGGAGCTCGGTACCGTCTTCAAAACGGGAGACGAGCAAGGGCGGTTGTTCGGTTGTTGACGCCGAGAAGCTAGCGCCGCCCGTAAACCTAACCGACGGAAGCGGTTCGTACGTCGCAGTCGCGAAGACGCCGGATGTGTCGTAGCTCCCCGGCGAGTTGAAGAAGCCCTCGCGATCTACAAAGGCGACGGTTCGCAAGCCCAGGAAGCTTTCCGTTCTCAGGGGTCGCGAGATATCGATTTCAGCACGATAGCCCCCGTAACGCTCAGCCGAAAAAACGGCTGTTGATCGAGGGTCTCTCGTGGCCAGCTTCCGCACCAGGTTTATCGTACCGCCCGGAGACCCGAAGCCGCGGAAAAGCCCATCGGGACCCCGGATAAGCTCGACTCTGTCGAACGCCGACAAATCGGGAGAGAACACCGACCCACCCTGCGTTCGCGGTAGGGCCGCGCCGCCATCGATGGACACCGCATCGACGACAAAAGCGCGCGATGTGAAGGCCAAGGTGTTTCGCCCCAGGTCTCGCGTAGTCAGCCCAGGCGCTTGTTGCAGCGCTTCGTCCAAGCTGTCGACGCGGCGATCATCCAGCTCGGCCCGGGTAATGACGCTGACCGTCTGCGGGATGTCCGTGCGATCGCGCTCGGACTTTACCCCGATCGAGGCCCTGGGCGCGGCGTAGGTGTCGCGGTCTTCTGTGATGCCTGAATCAGTCTCCGCGAAGGCCACCGGTCCGGAGGTGCGTCCTTGCCTAGACGTTCCCGTCAGCCCCTCAACGCGGACCGGCCCCAACACCCGCTCGCCGTTCACCGATCCCGCCTGTACCGCCGCCTCGATCGTCACGACCCCTTCCCGCAGATAGCGCCACGACAGGCCCGTCCCCGCCAAGAGCTGGTCCATGGCTTGGTCCACGGTGAGCGATCCGCGAACGGCCCCACCGCGCACCCCCGACGATGCTCCGGCGTCGAACACCAGTTGCACGCCGGCCTGGTCGGACAGGGTCAGGGCCGTCTGGGACAACGGCCCGGCCGGGACATTGAAGTCGCGCCGCGCCTGATCCTGAATCACGGTCACGCTGCGAGCCTGGGCCTCCAAGCCTATGGAGAGGGCCGCGAGAGCGACGCCGGCCAGGCAGAGCCGCTTTTTGAAAGTGGTCATGATCTATCCCCCGATAGCGCCGTGTGCGCGATGTTAGGGAAGACGGTCCGTCGCGGCGTCAGCATTAGAGGACAAAGCGTGAAACTTTGGCGACACGTGGTGTCGCGCTACCGCTTGGAACACGCGCACTGCTTGAGCGCGCTGTCTCTGGCGCCATCGGCGCACTCACGGCGCGCGCCCGCTGGAGAGGGGTCGCGGGGCAGCCCCCGCGGGAAGGGGTAGACGGAGACCGGGACGCCTTCACGTGCCGGGCTCCGGCTCAGGGGAAGGCCTTCCCCTCCTCCTCCTTTCAAAGTGGCCAGAAGGTCCGCCGATGGTTGGCCGTCGTCGGCGAGTTTCTGGCGCTTACGTCCGCCGCGTGGCGGCAAACGGCTGGAGCGCGGTCTGGCTTCCGTTAACAGTCTTGTTGCTTGGGCTATCTGTCTTCGTCGGACCCGCGCCGCGACTTCGGCCGCACCACGACGAAGGGCCCGACGCGATCGACGCGGGCGTCGACGCGGGCGAGGACGGCATTGAGCGCCACGCGGGGCTGGGCGGGATCCACGGTGCCGGTGATGCGACGACGTTTGAGTGCGGCGTCGGTCACCAGAATGCGGCCGGCACCGTGGCGCTGCAGATCGGCGAGCACCTCCGACAGGGGGGCGTCGACGAAGCGGAGGCGGGCGGGGCTCGCGCCCTGACCGTCGGTCGGGTCCGGCACCCAGGCGGGCCGGGTCCCGGCGGCGGAGCCCGCAAAGACCGCGCCCCCGCGATCGAAACGGGCGGCCTGGCCGGCGACGAGCGGCAGGGCCGGGCCGTCGGCGAGGGTGAGCTCGACCGACCCTTCGGTGACCGCCACCGTCCCGGCGTCGCCGTAGCGCGACACTTCGAAGGCCGTGCCGATGTCGCGGACGGCGGCGGGGCCGACGTGGACGCGGAACGGCCGCGCCTCATGGGCGGCCTGGACCCAGACCCTCCCCCGCAGCAGACGCACGTCGCGCCGGTCGGCGGCGATGTCCACGGCGATGGCGCTATCGGCGTCGAGCACCGCCAGCGACCCGTCGGCGAGGGTGAGGCTGCGGCTCTGGCCGACGCCGGTCTGGGCGTCGGTGGCCAGATGGGTGGCAAGGCTCGGCAGCGACACGCCGACCGTGAGAACAAGGGCGGCAGCGGCCGCCATGGCGCGGCGGGACAGGAGCGTCCGGCGGCGCAGGCTCTCAAGCCCACCCCCGGCACCCGGTTCCGACACCGCGACGGGAAACGTGGCCCCGTCGAGCCCGGCCCAGAGCGCTTCGACGTCCGCATAGGCGGTACCGTGGGCGCTGTCCGCCTGCAGCCAGGCGTCGAAGGCGGCGCGATCCGAGGGCCCTGCGCCCTGATCGCGGAGACGGACGAACCACGTCGTGGCTTCAACCGCAACGGGATCGGCTGGGTCGTTGAGACGCAGATCGGGGTCGAGGGGAACGGTCATGGGAGGGAAGACGATGGACGGAGGCGCGACCATTAGGCGGGACGCGGAAGATGTCACGGTCTCAGCGGCTCTCCCGGTGGGCGATCAAGGCCGCGCGACAGCGCCCGAGCGCCTGGACCATGTGAACCATGACCGTGTTCTTCGCCATGCCGAGGCGAAGCGCAATGGCTTCGTAGCTCAAGTGTTCGACCTTGTGCAGGCGAAAGACCTCGCCCATGCGCGGCGGCAGGGCGGCAATGGCGCGGTTCAACACCGTCAGCTCTTCGGCCGAGAGCAGCCGGGCCAGAGGGTCCGGCTGGGGGTCGGCGTGATCGACAAGGGCCGTGTCGGCCGGGACGGTGGCGGGAGTCCGGCCCCGGACGCGCCAGTGGTCGACCAGCAGATTGCGGGCGACGCCGAACAGCCAGGCGCGGCGGTCGAGCACGACGATGTCATCAGACACGGCGGCGAGCCGGGCATAGGCGTCCTGAGCAAGGTCGCTCGCCAGCGACGGATCCCCGGTCTGGCGCACGAGCCAGCCATAGAGCTCGTCCCACTGCGCCCGGGTCGCCGGCTCGCTCATGTCGTGACGCCCCGCTTTGCCCCTCTGGAAGCATTAACGGGTGAGGCGATGCAGGGCCGCAAGGGTGGGCAGACAGTCTTGTTTGTTGCGCTATCGCGCCGGACGCGGTCCGGCGCTGCTTGAGCGGGCTGTTCTGGCGCTATTGGCCGACGCGCGGCGTCGGCCTAGTTGAGCGCGGGTTGCGTGGGGGCGGGACGCTGGCCACACTGTGGGCATGAGCGACGTGACGTCAGAGCGGCCCGGGGCCCATCCCATCGACATCGAGGTGGGGGCGCGGGTGCGGGAGCGGCGCAAGGCGCTCGGCTTGAGCCAGTCAGAACTCGGCCGACGCCTGGGGCTGACGTTTCAGCAGGTCCAGAAATACGAGAACGGCATGAACCGGATGTCGGTCAGCCGGCTCTGGATGATCGGCCAGGCGCTGGAGGTGTCGATCGTCGATCTGGTCGAGGGCCTGGCCGAGGATGCCCCGCCGACCGGCGCGGGGGCGGCCGGGGTGGCGGAGGGCGCGCGGCTCGTCACCGCCTGGCGGCGGATCCGTTCGGCGACGCACCGGGCGGCGGTGGTGGGGCTGGTCGAGGGGCTGGCGGACGGGCGGAGAAAACCGGATTGAGCGCGGGCGGCCCGTAATCGTCTATTTGGCGTGCTTGCCCGGCGGAAAGGGATTGGGGGTCAGCAGCCGGGCGCGGAGGTCCACCAGGGTCCGCAAGTCCAAGGTGCCGGCGCGCGCGTCGAGATGCCGTTCGAGTGCGGTCAGAGCGTCTTTCGGCTCGGCGGCGCGAGCGGGCGATGCGGTCGGGCGGGTCGCGGTCATGTCATCCGTCCTGGCGGCGGCGGGAGATGAGCTCGCCCCCGTCCTCCGACTTCTTGAGATACTGGGGCTGAGGAAAGGGGTTGGCGGGGACTGTGGGGGCGGCATCTGAGGCCGGCGGGACCTGAGGCTCGGCGGCGGGCTTGGGCTCATCCGTCATTGGCGTCGACCTTGCCAAGCGTGGGCACGAAGGGAAACTTAATCCCCTGGTCCACCATCCGAAACGGCGGGAAGGGGATCGCGGACCGGCTGGCGCGGATTCGGTCCTGGGGATCCGGGATCGCGGCCGGCGGCGGGGCGGACGCCCGGCGCGGAGCGGTCGGCTTGGACCGCGCCGACTTGGCCCGGCCGCTCTTGACCGGCGGCTCCGACCCCGGCGGTGTGGGACGCGGTGACACGGGTGGCTCCTGGTCCAGACCCGACGATCAGGTCGTGAACGAACATAGTCGCCGCCAAAGCCAAGGCAAGACACAAGGCGGCGATCAGAGCGGCCAGGGCGCGGGCGCGGACCTTGAGTCGGATGAGATTTTGAGCGCGATTGTGTTCGGCGGCCTGGGCGAACTCTTCGGCCAGCCGGGCGCGCAGGTCGTCGGCCACGACGGCTTCGACATCGGCGCGGTCGAACCCGGCCTGCAGATAGGTGTCGCGCTCGGCGCGGGCCCAGACGATCAGGGCGGTCTCGGACGGCGGATAGCGGAAGGTGCGCTGGGCGGTGGCGATGAAGAGGAAGACGACGGTCATGACGACGCCGACGCCGGTCAGGCCGAGAAGGCCGTGAAGGACCAGGACATAGGGATCGAGCCGGAAGGCCGGTAGACGCGCAACCAGCGGGATGAGGATCGCGATCTGGACGCCCAGGGTCGCGGCGAAGAAGGGCAAGGAGCGAAAGACATTCTCGTCCTGGTCGACCTCGCGCTTATAGGCCTCGGCGCAGTGTTTCTCGAGATAGTCGAACATAGGGCCTCCGATTGGCCACTGTGCCCCGTCCCGACGCCCCGCTCCAGCCCGCGCCCAAGCCGATCGCCCGTCAGGCCCGGCGGCGCAGGCGGGGCTGGGCCAGGCCGGAGTCGGGGCCCAGGATCGAGAGGGGCGCGGGCGGGCTGTCGGCCAGGGCGAGCATGGCGAACAGGTCGGGGCTGCGCACGCGGAGCAGGCGGACGGCGGAGCGATCGACCCATGCGGCGGAATGAGACTGGCGGTCGGGGACGCTCTTGAGCGGGGCCCTGGGGTCGGCGGTGCCGGCGAAGACGACCCGGACCCAGGGGCCCCGGCCGCGCCACTGGTGGGTGAGGCCCAGGACGCCGGTCAGGGTGACGGCCACCCCGGCCTCTTCCCAGCATTCGCGCCGCGCGGCGTCGGCCAGGCTTTCTCCATACTCCACGCGGCCGGCCGGCACATACCAGGGGTGACCGGGAATGGATTCGCGGATGAGCAGGACCTGGTCGCCCGCCGTGATCACCGTCGCCACCACCGCGGCCATATCCACCGGCCCCCTGCCCTGTTGCTTCACCGGGAGAACGATCCTGCGGCGGGGGCGCCGCAGCGGCGGGGTTGCGGGGGCGCATGCGTTTGATCGTTTACGTCCCTGACGTAAGCCAGCCGAACGGAGACGCCGATGCGCACGCCGCTGTTCACCCTGACCCTTGCCCTGGCCGGATTGGCGGGGTGCGATGCGGCTCCCAATCCCAATTTCGAGACGGCTTACAAAGAGCAAGAAAAGCAGCGCTCGGGCGATCCGTTCGTGGCCTTGACCGGAGACACCGGGTTCGGGAACTGGATGCAGAGCGAGGGGTCCCAGAAGGCTTCCTACCTCGGGTATTACGGCGGACGCACGAAATCCGCCGTCGAGACCGGACTTGGCACCCTGGACGGCCTTCCGGCTCCGGCTGAGGGGCAGGCGACGGTTACGGCCTGCAAGCAGGCGCTTCGCGATGCTCTGGCCCCCGACGTGGCAACGCAGGCGGCGGCGACGCAGGCCGCGCTGACCACCTGCCGGACCCAAGCCAAGGCGCTGGAGGGCGCGGCTGAGGGGCCAGACAAGGTGTATTTCAACGGGCTGAAGCGGACCGCCTCGAGCGCAATGGCGGTGGTGGCCATGGCGGTGGTCTCTGCTGGAGACACCGACGCCGGGATTGCCCAATGGCGGGCGGCCGACCAGGCCGCGCGTGAGGATCGGCCCGCCTTCCGCATCAGGCCGGAGCAGTTCCGTCGGAACTATTAGGCCTGCCCCCCTCCACCATGCTTCGGCCGGTCTCGCTCCCCTCTTAACCGCCTCCCCCGTTCCCCCTCGCCCATTCGGGTTCTCTGCTGGGGGCGGATTGAGAAGGATGAACGCCTGCCCCGCCTCCCCTATGCGGAGGCGGACAGTCGCACGACGATGACGGAGGCGTTGTCCTGTTTGGGATGGGCCTTGGCGGTGACGCGGGCGAGGATGTCGGCAGCCGCGTCCGGGGCGTCAGACGCTGCGCGGACGGCGGCTTCGACGTCGCGCAGGGTCAGAACATCCACCCCGTCCGTGGCCAGGACCAGGCCCGTGACGCCCTTGAGCGGCAGGACCAGGTCGGTGCCTTCCACCTGGGGTGTCTTCAGGCCCAGGAAGCTGGTGATGGTGTGTTTGCGGGCCCCGGTGTGGAGCGTGTTGATGCGTTTGCCGCCGCGCTGGCCGTTGAGCTTATAGATCCAGCTGTCGCCAGCGGCGGCATAGACCCAGACGTCTTGGCTCGGCACGAGGATGACGGCCGCAAGGGTCGCCCCGGGGGTCTTGGGTCCTGGGTCTTCTTTCGCCGCCTTCATGCCCAGGCCCGAGGCGTCGCCCAGCAGGCGGACGGCGGTGGTGGCCTGAATCACGGCGGCGTGAAGCGCGGCCGACCAGCCCGCGGCGGTCGAGACCTGATCCGAGAGGGCCAGGACGGCCTGGCGCAGGGTGGCGAGGCCGAGGGCGGAGGCCACCTCCCCATCGGGATGTCCGCCCATGCCGTCGGACACGGCGATAAGCAGGGCATCGCCCGGCAGGGGCTGGATCAGCACCGAATCCTCCTGATCGTCGCGCTCGCCCTGGATTTGGGCGGCGGCGACGTCGAGGCGACGGCCGGCCAGGTCGGCGGCGAAGCGGGAGACAGTAAGGGGCGCGGTGGTGTCGAGATCGGTCACGAGAGGTTGTCTTTCTGCGAGGGCGAGGTCGGTGGCGGGGGCACGGCCTGCGGTCAGCGCAACAGGCGCCTCGACCGCGTCCGGCCGTGCCGGGCGCGCCGACGCCAGGGGGGCGATCTCGGTCAGGGGCAGCGATTGGGGATCGACCAGCTCCCAAGCCCCCTGGGGCATGAGCCGCAAGGCGCGTTCGTGGAAGCGCAGGATGGTCTCGCGGTGGCCGACACTGACATAGGCGCAGCCGCTGTCCCCGAGCGCCTGATAGACCGCCGCCTCGGTGGGGATGTCCAACGCGCTTGTGGCCTCGTCGAGGACCACGAAGCTTGGTTTTGAAATCAGCACCCGGGCGAAGGATATCCGCTGCTGCTCGCCCAGGGACAGGACCTTGATCCAGTCGCGCTCGGCGTCCAGTCCGCCGCATTTCTGGATCAGGTCCGGCAGACGCACCTGTTCCAGCACGGCCTGAAGCTCGGCGTCGCTGAGTTTGGGATCACCGTGGGGATAGAGGAGCTGGGCGCGCAGGTCGCCGAGCATCATATAGGGGCGCTGCGGCACGAACATGGTGTCGGCCTCGGGTGGCAGGATGATGGTTCCTGACCCCTGGCGCCACAGGCCGGCCATGACTCGCAGGAGCGAGCTCTTGCCGACCCCGGTCTGGCCAATGACGATCAGGGAGCGGCCCGCCCCCATGTCGAAGGTCAGATCCTTGACCAGCGGCGACTGGCCGCCTGGGGTGGTGAAGGTGACGCCTTCGAGTCGCAGCCCTTCACGGCCTTCACGCAAGGTGATGAGCCCGGGCGTGTTGCCCTTGTTGCGCTCGGCCAACATGTCCCAACGCTCGACCAGCTGGGCCAGGCGCACCGTGACGGGTGCGAGATTGGCAATGAAGGGCAAATATTGATTGAGCTGTGTCAGCGCCCCCATCAAGTTGGAGGCGGCGGCCGTGGCCAAGGTGATGGTGCCATAGGCGATCTGGCCAGAGAAATAGAGGGGATAGACCAGGAACAGGGGAGCCAGCGCCCAGACATAGGAAAGGGCCTGGCTAAGGCCGCCGGTCCAGAGCGTGTAATAGAAGATCTTCATCTGGATGTTGACCAGTCGCCAAAGGCGGCTGACGACCTGTCGGCTCTCGGTCCGTTCCCCCCGGAAGAAGGCGATGGTCTCGGCGTGGTCACGCACGCGCAAGAGGCCGTAGCGGAGGTCGGCGTTGGCGGCGACCTGTTCGAAATTCATCCGGATGAGGGGAATGTAGATGAGCACTTGGATGCCCATGGTGATCATCGAATAGATCACAACGAAGCCGGTCATGGCCGAGCTGACCTGGGTCAGCAGCACCGCATTCGTGGCGACGCCCAGCACGCTGCCGAGGATGCGCCCGGGGACCGAGAGCATGGAATCGATGAACGGTTTGACGTTCGATTCAATCCGCTCGTCGGGGTTGTCGATGTCCTCATTCAGGGTGATGTCGTAGTAGGTCTTGTGCTCCAGATAACGGTTGACCATCCATTCGGTCATCCAGCGGAACCACTGCATGGTCATGAGTTGGGTCAGCAGGCTCAGCAGTTGCTGATAGACCCACTGACCGACGCCCAGCCAGAACAGGAGCCAGAACAGGCTCAAGAAGACAGACTGGTCGGTGGCCACCAGTGCGTTGACTTGATCGGCGTTTTTTTGCGCCGTCCAGTAGCCGACATAGGCCCAGGCCGGGCCGACAGCGATGGTGAAGACCATCAGCACCCAGGACTTCCAATGCCTGGGATCGGTCCAATAGGGTTTGCTCAGCCGCCAGATCCGTTTGGCCAGCCGGCCGTCGAGCCGATAGTCCTTGGGGTCAATGCGGATGGTTTTGGCGTCGGCCATGGGCGATCCCTGAGACAAGTGGGGAGAGCGCGGCGATGGGCCGGCGTGTCAGGGGAGAAACGACTGAAGGCGTCAAGGGCCGTAGTCGTTTCCAGCCCTGGCACCGTGTGTGTCTCCACGGGATGGGCCTGCTGCCAACAAGTCTAAGGGCGGCGCTGTGGTACGAAACGCCACTGCCAAGCAGACGCGCCGCCAAGTGATGGGCACACCACGACCCAAGCTCGCTGAGGGCCACTCACAAATCCCGAGCGAAGAACTCGCCGCCGCCGCCGCAGGACGGCGCGAAAGTAGATCGTGAACGCCCGCAAGCGCCTATAGCACTCAGCCAGCGCCCCCCGCTCTGACAACCCGCACATGCTTACCTTTCGACCCCACTGTGGGATGACGCTCGACGCTTTGCGCCGGACGCTACTGCACGTCCAGATCCACCGGGTCCCCGAGACCGAGCCCCTAGCTAGAGGGGGTCTAACCGTCCCGCAGCGCTTCAAAGGGCAGCAGCCGGATCGTGATCAACTGCTCGTAAGGCGGGGTTGCTGGCCTATTTCATCCTAACTTTCAGAAAGAGACCTCGCGCGCGCCCGCCGACAAACTGGACTGCGTCGTCTATTGCAGCCACATGATCAGACCAACGGATGCGCTCGCCCCCATCATCGAGATCTCCGTCGTGTCCGAACGTAACAATCACCGACGCGCATACTTATGGCGCGCGGAGCCGCTCAGTCTGGATGCCCCGGAGCGGGTCGAGGGTAACCCGGGCGACCCTAGCGGCGGCGATTGTCCACAGCCGCGACTTCATCAAAGCGCCAGTGGCGGCCGAACGCGCATGGCTACCGCCCGAACAAATGAGCAACCCCGACCGAAGCGTCAAAACTTGCCACGAAGCGAGAGTGAGAAGTTTGCGGGTTCGCCGTACCAGTTGCCCCCTGCCGACGTGCCCATAGTGCTATAATACCGTGTATCTGTTAAATTGTCGATGTTGAGCTGAAGTCGCCAGTTGTCATCGATAGTGTACTCCGACTGCAAAGACCAAACGGCATAAGACGGCTGAGTGTAACTATAAGGCGTTACCACGAGACACGATGACGAACCAAGTGCGTTCGGTGTGCCTAACTGCGTGCAGGCCGTGCCCGCAACGAACGCTTCGGACAACCAACTAACTCCACCACCGATATTAATTCGGTTGAGCCAACTGTCATTCGTAAGCGCCGCACTTGCAAAATTGTACGAGGCCCATAATTTGAAGAGTTGATTTGGCTGCCGTGTGATCAACGACGTACCCTGGGCTGGGAAGAAGGCCAATGCAAGATCGTCCCCCTTATACTCGTTATCATTGTACGTATAGCTTGCTGCAATATTGAGACCGTCTATTACTTCACCGGTTATCTCAACATCGATACCTTTACTTATCCTTGATACATCAAAATCAGTTACGTAACAGCATCGGGTCTCGGGGTCTATCTCTCCATTCGCAATACGATTGCCCGCGTTGTCTAACACGTAGAACGCAAACTCATTCTCCGGGTCAAAGAACGTTGACCCGTCCGCATTTCGTACGATGACATTGTCCGGACGGATTGCAAAATTCTGTTGATCAATACGATAGACAGCCACAGAGGCGTTAAGTTTCCCGTCACGTAACGACCATTTCGCACCCGCCTCCAAATTGGAGCCAGTTATTGGATGGACAGGCTTTCGATCGCCATCAACGTTGTTCGCTTGGCTGACATAGATGTCGGTATAATCTGCATACAACCTGACGTCGTCACTGAGATCATAGCTCAGTGAAAACGCTGGCGGCCAGGTAAAATCCGTATCGTCGTAATTGGCGAACTCAGGAGCGTAAGCATCTCCAATCTCGCGACCAACGCAGTTCTCTGCCGTCGGTACCCCAGACGTAGGTATATTCACGCAAAGGCGATCTCGAATAGAGTTTTGCTTATAATAACTATAGCGAAAGCCAACTGCTAGATGAATTCTTTGAAGCGCCGTCAAATCAAGATTGAGGTAGGCACCAAGTTGTTCCTGTCCCCGTTCACGCCACAGAAAACTGGGTAGCGAATCGCTAGGCTCAGAGTAGATAGGATTCTGCGGATTGAAATTAAATACATCAATCTGTGGTGAGGACCCATTGGGGCACGCTATAACCGTACCAGAACAATACGCCGGACCACCTGGAAATGGTCGGTATGGCAAAGCAGGCGTACCCCTTACGATCTCAGATGGAGAATATTGTCTCGTACCGCCGCCATCAGATAGGACTCCATTTATCCCGAATGCCATCTCCTGTCTCTGTCCAAGTATATTGAACGCACCTGTGATCGACAATTCCCCAGAAAACTGACTGCTTGAGAAATCGTTAGCCGCAACGGTGAGTACTGAACCGGTGTTCGTGAGCGGGTTAACTGTACCGGAGCCAAATCCGAGTTTTTGGATGCTTTCCTGAACCTGATTGGTGAAATTCACCTTCACCGTCCAGCTCTCGCCGATTCGTTGCTCCACGGTTGCAAATGTCTCTGACGTCTCGAAGTTCCAACGGCTCCACGGTGCCAGCAGCGATCTGTTTCGGGGAAGCATGAGATCGGAGCCGTCTTGATAACGAGGAAGGCCCGACGACCATGGTACGCTGTCTTGACGTGTATGACTCAGACCCACTGTTAACACAGTGGAAGGATTCAAATCGTAACTGACGATTCCGTATATCAGACTACGAGTGTTTTCAGCTGTGTCGTAAAAGTAGCCGTTATCCTGGTAAGTCAGTACCAACCGACCAGCTAGTTTTCCGTCCATGCCTAGAGGACCAGTGACATCGAGAACTGTTCTATAGTCTTCCCAGCTTCCTACACTGCCATCGACCAAAACTTGGGCGTGATCGAGCGGTTTTTTACGGACAAGGTTCACTGTGCCAGAGGGATCACCATATCCATTAAAGAGGCCCGCCGCGCCCCGGAGAATTTCAATATGATCGTACTGCGCTAAATCTATCTCGGGGAAGTATGCCGTTCTAGAGGATCCAGCAAAACTTGTGGATAATGGCGCACCACCGTCAACCTGAATAGATGTTATCTCGAATCCACGTGAATAGAATAATTCTTCGATACTATTCTGCCCTTGAACAACTGTTACGCCGGGTGCCTGTTGGAGCGCTTGTGTGAAATCGTTGATATTCTGCTGCTCCAGACGTTCGCTCGTGATCACACTCACCGATTGCGGCGTGTCCTGAATGCTACGTGGTGCTTTCGACCCGATCGTCAGCGCCCCGGAAGTGAAGCTGCCGGTGCCCTCGGTCGCCGTGATATCGCGCGACCCGTTGACGCCGTTGACCCCGGCCGCCTGACCGGCCCGACCGAACGATCCGTCGCTCTGCGCGCCCTCCACTCGCACCGGCCCTAGCACCCGCTCCCCGTCGACACTGCCCGTAACGATCGGCTCAAGCGTCACGACCCCCTGGCCTGTGTAGCGATAGCGAAACCCAGTACCGGCCGTCAGGCGAGCCAGGGCTTGGTCCGCAGTCAGCCGTCCCCTGACGGCCGGTGCCTGGACCCCTTGCGGACCCATGTCGGTGTAGAGGACTTGGAGTCCGGTAAGGGCGGAGACGGCGCTGACCGAACGCGCCAGCGATTGGGCGGGGATGTCGAAGTCATAGACCCGGTCGGGCGCGGGAGCGGTGGCCGGGCTCTGGGCCGCCGCCTGACTCGGCAGGGCGGCCAGGCCGGTCAGGGCGGTGAAGGCCAAAAGGGCTGCACGCCCGGTGCTGGAGCGGAACGAAATCATGGCGACCCCCGTCGTGTGATATCGGGCCGCGTCATCGCCGCCCCCTCAGCCTCGACGCGCTCGAGCGTTAACCTCCCTATCGGCGGATCAATAAATCACCGTGACGCCCGGCAGGCGGGCAGCGCGGGTGCCCAATGTGCGTTCGATGCCGCGCACGGCTCCATCCACGTTGGCGGTGTTGAAGGCCCCGGACACGGTCTGGTCGGCAAGATCAGCGTTCAGGACCAGGATGCGGCCGGCGCGGTAGCGGTTGAGCTCGGCCACCACTTCGCGGAGCGGGGTCTGGTTGAAGACCAGCTGGCCGCGGCGCCAGGCGGTCGCCTGCCCGTCCAGCGGGGCCGGCTCCGCCGTGACGGCCTGATCCTGGACGACGGCCTGACGGCCGACGACGACGGTCGCGGGGTTGTCCAGATTCGACGTCGGCGCCACGGCGACGACGCCGTGGTCGACGGTAACCACGACCCGGTCGCGGTCGCGGCGAACGTTGAAGCGGGTGCCGACCACGCGGATCCGGGCGTCGCCTGCGTGGACATAGAAGGGCCGCGCCGGATCCGACGCGATGTCGAAAAAGGCCTCGCCCCGCTCCAGCCGGACGGCGCGGCCCGCGCGGTCGACCTCGGCCTGGATGATGCTGCGGGTATTGAGGGTGACGCGCGAGCCGTCAGCCAGGGTCAGGGTCTCGATTTCGCCGGGAGCGGTGACGCCCTCGGCGCCGATTGTCGCCAGACGATCGCTCTGGCCCGTGACCAGGAGAACGGCGGCGGCGAGGCCGGCGGCCACGGCCAGCGGACGGCGCAGGAGGGGCCGCGCCCAGGATCGGGGGTAGTGGGGGCGGAAGGCGGAACGGCCCTGGGCCCGCCGGTCGCGCTCGGCGGCGGCGCGGGTCGGAGTGGCGACGGCGTCGAACAGGGCCTCCATCTCCGCGAATGCGAAGGCATGGGCGGGGTCCGCGGCCAACCAGGCCTGGAAGGCGGCGGTCAGCGCCGGGGTGTCGGGCTCGCGCAGGCGCACGAGCCAAGCGACGGCCGCCTCATAGTGGTCCGGCGTGGGATCGTGCCCGGCGTCCGGTGTGGATTGGAGAACGGGGGCGGGGTCGGGCATGGCTCGGGCTGACGCTTTCGTGACATCTCTATGACGCTCGGCGGGCCAAAAATCCCCATCGCCGAGACCGATGTCTCCGTCGTCGGATCCGCTCACGGCCAAAGCCCCGCCTCGGCCAGGCGGTGACGGCAATGGACGAGGGCCTTGGCCACCTGGTGCTCGACGGTCTTTTCGGAAATGCCCAGCTGCGCCGCCACCTGCTTCATCGTCATTCCGTGGCCGCGATAGAGCAGAAAGGCCTGTCGCCGCTTGGGGGGAAGCTCGTCGATCACCTCGGCAAGATAGTCGACCGCGCGGCGGGCGTGGAGCGCCCGATCCGCCTCAGGAGCCGGATCGGCGGCCAGGGCCGGATCTACGTCCGAGGCGACGAAGGCCGAGCGGAAGCGGCGGCGACGGAGCCAGTCCAGCGCCAGATTGCCGGCGATGCGCTGGAGAAAGGCTTCCGGATTCACAGGGGCGGCCTGGTCGCCGAGGGCGGCGACCCGGACCCAGACCTCCTGGGTCAGGTCCTGGGCCGCCTGGTCACAGCCGGTGCGGCGGCGGATGAAGGCGGCCAGGGCATCGCGCCGGCGGAGGTATACGGTGGTGAGGGCGGAGGGCGTGGTTGGGATAGGGGCTGGATTCGGATCCGCCCGCGCGCGGCGGACGGCGTCCAGCTCGACGATCTCCGGTCGCGCCGCCATGCGCCAGCCCCCTGCCCTGGCGGTCTAGCACGACTGCCGTGGAGTTTCGACGTTCGAAGGGGCGAAAGTCCCTATCGGAGCACCGCGCGGCTTTGTGGTGCGGTTTGGTCGTCGGCCAATCGTTCAGACCAAACACGCGGACTTTTCGACCGATGGTGAGATGACGCCCGACGCCCTGCGACAAACCCTTCTGTACGCCCAGACCCACCGCATTCCCGAGACCGAGCCCCTCGCCTGGGGCTTTCGAGACGGCGGACGGAAGCTCGCTTTGGACGCAGACGGACAAGCCCTGAGCCGGCCGAACCGCGAGATTCTGGTCGCGCGCGCCCCCGAAGAGGACGTCGCCCTGGCGCGGGTGATCACCGAGGCGAGGCGGGCGGTCGGGCCCGGGGCGCCGGATCTGGATCAGGTCGATACGCTGGCCACGCTCGTCGACGCCGCCCTGGCCGAGAACAGCATCAACAAGAACCACGCCCTGCTCATCGAGATCGCTGGGCAGCAAGGCCTGGCCGGGGCGGAGATCGACCTGGGCCAGTTGATTACCGCCCGCACGGGCGTGTGCCGGCACCGGTCGCTGCTGTTCAAAGTGCTGGCGGACGCGGTCGGTCTGCCCTGCGCCCTCGTGCGCGGCCTGCATCGCGTTCCCGATCCCGAGCCCGGCCGACCTGGGCGGCGCTCGGCCCACGCCTGGAATGAGGTCGTCCTGCCCGACGGCGAGCGCCTGCTGGTCGATGTCATGGACCGGATGATCGCCGATCTGTCCGACCCGATTGTGCGGCCGTATGCGGATGCAGCCGGGACCCCGCTCTATCCGGAAGGCGCGCAAAGCCCGATCCTGTCAGATCCCCAGCGGGTTGGGGGCTCGGCGGAGGATAAATGGGCCCTTGAGGCGGTGCGCGCCGCGCCCTGGGGACCCGTAAAAGGCGGGCGCGGCGGGCGGGGAGCCTATGTTTATCTCGACGATGTCAGCACCGATCAAGCGCGAGACCTGCGCCAGGCGCTGACGCAGCTCGCCCTGCGCCATGACGACCACCAGACCAGCGTTGGCGCGGCCGAAGGCCAAAAACGCGATGTGCTTCGCGTTCGCGGCGGGGCGTTCGTGCGGTTAAGACGGCTGGTTCGGCTGTAGGCTTGGGAGCAGGGATCGGCCTGATCATAGCCAGCGCGGCGTCGAAGGAGGGCTCCCCCGACGATGCGCGCCTCACGCTGCCCAACACTTCCTCACCCCCAGTTTCGAAAGCGAGAGTGCGGCGCATGGCGATGACGCGGCCTATAAGGCGAAAACGCTGATTGTCACTGGCTTGCCCGGGTTAAAGATCTTTCGTTAAGGACCCCTCAGATGCCAGCCAGCCTTGGCACGAGATGGCGTGATCCCTCGGCGAGACAAGCGTGGGCATCACCATTTTGCGCGAAGCGAAAGTGTAAATGAGCGCGGCTCGCCATACCAGTTTCCAGTCCCAGCTCCTGTAGTCTGGTAATATGTCTCGTCGGTTAGGTTATTCACGTTCACGGCAAACGACCATCTGTCGTCGAGGTCATACTCAACTCGGCCGCTCCAAATGGCTCGACCGCTCTGTGTGTATCGATACGGAACAAACCCGCCAGCCGCAAAGTCACAGCTGAGCACGCCAAGAAAGTTCACGGAAAATCTCACACACGCCGTACCAGAGTTGTAGGCACTAGATTGTGCGACAACGCCTCCGCCAAAAGTGAACCGATCCAACTGTCCTCTTGGAGACCAAGCCGCCCACGCTTTCAGGGTATGCTCTGGCTGACGGCTTACAAATGGCGTTCCAGCGCCCGTCTGTGGATTTGTACCGAACGAACTGCCACGTTGCTCGTTTTCATTGTACGTGTATGAAAGCGATAATTCGAGGTCAGGAAAAATCTGACCTCCCAGTTCAAAATCTACCCCTTGACTGAAAAATGTCCTGCCTGGATCGCCAATGAAACAGCAACGCAACTGCCCGCCAGGCAGTAGACCATTCTGGTACCTGTTTCCGTCGTTATCGACGTAATAAGTGACACCGTTCTCAACCAACTGCGCTGAGACGTCAAATACGGCAAAGCCATTTTGTTCGATCTTGTAGGCAGCGATGGTCGCATTCAACCTTCCATCTTCTCTCAACCACTTTAAGCCAACCTCGAGGTTCGAGCCTGTAATGGGATCGACGGCGTCCAGATTGCGATCGAGTTGATTTCCTTGGCTGATGTAGACATCCGTATAACCGACGTACGCCGTGAGTTGATCATTAATGTCGTAGAGTAGCGAGACTGACGGTGGCCAGGAGACATCCTCACTATCATACTCTTGAACTGTCGGATTGACTGCGGGTGGCCCCGCGGGCTCTCCAACTTGGCGGCCAGTGCAGCCAGTCTGTGCTAGGCTAGTGCATAGTGTGTCAAACTTGCCGTTCAACTCAAAGCTGCTGTATCGAAGGGCCGTGACGAGATGGAACCGATCTAGAGCCGTTAGCCGCAGATTTAGATATACACCCGTTTGCTCTTGACCAAAATCCCTGTAGCGCGTCGTAGGTAAAGCGCCACGCGGCTCAGTGTATAACGGATCGTAGGGATCAAAGTCAAAAACATTGATGCCAGGGACACCGCTAGGTCCGCCAGGATAAGGAATGTATGGACCAGATGCGGTGTTACCTACCAAGGTGCCATAATCGACCCGTCCACTTCCATCAGCAATGGATCGATTTGCCCCCACGGTGATTTCTTGCACCTGACCAAGCACAGTAAACTTACCACTAACGATAATCTCCGCTGCGAGTTGATCGGAATCATAATCCCGCATCTGACCGGCGAGCACAGGACCGGTAAGATTTATAGGGTTCACTGGCTGAGAATTATATCCTACTTTCTGCCGGCTTGACTGCCTGTTATTAGTAACTGATCCTTTTATAGACCAATTCTCTGTCAGTTGGTGCTCTAGGGATGCAAACAGTTCGGTCGTATCAAAATCCCACCGGTTCCAGGCAAAGCAAAGACAAGTTTCTCGTGGCAAAGCGAGATCGTCTCCGTTTTGAAAGCGTGGAAGGCCCCGATACCAAGGGACGCTATCTTGACGCGTAAAGCTAGCGCCCCACGTTAATAGAGTTCTTGACGTTAAATCATATTCTAGAATTCCGTAAATCAATGTTTTGTTGTCTGATGCAATGTCATAAAAGTATTCGTTATCCTGATAGGTCGTCACCAAACGCCCACGCAGATCTCCATTGAATGCAAGCGGACCCGTGACGTCCAAAACCGTGCGATAGTTGCTCCACGAGCCAACCTGGGCCTCCAGCACAGCCTGATAATTTTGAAGCGGCTTCTTGCGGACGAGATTGACTGTGCCTGAGGGATTTCCATAGCCGTTCAATGCGCCAGCGGCGCCGCGCAACAGCTCCACATGGTCGTACTGCGAGAGGTCAATCTGAGGGAAAAAGCCCGTCGAGTTGGCGTTCGCGCCTATTCCTGTGATAAGGGGCGCGCCACCGTCGATCTGAATAGAGGTAATCGCAAATCCTCTGGAGTAGAAAGTGTTCTCCAGACTTGTATCTCCCCGAACAAGCGTAACTCCGGGCGCTCGGTCCAACGCCCCGGTGAAGTCAACGATCCTTTGATCTTCCAGCAGCTGCGCGGTGAGCACGCTTACGGATTGAGGCAAGTCTCTGATGGTTGTCGGAATTTTGGATCCCACAGTGAGTGCGTTGGACGTATAGCTCTGCGTCCCCTCGGTCGCCGTCGTATCCCGGCTACCGTTCGTTCCGTTGACCACGGTTGCGCCGGATAAGCCCGCGCCCGTCGCCCCCTCTACCCGCACCGGTCCCAACACCCTCTCGTCGTCCACGCCCCCGGTGACGACCGCCTCGATCACCACCGTCCGTGCATCGCTGAACCGAAAGGTCAGCCCCGTCCCCGCTAGCAGCCGGCCCAGAGCCGTCTCCGGCGAAACCGAGCCCGACACACCCGGTGACGTCTTCCCGTTCGCCAGCTCGGCCGGATACACCAGCGCCAGGCCGCTCTCATTCGCGAACCGGTTCAACGCCGGGGCCAAGGGTCCGGCAGGGATGGCATAGGCACGAGCCTGCGCGGTCGTGGCCTGCGCCATCGCGGGCGCGGCGGCCCCCGCGGCGAGCAGGGCCAAGCTGCTGGCGCAGGCCAGAGCGGCGACACGCCAAGCGCGCGGCGAAGCTGTGGTGATCATGACGGCATCCCCCAAGGCTGCCGGCGCGCCCCCTGGCCCGCCGTCTGCACCCTATGACGCCGCGCCCGGCAAAAGCAGGAGGTGGGGAGAGCCGTCCGGCGCGGTCGTGGCCCCGGAGACACAGGGGGATCAAGAGCCGGGGCTGATCAGTCGGCGCGGACGACCACCAGGCCCGGAAGGCGGTGGACCCGCAGGCCGCGCTTTCTGTCCAGCGCCATCAAACCGCCCAGCGGATCCCGGGTTCGGAAGACCCCGCTGACTTTCAGCTCGCGCGCCGAGCCGAGGACCATCAACCGCTCGCGAGCATAGGGGTCGAGTTCTGCGGCGATGGCGGCCAAGGGTTCCCCCTCGAACTCCAAAGACCCGTCGGTCCAGCCGGCGGCATTGGGATCGGTCGCGGCCGCGACCGCAGAGACCGCCCTGCCCCAGGTCCAGGCCACTGTCTGGCCGGGGCCGAGGTCGCGGGTCGATCCGCCTGCGACGGCGCGGATGCGGTGATCGACGCCTGTGACCCGCGCGCCGCCGCCGTCGGCTAAGGGCCGGGTCTGGACGACGAAGACGGTGCCCAGAGCGGTCACGGTCCCGCCGCTGGCGCTGACCACGAAGGGCCGGGACGGATCGGGGGCGACGGTGAACAGGGCACGTCCCGACAGCAGACGGACCGCGCGGCGGTCGCCGGCGTAGACGACGTCGACGGCAGCCCCGGTGTCGAGCACTAGCCGGCTGCCGTCGTCCAGGGTGACCGTGCGCTGTTCGCCGACGCCAGCCCGGGCGTCTGTCTGAAGCGCCCGGCCCAGGCCTGGGCCGAAGGCCACGGCCGCGACCGTGGCGGCGACGAGGCCAGCGGCGAGCGCGCGGGGGCGGCCACGCGCCGACAGGGCCGCGGCGCGAGGCGACCAGCGGCGCAGGGCCGCCGCTTGGGGACCGAGAGCCGGGGCTGCATCGAGATCCAACCATAAAGCGTCGACAGCCTGGTAGGCGCGGGCGTTGGCGTCGTCCGCTAACCAGGCCTGCAGGCGCTGACGTTCGGCTGGGCGCAGGTCGCCCCGGTCCAGGCGCACACGCCAGCGGCGCGCTTGGCGGGCGCGGCGAGCGGTGGCGGACAGCGGGTGGGGACGCGACGGCATCAGGACAGGTCTAACAAGTTCGGGGCGGTCCAGCAGCGGCGCCTCTGAGTTCATGACGCCACAACCCGCCGAAAGAGGAGGTTTTTGTGACAGATTGTTTTCAGTCGACGGCGTCGAGACCCGCGGAGATTTCGGCCAAGGCCCGACGCAGGTGTTTTTCCACCATGTTTCGGCTGATGCCCAGACGCTCGGCGATGGTCGCTTGGTCCAGACCCTCAATCTTGCGCAGCACGAAGACCTCCCTGCAGCGGGGTGGGAGGGTCGCGGCCAGATCCAGAGCCCGCCGCAGCCGAGCCTGATCGATTACCCGCCGTTCGGCGGAAGGGGTGGCGTCGGGAAAACCCGCCAAGGCGGCGTCCCCGTCCCAGCCGCGCCGCGCTGCGTCTCGCCTGTGGTCACGAGCGAGATTGCCCACGATGCGATAGACGAAGGCTTCGGACTGGATCATCCGCTCATCCGCCCCGCCCGGTCGGCCGGCAAGCCTCAGATAGGCGGCCTGGACGATGTCCTCAGCGGCGTCCGGGTCGGCGATGCGGCGCGCCGCCCAGGCCCTCAACCGGTCATAGAGCCTCAAATAGGCGGCGGCAGGGGTGTCGGGACCGCCCTCGCTGGTCTTGGTCGCCGCACTGTCCATGGCCTGCCCTCCCCCGGCCTGGCCGCTACTGGCCGCCGTGCTCCAAGGCCCAGGCCCGGTAGTCGGCGATAAAGGCGTTGATCTCGGTGACGCCGGCGTTGTGGCCTTCCGCCAGAGCACGCGCCTCGGTCATCAGGGCTTCGGCGCGGGGCCCGAGGGTTTCCAGCTCGCGGCTGCGGCATTCGACATAGGCCTGGGCCCGCTCCCCAGTGTCTGCGACGTCTTCGGCCGTCAGCCCCATCCGATCCGGCAGCGGCGGCTTGCGGCATTGAGACGGCGGAACCGCCGCGGCCGTGCTGGGGGGCGCAGTCGGGGACGGCGGTGTCACCGCGACCCCGCTCTGGGGCGCAGGTGTGGGCGGCGGGGCGCTCGATGTCGTAGCCGGCGGGGCCGCCTGCAGAGCGACCAGGAGAACAAGGACGAGCATGGCAGGGCGCTCCAGCGGTTCGTTGGATTGAACGACTGGCGCACGGGCGGCCCGCACTCTGGCGTGACGCTCGCGCCCGCGGCGCGACCAGCGGGCGCGAGCGCTGGGTTCGACGCGCACCCAACGACCCTCTCCCGTCCTTATGAAGAAAGCCGCCCCGCTGGCAGGACAGCGAGGCGGCTCCTTGGACACCGGGGGCTCACACCCGGAGGAAGCGCCGCGAGGGTTCCGATGCGCGGACGGCTCCGGGGAACGAACGAGCGGAGCCCGGTCCGGCCGCAGGGGCGTGCCGCGCCACGCGCCGACGGCCGTGGCTCGGGTCAAGCATTGAGGATAAGGACATCGCGGTTCGCGCTCGTTTTGTCGTTTGCCAAGGCCGCGAGGAACGCCTGCAGACGGCGGAGCGGTGCCGCGTCAGCCCCGGCGTCCGCATTGGCGATGAGGACCGTGAGCAGCACCTCGGCCTGGTTTAGGTCGGCGGGCGGATGTTCCAGAAGATACTGCTCCGCGGCCATGAACCGGTCCCAGACCGTCTCGTCGCAGCGATCGACCCAATCGGTCCAGAAGGCGGCGGCAGTCTCGGGGGTCCAGAGGTCGCTCCCGGCGACAGAGCGATGGGCAAGGACGTGGGATCGGGCCATGGGGCCTCCAATCAAATGGGGGTGATCGCGCGCCGGTCTAGGACAGAGGGCGCAGACGGCGCGCGTAAGGGGCCCAGCGGGCTTCGGCGACGCCGAGAACGGCGATGAGCATCAAGGCGACCCAGAGGGCCAACCGCACCGTGACCGCGCCCCAGACCCGCGTCTCGGGTTCGAGGAAGGGCAAGAGATGGGTGGCGACGACGAGCCCTTGGAGCGCGACCGCGAGGATCAGCCACCAACGGTCGTGAGCGAGGCTGAGCCAGGCGAGCCAGACGAGAGCGGTGGTCGACAGCAGCACCATGCCGGGGCGGAATTCGGTGTCCACGAGAGGAGAGCCGAACATCAGCATCGTCAGGGCTAGGGCGGCAAGGCGTTCGGCCCCACGACCCTGCCAGACCAGCAGGATCAGGATCAAACAGCTGATCCCGGTCAGGCCGATCTGGAGGGTGTTGACGAAGCCCAAGGTCAGGCGGCCGCGACGACCAGGCCCAAGGGCGGCCGCTCCTTCTGTTCCAAGGGGCCGTCCATTCGGGTGCCTTCCCGACGCCAAGCGATGCCCTGGGCCTCGGCGACCGCCGACAAGCCCTTGTGGTTGGCGACGACGGCGCGGCGCGCCTGGGCCAGGCCTGTCATCATCTCCATGGCGTGGTCGAACTCAGGTTGGCCGACCTCGGCGGCGAGCTGGGCGGTCTTGCGGCCCTGGACCATCTCCGTGATCAGGGCCGCGGTCTTGAGCAGGGCGTCGTCGACGGCGTGTTCGGCGCCGTGAAGGGCGCGGGCGATGCGCAGGCCGGTGGCGTAATGGGTCATGGTCGGAAAAGCCTTCAGCGAGGGGTCAGGTCCAGCGCGTCCGCTAGAGGCCGTTGCCGGGCGCGAGGGTCGAGGCGCGTTCCGAGATCACTCCCATCACCACCACCACCCCCGCGAACAGCATCGCCATCACGATCGCGATCCCGAGGCTGATCCCCAATCGGAGGGGACCGGCCGGCGGTGCGGGCAGCCGGCCAAACAGTGCCGCCAGTCCGCTGTCGCGATCCCGAACCGGCGACGGCCGGGACACCGCTCGATCTGCAGGGGCTTCCGGGGGTGGCGACAGACCCGTTTCTTGCTCTGAGTAATAATGGGTCAATCGCGCCGCCGCCGCCTCGCGGTTGCGAACCCCCAGCTTGCGATAGGCGCGGCCGAGGTGGTTGGAGACGGTGCGTTCGGACAGACCCAGCTGGCGCGCGATGGCCTTGGTGCGCAGGCCCTGGCCGGCAAGCTGGACGCACTGAACCTCCTGCCGGCTCAGACCGAGGGGCATGGAGGGGTTCCGGGCGCGTGGGCCATGACGGACGCAGGACCGAACGGCGCGACCCGCAGGCCTAGTCTTTCGATCGCGCGTGATGCGTTCCTAGCTGGCATCGTGATCCTTTAGAGCGTCTCACGACAACCGTAGCTGGATCATCGGAATCGTCCAAACAAGGCGACCGCCCGGCTGGTGGGATTGAGACGACCCAAGGCCGCCCCGCAGAATCCGGGACGCAAGGCCAAGGCAACAGGCTGATGCTTTCCGCGCGACTTGAGCGGGTGCTTGTTGCGCTATCTGCCGTTCGGCCTGGCTGAGCGGAGGCGCCGATAGCCCGCGTCATAGGCGCGGCGCTGATCGCGATCGAGCGCCCGGACGAGCTCGGCACGCATGCCGTCCAGGCAGAACTGCCTTTGGAAGCGGTGGTGGTGCGGGGTCACCGCCGGACCATGGACGGCGCACCAGGCGGCCACGGACCGGTCGATGCGATCGACCAGAACGTCTTGGTCGGCGGGGCGGTCGAGGCGGAGATCCTGCACGCTCACGCGAATCACGCCGAGGTCAGGGTCGGGCTTGGGCGCGGCCGGCGGAGCGGGGCTGAGGGCCATGGCGGCCAGGGCGATGAGAAGGGTCATGGCTCATCTTTCGGGTTGGAGGGGGCGGGGCCCGTCTTGTCGGCGGCCCGGGCGCGATGGAGGCTGAGGGCCCGACCGGCCGGATCGGGGACATAGGCGAGCTCGGCGATGGCGTGCTCGACCCGCAGCCGGGTCGCGGGCTTGACCCGGTTGGCGCCGGTCAAAAACCGCGAGACCGTCGCGACCGATACGCCGGCCCTCAGGGCGACGTCCTTGATGGTGGAACGTGCGGCGGTCATGCAGACATGAGGCCTCAGAAGGGCGCGGCGGAGGCACCGGCCGGGGTTAAATCTTCGAGAGAGCGAGGTTGGGGTCTCGGGCCCGTGGGGTCGGGCCTCGCGCGCTATGTGGACTAGCCGGGGGCCACGAGGATGCCGGACGGGGCAGGGATGACGGCGCGGGTCGGGATCGAACGGACGACCGGCGTCGCGGTGGGCGGGCTCTCAAGTTGAACTAGGTCGCGGCGGAGCGCGGCTGCCTGGTCGCGCAGGTCTGCGGCCCGGGCGCGGAGACCCGGGACCCGGCTGGCCATCCGCGACCGGCGGCCGGCCGAGATCGACGGCTCGACCGCGATCTCGCGCTCGATTTCGTCGGCGGTGGCGTCGAACTCCTGGGCGGTCCCTTCGATGTCGGCGATCGCCCCCGCGGTTTCCGCGATCCGGTGCAGCCGACGATCAGCGTCATCGGCGCGGCGATCCGCTTCGTCATCGAGCCGTTCCTGCGCCCGCTCCCGGCGGTCCAGCTCCTCCTCCAGACGATCCGCGTCGTCGGCCGGCGGATCCATCCTCGGCTCGGCGGCGGCGTTCACCACGGGCTCAGGCTGCGCCGCCGCCTCTGCCGTCGCCGGAAGCGTGACGGGCCGCAGGGTGGGTGACCTACCGGGCGTCTGGACCGTGATGACAGTATCGACGCCGCCACCCGACGTGATGGGGGTTCGGACGAAGCTGGCGGGCGTCAGAGCATTCGCGGACGGATCGCCGAGGACCAGGGTGGACAGACAGACGGCGAGACCCACACACCCGAGCGAGACCATCGTGAGCAAGGATCGATCGCCCGGTCGGCGCGGGGACCCCGCCAGCAGGCGAGAGATCCGGCGCGACAGGGCGCGAGCCGGCGGCCCAAGCGCTGCGGCGGGAACCCGAGCCCCGGGACGGTCGGCAAAGGTCGCCAGCACCCGGGCATAGGTCGGAACATCGATGCGGTGAGTGGCGAGGGCGTCGGCCGCCTCCTCGGACCGGTCGGCGAGGCGCTGGGCGAGGCTCCAGACCAGGGGATTGAACCAGTAGACCGCCGTGGCGAGTCGCGAGACCACCAGCCAGCCCCAATCGCGTCGCGACAGATGCGCCAGTTCATGGGCGAGCACCGCGTCGGCGCAGGCGGCGGCGTCAGGCCGAGTGATGTCGGCGGGAGAGAGGAGGATAACGCCCCGTCCCGGACCCCAGCTGAGCGGTCCCCGCGCACGTTGCGCGGCGACGAGGCGAGGTCGGCCACGGCCGTTCAACTGGCGGGTCAGGGCCTCGGTCCAGACCGGATCGGTAACCGCCTCGCCTCTCCGGGTCCAGACGGACAGGACGGCGACGCCGACGGCGAGGCGAACGATCAGGATGGCGACGCCCAGGCTATAGACGATCCCAAGACCCTGCCAGAGCATCTGGGGATCTCCAGACCCAGGGAGGATTGGCGGCCAGCCACTGTCGCGGGCAGCGACGGCGGTCGCGTGCACGACGATCCCGGGATTTTGGAGGGGGGCCGCCGGCCCGGGCGAAGGGTCGCCCCCCCAGGTCACCAGGTCCACCAGCCCCTGAAGGCCGAAAGGGAGACTGAGCGGCGGGAGCAGGAGGGCGAGCCCTGGCCAGGCCAGCAGAAGTGCCGCGCCGAGCCGCAGCAGCTGGGCCTGATCCGCGGCCCTCCGGCCGCGCAGCAGCAGCGTGGCGATGAGAATGAGGCCGGCGAGGACAGCGGATTTCCAGGCCAGATCAAGGGCGAATTCCGGGCTCATGACCGGTCTCCGGTGCGGCGGACCTGCGCCGCGTCGATGGCGCGATGGAGGGCAGCGACCTCCTCGGGCTCGAGCGGGCCCAGATCCATCAGTGCCGTGGCCGTATTGGCGGCCGAGCCGTCGAAGAAGGTCTCGACCAGGCGACGGAGCGCCGAACGCGCCACGCTGGCGGGCTGGGGAACCGGGGCATAGACGTAGGTCTGGCCTTCCGCCCGATGGGCCACCAGCCCCTTGGCCACCAGGCGTCCCAACAGGGTGCGGACCGAAGAGTCGCTCGGCGCATCTTGGAGCGCTTGGCGCACCTGAACGGCGGTCGCTTGGTCGAGCCGGCAGAGGGTTTCAAAAACCTCGCGCTCGCGACGGGGCAGGGATTCGATCATGGCGCTTCCTGATCTGCGACAGGCGTAACATGCGACATTTGTCACAGGATGGGAAGCGTTTTTCTCGCGATTGTTTTTGTCTCACCCCTCGCCACGCGCGTCAGTCATCCGAACCCAGCTCCGAAGCCTTCGCGCCTGAGACCGGGCAAATCTCAGGCAGTCAGGACAATGGTGGTCAGGACAGGCGGGCGCATTCGGCGCAGCGCGGCTTGCCGCCCGTGCCGGACTGCCGGTTCTCTTTTTCGATATTGTTGCCCGTGTTGCAGTTGGTGTTGTCGTGATGCACCGTTTGCTTGATCGAGTGCCAGGGGCTGACCTTGGTCATGTCGTTTTGTCTCCAGGCTGGACAATTCCAGCGAATCGAAATGCCGGCGATTCGCCCGCAGAGTCCACACGCAGGAAGCGGTGGACACCCGCATGACTTGCGGATTGAATGACGTCGGAGGGGGAGATTAATGGCGGGACCCAAGACACCGGCCTGGGCCGGATGGGCGGTGGCGGCGGTCCTGGGCGTCGCCCTGGTCAGCCGCTGCGGCGGCGGGCCCGGGGGGGACCCCGGCAACAAGGGCGAAGCCAGCGTCGCGTCCGAGGCGACCCGACCTGTGCAATATCTCTATGTCCGCACCGACCGTCTGAATTGCCGGACGGAGGCGTCGACCGGAAGCGCCGCAGTTGCCCGGCTCCGAGACGCCGCCCTGGTCGGCGTCGTCGAGGAAGCCAACGGCTGGGCCCGGCTGAGCGAACCGGACTGCTGGGTGAAGCGGGAGTTCCTGGGTCAGTCGCCCCGCCCGCCGGCCCCTCCCCCGCCGGTGCCGCGCCCCCAGGCCCTGTACTCGGGCGGCGACAACGCAAGCGGCGGACGGCGCGCGGCCCGGTCGTCGCAAGGCGCTTACTACGCCAACTGTTCGGCGGCGCGCGCGGCCGGCGCGGCACCGGTCTATGCCGGCGATCCCGGCTATGCCTCCCGGCTGGATCGGGACGGCGACGGGGTGGGCTGCGAATGAGGCGGCGCAAACCGGACCGGATCGAGATCGGCCTGATCGCCGCCCAGGTGGTCGTGACCGGCCTATCCATCGGCCTGACGGTCTGGGGCTGGGTAGAATAGGATGCGGGGCGAAGGCGGCCCGGACGTTTAGACCGTAAGCGCTAGGGAGACTGTCGATGACACGCCGCCTGGGTTTGATTGTTCTGCTCGCCGCCGTCGGGGGGTGTGCGCCGACCGGCTCGGTCGACACAGGGGCCTCAGCGGGCGACGCGCGCCGGTGCTTCAACGTCAGCCTGGTCAGCGGCTTCTCGGAGCTTGAGGGGTCCGCGGTGCGGGTCTCGGCCGGGGCGCGGGACTATGACCTGGCGCTGAGTGGGCCGTCCTGCGACGACGTCGCCTGGGCCCAGGTGATCGCTGTGGAGTCGCGGCCGTCCGGCCAGCTCTGTGTGGGCGACCAGCCGGGTATCGCACGGGTCTTGTTCCGCGCAAGCGCCAGCCGCCGGGTGGTGCGGTGCGCGGTGACGTCGGTGAGCGAACAGGCGGCAGCGCCGGCCGCCTAGGTTCGGTCGATTGTGCGGGGGGTGCCGCGCACATGAATTCAGTCGCTCAAGACACCTCATTGACCTTCGCCGCATTGACAATTGCGTGTTCGACGACCCTCTATGTAGTCGCAAGGGAGGGTTGCATATGTCTTCACAGTTGTGGAACCGCGTCCGTGTGGATGGGGTCGGGCGGGCGTTGAGGCTGGTGCGGATGGGTCGCGCCGCCTTGGTAATGTCCGCTCTTGTGGCGACAAGCGCCTGCGCTTCACTGACCGCCGACCCGGCGGCGAACGGCGCGAACTCCGCTGGCCAGCCCTACTATCTGCCCATGGTCACCCTTGAGGTCGCGCTGGCGGTGAACGAAAGCGACAACAACGCCAGCCTGACCGTCCTGCCCGGCTATGTCGCTGACACAGCGGCCGGCGCGCTGACCCTCGCGAGACGGCCGGGTCTGTTCTCGGCCGACACGATCGAGATCAAGGTCAATGACCAAGGCCTGCTGACCTCGGGGACAGCCGCCTTTGACAGCCGCGCGCCCGAGACCGCCACGGCCGCTGGCCAGGTCATCGGACGACTAGAGAGCGGCGTGTCGTTCCGCATTTTGAGCTCCGAAGCTTTCGACCCCACCAACGCCACCGAGCGCGACGCGGCCGCGGCGCAACTGTCTGCGGCTTTGAGGGACTGGGCAGGGCGCGAACGGGCCGAGCCTGTGCCGGGGGAGGTTGTGGCCCCGCGCGGGGCTCCCGCCCCCACCGCCGCTGAGCGCGCCGCCGCCACCGAACGCGCGGCCGCCCGCGCGGCCAGACGCCGTCACCTGGATGAGGTGACGCGGACGCGGGTCGGCTTCGAATGGTCGTGGGTCGGCTCCGACGTCATGAGTGCTTCATCCGCTTGCGGCGCGGGTGCGGGCGTCTGCGTCCGCGCGCCCCGCCCCGGTCGATTGCGGGTGTACCGCTGCGAGAGCGCCCCGGAGCGGCCCGCGCCGGCGTCCTGCGGCCGCGAGACCGGAATTCTGCTGGGAACCTATGCGATGACCGTCCCCAACGGCGCCCCGAGCGTGGCGGTCCCGGTCCAGGGTGGTGTGTTCGCCGACACCGACCACACGCTGACCCTGTCGAACGGTATGCTGACCGGCTACCGCTCGGTGCGCGGCAATGAGTTGGAAGGCCTGGCGACCTCGGCCGGGAACCTGCTCACTGGCATCGCCAAGGGGGCGCTCGACGGCTTGACGTCCGACAGGGGTTTGATCGAAGCTGAGACCGCGCGGATCACTGCCCAGACCGCCCAGCTCGAGGCCTTGGCCAAGCGCGACGCTCTGCCGGTGCCCGGGTCAACGCCAGCGACCAGGCCGACGCCGGAAGCCGCGCTGCGTGAGGGGCCATTCCAGGTCACTCTGTTCGGGCCGGTGGAAGCCGCCTTCGGCTCGGGCAGCGCCATTCCTCCGCCCTCGAGCCCCGCACCGGCCGCTGCGCCTGCCGCGGCAGGAGCCGCGCCCACGCCGAACGCCGCAACGGCGGCGAACCCCGGCACGGCGGCCGGGACGGCGGGCGCGGGCGCGACTTCACAAGGCGCCGCCCCTCCGCCTTCGCGCGGCACACCCGGCGCGACGGGTGCTGCACAACCCCCCGCAGGCTGAGCGTCGCCATGCCGAAAAACAAAATCCCCGAAAGGCTCGACGACCGTGAGGTGCGCACCCCGTTCGGTCCGGACGATCGGTCCCTCGGCGGCTTTATCCTCGACCCTGTTGCGCTCGAGACCGGCCCCCGCGAGCCGGACCGGTGCACCACCCCCTTCATGGTCGAGACCAATGGCGGCGGCTCCTGGGAATCCGTGCCCGGGTTCAACGCCTTTCGCGCGCGCAACGTCGGCCTGCCGGCCTTCGCGGGCGACGCCAGGACGCCGGACCCCCGCTCCGCCTGGAGCCCGGAGCCGCGGCCGGACCTGTGCTCTGACCCCCGGCCGGAGAACACGATCGGCCCGGACGACCGGGTCCCGATCCCGGACACCACCGCCATCCCCTGGCGCTCGATCTGTCGGCTGGACATCCGCTACGACACGGGCGCACGCGCCTTGGGCACGGCCTGGTTCGTCGGGCCCCGCGCCCTGGCCACGGCCGGGCATAACCTGCTCCACCCGCGGGCTGGCCGGGCCGTCGACATCAAGGCCTGGCCGGCCTTCGATGGCGTGATCCGGTACAACGCCCCCCAGATCCAGGAGGTAGTGTTTCCCGACCAATGGCGACGAGGCTTCAAACTGGACTACGACTACGGCGTAATCCTGCTGGCCGACGGCGCGCTCGGCCACCAGCTGGGCTGGTTCGGCATCGCCGGCTACGACGACCCGCCTCAGAACATGCCGGCCCAGGTCTGCGGCTATGCCGAGGGGACGCCCTCCCCCACCCAGTATTACAATGGCGGGCGAACGTCCCACTGGACCGAAGACTTTGTCTATTACACCTTCGATACCGGGCAGGGGATGAGCGGGTCGCCGGTTTTCGTGCGGCTGGGCGAGGCTCGCCATGTGATCGGCATCCACACCTATGGAGAGCCGACGATCAACCGGGCGCGGCGGCTTTCGGGCCACGCCTATGATCTGTTGCGAGACGCGAACGCTTATCGGTAGGTGGCGAGGGGCTGTCGCCAACGCTAAAGGGGCCACTCCCGGGATCAGGGTTGGGCCGAGGGCGACAGGCATCTATCCGGGATCTTATCGACGCTCATGAGATCGACGAGACCTCGGCCGATCCGTTGCCGACCGTCCTCAGTTTGACGAGATCACAGCCCCTGAGCTTGGCATCCAAGGCCACGTTGAACATCGCTAGGTCACGCACGGCTCCGACCGATTTGAAGTGCTGTCGGATGGCCCAGATATGCTTTGGCTTCAGCGGTGCTTTCGCGCCGGTCAGCCGACCCGCGTTCCAGGGTTTACGGGGCGTGCTGAAGAGTTCGGGCTGGCCCATGGCCACCTCCTACGATCGAGACCCCAAGCCGAAGCTACACCCATCAGGCCCCCTTGCGGATGTCGAATAATCGTCTGTACACGATAGACAAATACGGAGACGCAGACCTATGGCGTGACCATGGAAGCTCGTATTGTCAGAGGCACGCCATCGACCACCCATCTAGGAAGAGCGCTCTGGCAGCTTGAGACACGACCCAGCCCTGGGTCGGAATGGTCTCGCCTGTATGGCACCGGCCATACCTCAACCTCGGTGGAAGAGCTTCGCGAGGCCGCTCGCGCTGGGGGACTTGCCCTGATCCCGGCGCAAGATGGACGCTGGAACGAAGTGAAGTAGGTCGCCTATCTAACGCGATGCGCGTGAATACTCCTAAACATCCCGCGCCTGGGCTGGTCAGTAAGCCCGTTGCCTTCAATGTGCCCGGGCCGTAGTCTGCGTTCCTCGGAGAACCGTCATGACCTTGATAAATTCGAGCGTGCCGGTGTCGTTTCTCTACGTCACCGACCGCGATAGAGCGCTGCTGTTTTGCGAACAGCTTGGCTTGGCGCTCCGTGGCTCTGATGATTTTGGAGACTTCATGGAAACGGGAGGGGGGCTGATCCGCATGACCGTCATGCCCGACCACATCGCTAGCCCTCACCCGGTTCTCGGTTGGGAGGTGTCAGACATTCTCGCTACCGCACAGGAGTTGAGCGAGCGCGGCATCGGGCTGACGATCTACGAAGGCATGGGTCAAGATGAGCTGGGGGTGTGGACCTCGCCGGATGGCAAGGCGAAGGTCGCTTGGTTCACAGACCCTGACGGGAATGTGTTGAGCTTATCGCAGGCTTAGCCATAGCTTCGACAGTTAATCCTCCGAAACGACCGGCACAACGTTCGCTCGCGGAGCGTCCATCAGATGTCCGCCAAGGGCTGTCCGGCTGACGACCGGACTCGACCCTTAAGCGGCCCGTGGAGGTTCTGATTCGAAGCGGCGGATCTGGAGTCTGATTTTCGCCCGGGAGGATATGAACGATCCCGACCCAAAGTGGAGGTTCGCGACGGTTCTAACCGAACAGACGTCATCTCTCGGTCCTAAGGAATCGTATCAGGCGTCGGTTCAGGCGTCGGTGGCGTCGTCGGCCAGATGATCGCATCTCCGACACCTTCCGCAGTGCAGCCAACCTTAGCCATCTCGACCAGCGCCAGGCGCTCGCGTTCCCACATCCATTTCGCTGTCCAGCCACAGCCTGTCGACCAATGCGTGCCAGATGCAGATATTACCTGCGTCTCCGCATCGAAAATCAGGTCGGAAGCGCATCCTCGCGACTCCATTTTTCGCTGTCGCTAAACCCGAACACGAGCAGCGGCACCTTCACAGGCGTTTCGTCGCCCGCAGCGACATAGAGGCGGCTGAAAACGTCGACCATGCCGTTTGCACATTCGACGATGACGCCCGTTCGACCACCAAGGTCTACAGCTACGACCTCCCGCGGCAGAAAATTGTCAGCTAAGACACATTCCGGGTCCGCTTGCACCAATGCCGTCACCCGTTCCAAGAGAGCTTCGTCTGAGGGTATGTCTGGCGCCTGTGTGTAGACTGAGATCGGTGGCGCAAGGGGTTCAGCCCTGCAGGCGACAGCCGCCAGTCCGGCGAGTGCCGTGAGCGTCACCTTTCTGAACATCGTTCTCTCCCAACAAGCGATCCCGATCTCGCACGACGGCCGCGACGAAGCCATTCTCCGTGTGAACAACCTGCTGACCAAGATGCCGTTAAGCAGCCGTACCCCCATCTTGGGGAACGGCGCTTCCGTCCCGCTTTAGGCTTATCTGCGGCACTATCCGCTGAACGGGACCGCGCCAAGAGGGGACTTTGTTGACCTCGCCGAGAGGCGACATTTATCGGCTGAGCACACCACTTGCGGTCGGGTCGATGCGAGCAGAGCTCTCGTCGTCCGTCGCGACCCGCTTAGTGAGCCGCGAAAGTCAAAGCCTCAATCTTGTTTCCGTCGGGATCGCGTACGAATGCAGCGTAGTAGTGCGGGTCATACTCTGGCCGCGGCCCAGGTTCGCCATCGGCGGCCCCTCCGTGCTTAAGCGCGGTGCGGAAAAAGGCATCAACCGCGGTCCGCGTCTCCACTTCGAACGCGATATGAACCCCATTGCCCGGAGACGCCGCGCCGCCATCGGCAGGCATGTTAAGACTGAACACGGTAATTCCCGCGCCATATCCTATTGCTTCATCGACCCGAAGGGTCTTGTTAAGCCCAACCTCACGCATGACTGCGTCATAAAAGGCTTCGGCCTGTTCCAGATCAGACGTTCCAAGAGAGACATGGTGGAGCATCAGCCGAGAACTACGCAATCATTGGTGGGTTCCGCCAAGCGCCAGCAACGGACTTTGAACTTCATCCTGAAAGTCATTTTCGCCGGAATGCGTATACCTGAGGGCAAGGACTCTCTCGGGTGACCTGTGCAGGGCGGACCGACGGCCTGAACGGCCTGGATACGCAGGCCGCCGCCGAGTTCAGCCTGTCCCAGCTTCAGCCCGATGATGCTAGCCAGACAATCCCGTACTGCGGAGGAGCGTGAGCCAACAATGAGCGATAGGACAGCTATACCCACCTTGAGCCAATGGCTGGGAGGCCGAGACCGTTTGGCCGAACTGACGCGCGGCTTCTACACGAAGGTTCCTGCGGACCCTATTCTTGGCCCTGTCTTTGCCAATATGGATCCGGGCCATGCCGCTCACGTCGCAGATTTTATCGACGAGGTCTTCGGCGGTCCCGCCGCTTACTCGGACGCGGGCGGCTCGCACGCCGGCATGATCGGTCAGCACCTGGAACGCGCCTTAACCGAAACCCAGCGCCGACGCTGGTTCGATCTGATGCTGGAAACCGCGGACGAAGCGGGTCTGCCCGATGACCCTGAATTCCGTGCGGCCTTTGTGGGCTACCTGGAATGGGGAACGCGCCTTGCCGTGATCAACTCCGCTCCAGGTGTGGCAGACCCTGCTCCCGCCATGCCGATGCCGGTGTGGGGTTGGGGTCCGCCCGGTGGCCCTTGGAAAGGCTGATGTTGCGGAGGATCAAAACCACTCCATGGCCGCTCGGCGCCAACTGCGGACATTGGCTGCAACGCCGCAAGCGGACATTCTGATCGCTATTTGGCTGTAGCCGAATTGCCCGACGCCGATTGGGTTGAAGCATCACCACAAAGGGTGAGGCGTGTGGGGTTATCACCCGCCTAGCGCGACACGAAGGCTGGGACTGGGCTCAACCTGATCGATGATCGCGTTGTAGATCTCGATCAGCCGCGTTAGCTGGCTTCGAACGTCCAAAGCTTTGAAGCCACCGAGGCTGTAAAGTTGCACGCAGACGAACTGCTCGAAGTCCACGAACTCAATCCGACCGCCAAGCCCTTCTGCGTCAGCAAGTACCTCGGCAGCGATCAGAGGCTTGGGATTGGTGATGATGACGGGCCGTCCCCCGGCGTCCAGGTTCGCGCGGCATTTGCCGATCAGCTGAGCGGTGGGCGCATTGGTGACGTGCAGCACCGCGTCCTCCAGCTCGAAATCGCCGCCCCTGCCCTTGGCGTCATTCTGGTTGGAGCCGTGATGGGTCACGCCGCCTTGCCCCAACGACAGCTCGAGGACCGCCCCCACGATATGCTGCATGACCGCGCCCACGATCATGACCCCGCCCATGGACTTCTGGCGCAGCTCGGCCTGGGCGAGGAGCTCGCGCAAGGCCATCCGCAAGCTCAGCGCCGGATCGGCCCGGAACGCAATCGGAGTGGTGTTGAAATAGTCCCGCGCCTTCTGCACCCAGAAGGCCTCAACCGCGTCGAGATCCAGATCCCCTGCTGCATGACGACGGTTGAGCAGGGCGACCAGCTCTTCCATCCGGTCGATGCTGCCGCGACTGGTTCGTCCACCCTCGCTGCCCAGGCTGTTGGTGACGCCATGTCGTCTGAGGATCCGGTTAGCCGCTACCCCGCCAGCTCCGGCGACCTGGGCGCTGTTGGCGGCCCGGAAGTCGAACGCGTCCAGCGGCATGTCGCGCCCCCGGGCACGATCCACCACGACCAAGGCGATCGCCAACGGCCCCGTCGTGGCGAAACGGCCGCCGTCGACTAGAGCTTCCAAATCCGCCAAGGCTTCGGCGCTGAGGGCCGGAGGAGTCAACTCATCACCGGTCATGCGCGATCCACCGATAGGGTCTGATCGGTCAGGGCCAGTTCCGCAAAGCGAAGGAAGTCTTTCACCCGACGGGCATGAAGCACGAGAACGCCATCATCGGTCACGACTTGCAAGAGCCCGGCCCGGACCGCCCAACCCGACACGATGAGAAACCGTCGCGGGCGGATGTAGCAGGCCACATAGGGATTGGAGCCCAGATGGACCCGGCCAAACGCGCCGCCGTTGCAGCTGGCGACAGGAACTGCGCCGACGGCGGCCAAGACCAGAACGGCTGAGGCGACGCCCAGGTCGAGCCCCCGCAACGGGGTTTCGTCGTCGTCATCGCGCTGGCCGTCCAGTTCGGCCTCGATCTGGCTTTCCTCGCCGATTGGGTCGAAGGCGTCCTCGACCCGACGCATCAGGGCGGCCTCCACCTCCAGCACGCGGGAGACATCCGCCCAGCTGGCCGCAGTGAGATCCTGATAATGTTGATTGCCGGCAGGCGCGGCCTCATCGCCCGACACTTCCCAGCGCCGGGGCCATCGGAGCCGCCCCGGATCGGGCGCGGCGGGCGTCTCAAGGTCGAAGGTCTTCATTCCAGCGCTCGCCTAGCGTGCAACCTTGTCCACCGATTCGCCTTTTTCAGCATTGACGTTAACGGAACATAAGTGGAACTAGAATGAAGATGTGCGCCGATTCGGAGGGTGAGCCATGACCGTCAGCCCGTTCCCCGCGCCCGGATCGCAAGGCGCGCAGCGCGTCTTCTTTGAGTTCTTCGCCGGCGGCGGCATGGCGCGAGCCGGCCTGAAGGGTTGGCGCTGCGACTTCGCCAACGATTTCGACCCGATGAAGGCGGCGGTCTACGCCGCCAACTGGGGTGACGACCACCTGGTCTGCGGCGACGTCGCCAAGGTCAAACCGACCCAGCTGCCCGGCCGCGCCGATCTCGTCTGGGGCTCCTTCCCCTGTCAGGACCTGTCCTTGGCCGGACTCAACAAGGGCCTGGGTGCACGCAACGACAACGAACACACCCGCTCGGGCTCGTTCTGGCCCTTCTGGTTCCTGATCACGGCGCTCAAGGCTGAGGGTCGCGCGCCGCGCACCCTGATCTTGGAGAACGTCTACGGCGCCCTGACCTCCAACCAAGGCCGGGACTTCGCCGCCATCTGCGAGGCTATCACCGAAGCCGGTTACCGGTTCGGTGCCATGGTCATCGACGCCCGCCGGTTCGTCGCCCAATCGCGTCCGCGCCTGTTCATCGTCGCGGTCGACGAGACGGTCGCCCTGCCAGACGGCGCCATCAGCCATACGCCCGAGGCGGCCTGGACGCCGGCCCGGCTGCAAGCCGCCGTCGACGGCCTGCCCGAAGCGGTGCGCGACCAACATGTCTGGTGGGCCTTGCCCGTCCCGGCCGAGGCCCCGCCGCTCTTCTCCGACCAGATCGAGGAAGAACCGGCGGACGTCGCCTGGCACACGCCGGCCGAGACGCGGAAACTTCTGGCCATGATGAGCCCGCTCAACCGCGCCAAGGTGAAGACCGCCCAGACCCTGGGCCGGCGCGTGGTCGGGGGCGTCTATCGCCGGACCCGTCCGGACGCCCAAGGCCGCAAGGTCCAGCGCGCCGAGGTGCGCTTCGACGAGGTGGCCGGCTGCCTGCGCACCCCTGCCGGCGGCAGCTCCCGCCAGATCATCCTGGTGGTCGAAGGCGACCGGGTCCGTTCACGACTCCTGTCCGGCCGCGAAGCCGCCCGGCTGATGGGGTTGGACGACGATTACGTCCTGCCGGCCCGCTACAATGACGCCTACCACGTCGCCGGTGACGGCGTCGTCGCCCCAGTCGTCACCCACCTGGCCCGCAGTTTGATAGAGCCCGTTCTTGCTTGGGATGACGGCGCACCGGCGATGATCGCGGCTGAGTAGCGGCAAACTGCGCCACGCGGATTATGCGCCACCTACAACAGCCACCGTATTCCTGAACGCGCCAGAAGCGGAAGCGGTGGCGTGTCCCAGACGCTAACTTGACCGGGCTGTGCGTTTTACGACGACGGTCTGGGCGACGATGCGTCGGTTGATCTTCACTTTCCAGGCGAGCTGCTTCTCCGACAGAATACGCTTGCGCACGGTCTGTTTGAGGAAGGTGTATTCTTTCTCGCCGTAGAGATATCCCATGCGCATCGCATGCTCGATCAGATCGTTGTTCGCATTGGCCGTCGGATCCTTTGCGATCCGCTTCAGGCCGTCGAACAGATTGCCAGTGTCGATCTGGATGAAGCGGTTGATACAGACGTTGCCGACATAGGTCTCGCGGCCGGTCATCCGATTGCGGATGTAACAATGCTCCTTGATGTCCTGGCCGCACGGACACTGGTCCCACTCGTCGCTGATCTCCACCGCGACGAGCCCCCACTCTCGCCTAGCGACGTCGAAATCGTGGGAGAGCGACAGCGGCAGGATGTGGGCCTTCAGCCTCTCGAAGTTATGGCCGTCCATTTCCGCGTCTCCATTGACGGTCGCGCATCCCGCTTCGGCGGCATGCGGACGGGCTCACGCCCTACTTCGACCAGTGCCCGAGCACCCACTCCCAGGCGTGACCATCGTAGTCCCAGCGCCAGTGGGCGCGGACCCATTTGGTTTTCCCCAAGGGGCGGATCGTCCGCATGTTCTGCAGACGATCGACGGGCTTGGGCGGACAGGGCGGGCGGATTCGACGGGGCTTGATCATGGAGACCTCAGTTCAAGGTGTACTCGCGCCAGGGAATGGCGCTGAGGGGGACACGGGCCAGAAAACGCGCGATGTCGGGCCGGCCGAAATAGGTGGCTGCGCCCCGATGGTTCTGAGCCATCAGCACCACGGGCATGCCGGGGAAGGCCGGTTGGAAGCTGCGTGCCACCCGGTTGTATCCTGCGTTGTTGTCGAGGATGTGCCGCTTCACCACGACGATGGCGAAGACGATCCCTTGTTCGCGAACGATGGCGCCTTCAAAGCGCATGGATATCCTCCTGATGACCGAAAGGCCGCGTCACGGATGACGCGGCCTTTCGAGGTTCAGCCTTTCGGCGGGTAGGGATCGTTGCCGAAGCTGTCGCGCTCGCGGATCTGACCGTTGCGACGGTGGATCAGCAGTTCGCTCTGCTGATTTTGAGCGATTCCTCGGGCCTGAGAGATCGCTTCCGCCTGCGTCGGATGCACCGTGGTTGCGCGCGCATTGCCCGCGCCACGGACGGCCCAGCCATTGGCGTGGGGGACGACGTGTTGGTTCTTGCCCATTTCCTTCACCTCCCTTCCCGCTCTCGATGAACGTGACGTATGATATAGTTTACGACCGTGGCGCTTGTCAACCCCGTCTTCCGGCGCGTATGATTCATCTGTACAGCGTTTCCGAGGGACCGAATGTCTTTGGCCACCAAGCTCAAGGACCTGCGGGTCAAAAGCGGGCAATCGCTTCAGCAGGTCGCCGACGGCGTCGGCGTATCCAAGGCTCACATCTGGCAACTCGAACGCGGCGACAGCACCAATCCGAGCTTGGACCTGCTCCGGGGGCTCGCGGACCATTACAAGGTGACGGTGGCGTTCCTGTCGGACGAGAGCGAGCCTTCGGAAGAGGCGCCGGCCCTCCAGTTCTACCGGGAGTTTGACGGCAAGCTGGATGACAAGGCTTGGGCGGCCGTTCGCGCCATGGCCGAGGCGTTGAAGAAGCCGTGAGCGAGCTCCTCATGGATTTGGCGGACTGCGGCTCTCCCGAGCGGCTGATCCAGACGATCCTGAGGCATCACCCTGAGTGGACGCCACCTGTTCCGATCGAGGCACTCGCGGCGGCCGTGAATATTCTCGAGATCAGGGATCTGGACACGACCTCCTTCGAGGGGGCCTTGCTGACCGATCCTGACAAAAGCCAGGGCATCATTCTCTGCAGGCCGGGCGTGCCCGGCGGCCGTCGGCGCTTCACCATCGGTCATGAGTTGGGTCATTTCCTGATCCCCACCCACGTCGGGAACCAGCAGTGCACCCAAGCCCATCTCAGCGAGCGCGGGTTCTCGACACCGGCGCAACGGCGGGAGGCCGAAGCAAATCGTTTCGCGGCGGGCATTCTCATGCCGAAGCCCTGGTTTGAGCGCGACGCGGACCGACTTGGCCTCCCGGAGGTCGGTCATCTCCGCAAGCTGGCGAGATCCTATGACGTCAGCCTGGAAGCGGCCGCGAACCGGTTCGTCGAGCTGGCCTCGATGCCGTGCGCCGTCATCTTCTCTTACGACGGCGTGGTCCGGTACGCCCGTTCGCATGTGAGCTTCCCGCGTCTGGCCGTGGAGCGGAAAAGTCGCCTTCCCTCAGACTGCGCCACAAAGGTCAGGCCGTACGCCGGCACTGCGGCCCCGTCCGACTGGATCGAGATGGATGGGACGATCTGGCTTCAGCATGAGTGGGGGCGTCCGTCACCCCGTGTCCTTGAACAGGTCCTCCGGCAGGCCAACGGGCACGCGGTGACCATGCTGCTCTTGGCCGACGGCCCGACCAACGACGAGGACGAAGAGGAAGACGACATCTTGGCGCGCTGGAGCCCGCGGTTCTAGCTCGCGTGCCGTGGACCTGCAGGCTGGGACACGGCAACCGCTTCGGCCGCCAAACGCGACGAGCGGTCATTAGCACTCCGCAAGTAGCCCTTCTGCGCAATCTGACGGTGCCGGCCGCTGTGGCCTGCTTGCTCGATAATGCGGTCAGACGGCGTCGGCCAAGGTCCGGGTCCGACGGAGCCGACGATCTAGCCCACGACCGCATTCGCGATACGCAAGGTCTGGTCGACGAAGCCGAGCAGTTCCTGCTGATCGAGCGGCGGCTCCTGCATCCCGCGTGGATCCTCGCCGTGGTGATAGTCCTGCGTGTAGTCGTTGATCCGATCGAGTTCGTCGTAACGGGCGGCGGCGGGATGGTCCGCACTCCCTCCTCTGATCTTTCCTAGGATCCCGCCGAGATTGTCCGCCGGAGCGAAGCTCGCCGGGTAGAGATCGCGCATCTTCGTTTCTAGGACCACCCGCAGTTTCTTGATGATATCGCGCGGCTCACCCTGCCCGAGGTTGCGGTAGGCCAGAAGATCGTCGAGCTCGCTCTGCGCCCTGCCCCTACAGGCGTTGTCGAGATCGAACTCTGTCAGCCGCGTGCCCGTCGCCGAATGGTAGTCCAGCTGCGCGGCTGACCGTTCTGCGGGCGGCGATTTGTCCCACAGGCTCTTCAAGAAGGCTGCGTCGTGTGAGAGCACGATGACTTGGGCACCACGGCGGGCCACGGCCATGATCTCATGAATCGTGTTGCGCCGCCGATAGGAATCCTGACTGTTAAAGGGGTCGTCGAAGACCACCACGCGCTCGGCGATATCTGCCTCGCGTTCCAGCTCCGCGAGGAAGAAAGCCATCGCCAGCGTCGTCCGGTCGCCCGCACTCAGCGTGTTCTTGAAGCTCTGACGATCATCGCCCGTCCGGCCGTCGCCTAAAGCCACCTCGACGTTATCGATCCGCAGTCGGTAGGTGCAGGTCGCAAGGCCGCCAGGATAGGCGTGGTCGACGTCGACGATCTCGAAGCCGGCGTTGAAGAGATGCAAGAAGTGGTTGATGCGTTGCTCATAAGGTTTGACGACCTGGCGACAATGCTCCTCCAGCTGGGCTCGCACGGCCGCTTTCGCGGCATTATTCGCCGTCCGCGCTTCTACGGCCTCGCGCCACGCCCGGCTCGCCTCGATTCCCTCCTGACCATGCCGGCGAGCCACCCGTTCCAAATCGCTAATCGCCCGGCGCAAGACGGCCTCATCCGCAGCCGCAGTTCGTGCACGGGTCGTCTCAATAGTGATGTTGGCCCGATCGACGGCCCGGTTGTAGGCCGCTAGCTGGCCTCGGATCGCATTGATCTCCTCTGCGATCTCGGCGATATCCCCCTCCCGATCAATGACCTCGAGCGGCCGGGCCGCTTTGCGCTCCACAACGCTCCGCAGTTTGTGATGGACGCTCAAATAAGCGTCCCGCAGCTGGGCCAACGCGGGCAAATCCTCGCCCAAGTCGCAATGCTGGCCCCAAAACTGACGAGCCGCGCCATTCGCGATCGCCGACGCCCTAAGCTCGGCAAAGACCTCGGCTCCGAACTGCAAATCGATATGTTGTCCGAGCGTCTCGATTTCATCTCGCAAGCCGCGATAAGCTTCTCCGAACAACGCCCCATAGGATTGAACCAGAGGCAGCCCACCGACACCGTCCCGGGCACAGAACGGGCAGTCGTCCTCGTCCGTCAAATGACGAAGCCCATGCTCGAGCCAGCGCTCCCCGTCGTCGCCGAACCTGTGACGGGCCAGATGCGCGCCGACGCGTTGCTCGACCGCCGGGTCGGCACCGTCGATTGTGCGGCCCACCATCTCCCTCAAGTGCGCTGGCAACGTCGGGAGCGTTACCGCCTGCAGGCCAGCGCGCTCTCGAATCTGCGCCGACTGCTGCTGCGCGACCAGCGCGGCACGCGCGTCGGCAAGTTTGGCGGCCAGCTCGTCATCCGCTGGCAGTTGGTCGAAGGCTTGGGCGGCGAGGCCGGCAGCCATCGGCTCCAGCCTGCGTTCGGCGGCGGTCGCGGCCTGCGTGAGCGCTCTCCCCGCTTCTGCCAGCCGCGCCTCCTCCCGCGCTAGACCCACGCCATTCCGGCCGACGACGACGCGATACAAATTCCGCCGATTGGCGACGTCGACTAGGTCCCCGCTGTGGACATTCTCCGCGACGAAGGTCCCATCGAAGATGGAGAGCTTCGGCTCAGGTCCCGGCCAAGCGTCATTCTGGAACGTCCGCTGTGCGCCGGACCATAGCAAGTTAACCTGCTGCGCCGCGTCTACGCCGAGCGTCTTGCGGCCTACCACCAGCGCCGCTTCGTTCCGCTCCAAAGATCTGAGCACCGCGCACAAGGTCGTCTTGCCGAAACCATTCGGCCCGAAGATGAACGCGTGGCGAGACAGTTGAGGATTCGGCTGGGCGGCCGAACTCCGAAAACGACCGACGTTACGGATGCCGATTATTCTTTGAAGCATTTGGCCCTCCCGCCGCTACCTTAGCGCGCGGCGCGAGCAACATGCCAGCCACTGGAGGTGGACCTCGCGACCAAGATGCCTGTTGCTGATCGACTTCGCTGGACAAGCACAAAGCGGTCACTCCGAACCGCCGCAATGAGCCAGAGTCAGTCATGCCTGTGCAAAGGGCATCAGCCCCCATGCCTTGCGGCGGTCACGTCCGAAGCTTTAGATCGCTGTACGGCCAACGGCTACGCCCGGCCCTTTGAAGGCTTACCAGGCGACGGCCGGCCGAAGTGGCTCATAGCGGACGTCGTGGCCCCGAAATCTTTGCGGACGGGCAGCGGGGCGGGCTTCTGGCGACAAGCGGACGACGAGATGATCGCCGTCGTCTGCCTTGCGGCGTTCGACCGTGGCCTGCCCGTCTGGAACGCCAAGTTGCGCCAGGAGGGCCTTGCGGTCTTCGGTCGTGGCAATCTTCTGGGCGGATTGAACGGTCATCATGCACCTGCAGGCGGAATATGGCCTGAAACCAGCGTTAATTCCAGATGATCCAGTAAAGGTCTTAACGGCAGCATATAGCTCACATCCGATTCCCGGCCTGCGAACAGAATGCCCACAGCCGTCCGACGGTTGCCTTCGCCCAGCTGGGTGACCAGGGCCCCGGAATCGCCGGGAGCGGCAAAGGCGCGCCGCACGCCGCGCAGGACGAAAACCGGCTTGAAATAGACCGTCGCTCGGAACTCGATCGGCTCTTCGGCCGAGATCCACACCGTGGTCTTGTAGCTGACGGGATGGGAGCCCGCGAGCTCGCTCTCGATCACGCCCTTGGTGCGGCGCGTGCTGCGACCGACCTTTTCGATCTCGGCGTCTTCGATCGGATCGCCGACCTCGGCCGGTGTGTCGTAGAAATCGCCCTGCCAGGAGGAGATTTCGTCCGGTTTGATCAGTTTGAAGATCGCGGCGTCCGTGTTGAGGTGGGGCGGCACGGTGGCGGGGTCACCCGCCACGAACGGACCTGCGCGATCGTGATAGCCGATGGTGCGCGGATCGGGCTGTCCCGCCCCTACGTCCTTGATCCCCGGGGCCACGATCGGGTGGCCCTGCCGGGCATTGGAACAGCCGCCGGTCACATGGTTGGCGGATAGGCCATAGATCGCCCCCTCGCGGTCGCGGACCAGACAGCCGAGTGTCCCCGCGTCGCGAACATTGCCGAGGCTGACCGAAGACCCACAGGTATAGCGGCTCCATTGTCGTGCCAGGTTGATCGGTGCCGCGAGACTGGCCGCCCCGGGATCGACGACGAGCGGGCGGGCCGTCTTGAACTCGATCTCGGCCTGTCGGTCATAGCTTTCGATCAGTTCGGACCGCTCGCCGGCGTTGAGCGGGCGGGCCGTGTAGACGATGACTGTGCCCTTGTCGCCCCGATTGGGGTTGAACCCCACGGCGGTGATCGGCTTGCGGGTCAAGGCCTCGGCTGCGGCGGCCGAGAACATCTCCGCCCCGCCGCCCCGACCGGCCGGCGTGAGCCGTCCGCTGGACCCGCCGATGGCATGGAACAGCTGGCGCGCCTCGGCCCATGCTCGGAGGGCCTGGGCCTCCTGTTCCAATCGCGCGCGCGGCGGTCGAGCCATGATCAAACTCCTTCGGACACGAGGAACGGGGCGACGTCGTTGTCCGTCAGCGTGGTGTGGGTTGGGCCGTCGATGCCCAGACGGTAGCGGCCCGGGGCGTCCGGGGCGTTGACCGTCAGCCGCAGCTGGCCGACGGCCGCACCCGACCAAGCCACCGCGCCGAGATCGGGCTGGGTCTGCACCGCCCGGCCCTCCTCGTCGATGAGATCCAGAGTGATCCGAACCTCGAGACGGGCGGCGGGCATAGGCGCGATCAGCACCAGATCCATCGGCTCTCCCGCCGCATAGACCAGTCGGTCCAGCGATATCGACAGGGCAGCACGACCATCGCTGGCGCTGAACGGGGCGACGCGCGGGGTTGCGCCGAACAATCGATACAGATGATCGCGGAAGTCGCGCTCGCGCAGCACCTTGTTGTGCTCGCCCGGCGTGAAGGCATGCGGCGCTGTAAGCAAGGCCGCGCTCCAAATCGGCACGGCTCCGTCGCCGGCGTCGACGTCGCGGACGGCCAGATCGGGGCGGCCCCCGCGAAGCTCAACCCGGGTGCACGTCCGATGTCCGGTGGCGACGACCCCGTCGTATTGCACATGACCCGGACGACGGGACGGGCCGAGCCCGGCGCGGAAATCCTGCGCCGCTTGCAGATTGTCCAGCGACAAGCCGAGGGCGCGCGCCGTCGCGGGGTCGTAGAGGTCCGTGATCTGGGACACGCTGCCCTGCCAGGCGAGGGCGGCGACCACATCACGGTCCGGAAACAGTTGATAGAGCGATGGATAGCGCGCGTCCGCCGCAAGGCGCGCCGTGTCTGGGCCCGAGAGGCCGGCGGTCGATTCCAAACCCAGGGCCCGGGAGACGGCAACGGGGGCACCGGCATGGGGCACGGCAAGGGCGATCAGTCGGGTCACCGCGCGCCAGCCGGGCCGGTCCTCAAAGCCGCCGCTTTCCAAGAACCAGCGGGCGACCAGCCCCCCCATGGAATGGGCCACGAGGACGATCTCGTCCGAGCCCTCTTCCATCACCTCCTCGACGAGGGTGGCCAGGCTTTCGGCGGCTTCGCGCAGATCGCGCCGCCAGTCGTAAGGAAAGGCGATGAATGACGCCTTGGGCACACCCGCGGTTCCCGAGGCGATGTCGCGCAGATCATCGAGGATTGGCCCATAAACTGGCAGGCACGCGACCCGGTCGATCACCGCTGTGGGCCGGACGGCCGGATCCGCCAAGGCCACGATCCGGCGATAGCCCCGCACCGCCTCGACGGGTGTCGGCGGCCAGACCTCCTGGCCTCTGAGGCTGAGCCGCGACCCCATGATGCCGGGGACGAAAAGGATGGCCTGCATGGTGACCTCCACGACGCGCCATCGACTCACCGACACCCGTCATAAGAGCATAACGCGCCACGGTTGCCGCGTCCGCTGGAAAAACGAACGGCTGGCACCGAGGCAGACGGCGCAGGGGCTCTAGCGGTCGTCGCCTGCGGGATCGTCCCGGCTTCGAGTTTGCCGTCGCGCCTTGCGGCGCAGGACGATCCGACCCTCCAATGGCAGAGCGTCCAGGTCTAGCGCGTAACCCTCGCCGTCCTTGTGCGGGCGAGCCACGCCGATCTCGATCCAGCGCGCACCGGGGCCGTCGCCCTTGACAAGATAGACGCGCAGCACGGCGGGCGGCGGGGTCGGCATAACGAACGAGCCATCAGGGTGATCGGAGCACCGACCGAGCCTATGCCGGGGTCGCGGTCATTTTCGGGCAGGCACGCCTGCGTCGAGGCGGGTTATGGCTCCATCGCCTAAGCCGGCGAGACCCCGCTCAGGCGGCGAACCGCAACGTGGAGGTCGTGACGGCCCGCCGGGCCTGGGCCCAGGCGTCGAGGTCTGGCAAGGCGTAGACGATCTTCTGTCCGATCTTGCGGCAAGCCGGTCCGGTCCCCGCCCAACGGTAGGTGTGGAGCGTGGAGACAGCCAGACCCAGATGCCCCGCCGCCGCCTTGACGTCCAACCAGCGCAGCTGGGCGGCCGTGCCCAACAACCCCTGTGCCCCTGGAGGCGCTGGCGCGGTGGTGGCCTCGAGACGCGTCTGGGCTCGAGGCACAAGTGCCTGACCCATAAGCCGCGCCATTTCCGCCGAGATGCGCTCGGCAGCATCCTTCAGAGGATGGTCGGACAGGTGCGCGTAACGCTGGGTCGTCTTGGCGCTGCGGTGCCCGAGAAGGGCCCCGATGACCAGCAGACTGTCGCCGGTCAGGGCTCCCATGCTGGCGAAGGAATGGCGCAAGTCATGCAGCCGCACATCGGACAGACCGGCCGCGCTACGGATCCGCTCCCAGCTGGACTGGATGTCGGCGAGGTGACCGACGCCGTTGCGACCCGGCAGCAGATGGGGGTTGCCGGCCACCTCGGGCACGGCGTCGATCACCTGAAGGGCGGCGTCGCCCAGGTGGACGATCTTGGCTCCGGTCTTGCTGTCCGGCAGACGCAGACACCGGTGATGGTGATCGATCCATGCGCGCTGCAGCGACAGGATCTCGGTCCGGCGACAGCCGGTGAGGATGAGCAACCGGACGGCGGCAAGGGCATAGGGGCTCTCGACGCCGATCGCCTCGGCGGCCGCTAGGGCTTCCCCCAGCCGGGCCAGCTCGGCTGGCGACAGGAACCGCTCAAGCTTCTTCTCTGGAAAGCGTCGCACGCGCAGCGCCGGATTGTCGACGCGGATCTGACGGCGGATAGCGAAGTTGAAAGCGGCGCTGAGAATGGTCACCGAAGCGTTCGCGGCCCCCTTCCCGCCCCGCACGCGCGACACGCCCCGCTTCTTGGCCGTTTTGGCAAGCCTCGCCGTCTTGCCCGCGGCAATGTCCAGCAGCAGCCGATCGACGTCTTGAGATGTCACGGACCGGGCCTTGAGCGTGCCGATCAGGGGTTTGATGTGGTTGGTGATGTCGGAGCGCGCCGAGGCGATGGAGCTCTCTTTCCGCGTCGCCATGCCCTCGGTCAGATAGAGGTCGCACAGATCGGCGACGGTCACGTCCTCGCGCCGGCCCGCCTTCTCGGTCTGTGGATCGACGCTGTCGACCAGCCGCCCCTGGAGCGCCCGGGCGCGATCGCGCGCCATATCTACGGTCCAGGGCGAGCCGTGCGTCCCGATAGAGTAGCGTCGAGCCCGTCCCTCGAAGCGGTACTGCAGCACATAACTTTTCAGGCCCCCGGCGCTGATCTTAAGGCCCAGGCCAACGACCTCGCTGTCCCAGAGGAACTGGTCCTTCGCTTTCGGCCGCGCGGCGTCGACCGTCCGCTTCGTCAATCTGACCCGCCCGTTCGCCATCTTGGACGCCTCGCTCGCTCCGTCGCTCGATCCCGCCCCCTCACGCTCTAGTAAGCACATAGTAAGCGCGGGGACGAAACTCACGGGTTGCAACGTCGCGAAGGCTTCGGCGTAAGTCAATGATACGTAGTGATATTTCGCAGTCCAGCGAATGTACGGATACAACCTAAGGTAGTTTGGTAAGGCTGAGGTCGTGGGTTCGATTCCCCCCGGCGGCACCATCTGAACGACAAAGGCCCGGTCTCGCGACCGGGCCTTTTGCGTTCGGCGAACAGAACGAATCAGCGGCGATCGTCGCTTGGGCGGTCGTCGTTGGACGAGGACTGATAGGACAGGCCGAAAGACTGTCGGACGTCGCTGTCGCCTCTCGGACGGTCGCGCCCATACCCACCTCGGCCGCGGCCCAAAGACCGAGGCGCGTATCCGAAATCGGACCCGGCATAGCCGAAGTCGCCATATCCCCATCCCGGATAGCCGTAGCCGTAGCCGTTCTGGCTCTGCGAATAGGTCAGGTCCAGCCGGCCGCTGTCGCCGATCGGCAGCGACACGCCCGTGGCGACCGCGCTGAAGTCGCCCGTGCCGATGGCGCCGCTGACGAAACCGTGCATCTGCCGGTCGTCGACGGGCCCGCTGTCCTGGGCGAACGGCGCGTCGGACGCCGTGCGGGTCGAGATCCAGCGGTCGATCTGCTGGGCCGTGGTCAGGGACTGGGGCGTGGGGGCGATCACGGTGGCGTCCGGAACGGAATCCGCGACCGGGGCCACCGCGCCGACGACCACCGCATCGGCCCCTCGCGGCGCGGTCGAGACCACGCCGTCCGGGTCGGAGGCGAGGGATAGGCCTGCCAGGACGAGAAGGATCAGCATCGCGGGAACTCCACTTCGATCTTCATCCTAACCCGGAATGCGGCGGAAGGGTGATGATCAGGCGATGCCGTCGCCGCGACCCAGGGGATCCGGCAGGCGCTGGCCCTCTGGCACGAACTGAAGGGCAACGGAGTTGATGCAGTAGCGCAGGCCCGTCGGGGGCGGACCGTCGGGGAAGACGTGGCCCTGATGGCTGCCGCAGCGGGCGCAGGTCGTCTCGGTCCGGGTCATGCCATAGGACCGGTCGACGATGGCGGTGACGTGGGCCTCATCCACCGGCTCGGTGAAACTGGGCCAGCCGGTGCCGCTCTCGAACTTGGTGGCGGCGCGGAACAGGGGCAGGCCGCATTCGCGGCAGCAGAACACGCCGGGACGCTTTTCGCCCAGCAGAACCCCACAGAACGGCGCCTCGGTGCCGTGGCTGAGCAGGACCCGCTTTTCCTCGGCATTGAGGTCGGCCTCCAGGGCCACGCGCTGGCCTTCGCTGGGCGGCGTGAGGTCGAAACCCGAGGCGGAGCGGAGGGTCGTGTCGATGTCTGTCATGACGATAGAATAGGAAGGGCCGGACGAGGGTTCCACCCCGCCCGGCCCAACTTTCAGTCGATCTCGGCCGCAGCGCTCAAGCAGCGAGCGACCGCGTCGCGGCGTTAGCGCCCTAAGCTTACTGGAACAGCGTGCCCACCCAGGTCCGCACGGCGGTCTCGTCGGCGGGGTTGCCGGCGTAGACCAGGCCCTGGGCCGGGGTGAAGGGCTGGTTGTTGCCGCGCTGACGGCTGGTCCAGGCCTTGTGGCCATAGCTCAGGTCCGAATAGTTGGACGGCAGACGTTGCGTGGTGGGCTCGATGAAGATCGAGTCGGTCGCCGTGGTCGAGCCGGCGATGCGCACGTTGGGCAGGCGGGTCAGCAGGTCCAGCGTGTCCAGACAGCCCCCCGAGCAGCCGGCGTCCACCAGCACCACCACCGGGCCCTGAACCGGGTTGGCGGCCCCGGTATCGGCCTGGGCCTCGCGACCCGGCAGGGTGAAGGTCGGTTGGCCGGCGGCGATGGCGGCGTCGAAGGCGGCGACGATCGCGATGGTCTGTTCGATCACCGGGGCGGATTCCTGCACGAAGCGCGGGTCGGCCTGCATCCGGCCCAGGGTCGCCGCATACCAGTCGCGGTTTCCCTGCGTGGCGCGATAGGTGATCTCGCCCGCCGCCGGCTGGCGGCTGACGGTGAACTCCGGCGTCCAGATACGGTTGGCCAGGCCATAGCCGCGCGCGGTCGAGGTGTAGTCCGAGGACCCGGCGGCGGCGCGCAGATCCAGCACGAAGCCCTGGGGCCCGCGCAGGGCCGCCGCTTGGCCTTCGACCTGGGCGTTGAAGGCGTCCCAGCCGGCGCTGTCGGCGAAGGAGTGGACATTGACCCAGGGACGGCCGTTGACCGTCTCGACGCTCAGCGGGGTCGCGGACGGCATGTAGTTGGTGGCGCGGTAGGCGGTCTCGAGGTCGCCGGCGACCAGCGGCACCGGGCGGAGTTCCGTTTCCCGCGGACGGCCGCGCTCGCCGCGCTGGAATTCGCAGGTCGAGGGCACGCCGGCGGCGAACGGGTTGTTGCGGTTCCACAGCAGATAGGGGGCCGACGTGACGCGGCCGGCCTCGGTTTCGAGGTTGCCCTCCCATTTGTCGAGCTTGCCGCGCGCGTATTCTTCGATCGGGGTCAGGTTGCAGCTGACGACGATATCGCCGACCCGCGGCGCGTTGCGGACGCCGGATTTCACATAGGTGACCTCATAGCGGCCGTTGCGCCAGCCGGTGGCGATGCCGGGCCAGCTGGTGCCGAAATACGGGCCCATGCCCTCGAACGACGGGGTGATGGCGATGTTCGAGTCGCGGAAGCCGGCGGCGTAGTAGCGCATGAGATAGGCATGGCTGTCGCCCGAGTTGACCTGACCCAGGCGGCCGGTGGACTCGGCCAGACCGGCGTCGATCCAGGCGCGGAACGTGTCACCGGCCGGACCGGGAACCACGGCGGCGGGGTGGTTGTCGCGCAGGGCAGCGTGCGCCGCCTGGAGATCGGTCTGGGCCAGCTGGCGGAAGTCCTGTGCGGACGCCGCCCCCGCGACGAGAACGAGGGCAGCCGCCGAGGCGGCGGTCAGGAAACGGGTCATGGGCGAACTCCAGGGCCGGGGAATGCGAAGGATCGAGAGAGGTTAAAGCCGATTAGGCCCGGCCTTGCCAAGCCGGAACGATGATCGTGTGTCGCTTCGCCCCCGACGCGCGCCATGCGCCGCCCGTTTACACGCCCCCCGGCCCCGCCTACGAACCGCATCATGTTCTCCAAGATCCTGATCGCGAACCGGGGCGAGATCGCCGTCCGGATCATCAAGACCGCCCGCCGCATGGGCATCGCCACCGTGGTGGTCCATTCCGACGCCGACGCCGGCTCCATGGCGGTCGAGATGGCCGACGAGGCCATCCACATCGGCCCCTCCCCCGCCGCCGAGAGCTATCTGGTCCAGGACAAGATCGTCGAGGCGGTGCGATTCTCGGGGGCCGAGGCGGTGCACCCCGGCTTCGGCTTCCTGTCGGAAAACCCCGTCTTCGCGCGCCGGCTGGAGGCCGAGGGTATCGCCTTCATCGGCCCCAATCCCCACGCCATCGAGGCCATGGGCGACAAGATCACGTCCAAGAAGTTCGCGGCCCAGGCCGGGGTCTCGACCGTCCCTGGCTACATGGGCCTGATTGAATCGAACGCCCACGCGCTGCAGATCGCCAATGAGATCGGCTATCCGGTCATGATCAAGGCCTCGGCCGGCGGCGGCGGCAAGGGCATCCGCGTCGCCCACTCCGACGCCGACATGGCCGAGGGTTTCTCGGCCGTGAAGGCCGAGGCGCAGACGGCCTTCGGCGACGACCGCGTCTTCCTCGAGAAATTCATCATCGACCCACGGCACATCGAGATCCAGGTGCTGGGCGACAAGCACGGCACTATCGTCAGCCTGTTCGACCGCGAATGCTCGATCCAGCGCCGCAACCAGAAGGTCATCGAGGAGGCCCCCTCCCCCCTGCTGGATGACGCCACCCGCAAGGCCATGTCCGAACAGGCCGTCGCCCTCGCCCTCGCCGTGAACTACGACTCGGCCGGCACGGTCGAGTTCGTCGCCGGCCAGGACCGCAGCTTCTTCTTCCTGGAGATGAACACCCGGCTCCAGGTCGAACATCCGGTGACGGAACTGATCACCGGCGTCGATCTGGTCGAACAGATGATCCGCTCCGCCGCCGGCGAACGCATGGCCTTCGGTCAGGATGATCTGAAGATCGACGGCTGGGCCATCGAGAGCCGGATCTATGCCGAAGATCCCTATCGCGGCTTCCTGCCGTCCATCGGCCGCCTCGTCCGCTACGACCAGCCGGAAGAGGGCGAACAGGACGGCTACACGGTCCGGAACGACTCAGGCGTCCGCGAGGGCGACGAGATCTCGATGTTCTACGACCCCATGATCGCCAAGCTGAACACCTGGGCCCCCACCCGCCTCGCCGCCATCGACGGTATGGCCCGGGCGCTGGAGGACACCCATCTGCAGGGCGTCGGCCACAACGTGCCCTTCCTCGCCGCCGTGATGGATCAGGACCGCTTCCGCTCCGGTCAGCTCTCCACCAGCTACATCAAGGACGAGTTCCCGGACGGCTTCCAGGGTGCGGCCCCGGACCGGCGCCGGCTGGACATCCTGATCGCCACCGCCGCCGCCATGAACGAGATCCTGACCGAACAGTCCGGCGATCCATCCGACCGCACCGACTGGATCGTGCTGGTCGACCGCGACGCCCACGGCGTGTCGCTGGGCTATGACGAGGACGAGACCCTGACCCTGGACCTCGCCGGCGAGGACCGCGCTTTGCAGCTGGGCGAGATCGACTGGCGTCCGGGCCTGCCCCAGTTCCGCGCCGTCCTCGACGATGTACCCTACACCGCCGAGGTCGCCCGCATCGCCGACGGCTTCCAGATTCGCACCGGCGCGACCAAGGCCCGCGTGCGCGTCCTTACTCCCCGGATGGCCGAACTGTTCGCCCGCCTGCCCGTTAAACAGGCCGCCGATACCTCGAAGCTGATCCAGTCCCCCATGCCGGGCCTGGTCGTCTCCATCGCGGTGACGGTCGGTCAGGAGGTCAAGGCCGGCGAGACCGTCGCCGTCATCGAGGCCATGAAGATGCAGAACATCCTCAAGGCCGAGCGTGATGGGGTGGTCAAGGCGGTGGGGGCGAAGGCCGGCGACCCGGTGGCCGCCGATGACGTGCTGGTGGAGTTCGGCTGAGTGGACTAACCGGGGTTAGTCCGCTATTTTCGCGGTATGGATACCATCAACATCCACGCCGCCAAGACCCATTTCTCCGGGCTCGTTGAGCGCGTGGAGAAGGGTGAGACGATCATCATCGCCCGCGCCGGAAAGCCGGTTGCCAGACTGGTTCCACCGGAGCCGGAGACCACGGCGATGCCCGCAAGGCGCGCCATCGGTTTCTCGGAAGGCGAGTATGACATCGCCGCCGATTTCGACGCCAGGGCCACCGGGCACCGGGAGATCGAGGATCAGCCGAAGCCTCGCGCCACCCACCGCCTCGGCTTTCTGAAAGGCCAAATGGGCATCCCCGATGACTTCAACGAAATGGGTCGCGAGGACATCGAGCGCCTGTTCAACGGCGACCCGTGAGACTGCTGCTCGACACCCAGCTGCTTATCTGGGCCTCTGACCTGTCTCCACGCCTTAGCCGCAGGGCGGCCGACCTGATCGAGGATCCCGACAACGATCTGCACTTCAGCGTGGCCAGCATCTGGGAGACCGCCATCAAATTCGGCCTCGGCCGTCCCGACTTCCACGCCGATCCCCGCGTCCTCCGTCCCGGCCTGCTCGCCGCCGGGTTTCGGGAGGTACAGGTCACCGCCCGCCATGCGCTGACGGTGCTCGACCTCCCCCGCCTCCACGGCGACCCGTTCGACCGCATGCTCGTCGCCCAGGCGCGCAACGAAGGTCTCGTTCTGCTGACCAGCGACCGCCTGCTGGACGGCTACCCCGGCGACATCCGCCGCGTCTGACCTATCCAGACCCCTGCCCACCCCAAGGGCGAGCGCGACGGGGTGATAAAGGTTCTTGGCAGGCTCGCGACCCCTTCGCGGCCGACGATGTGCGGGTCGAGCTCGCCTAGCCCAGATCGGCGATCGCCTCGAGCACCTCGTCCACGGCCTCGTCCGTCGTGGCCCAGGAGCAGACGAACCGCACCGAGCCGTCGTCGAACCGGTAACAGGCCCAGCCCGCCGCATTCAGGGCGGCGTGCGCCTCGACCGGCATGCGCACGAAGACCGCATTGGCCTCGACCGGATGGGCCAGGGTGAAGGGCGAGCGGGTGGCGATGCCGGCCGCCAGCCTCTGGGCCATCAGATTGGCGTGGGCCGCTCCGTCCTCCCAGGCGTCGCTCTCGAGCATCCCCAGCAGCGGAGCCGCCAGGAACCGTCCCTTGGACGCGGTCTGCCCCGTCTGCTTCAGCCGGTTGTCGACCCGACGGGCCAGCGTCCGGTCGAACATCACGATGGCCTCGGTGCACAGACCACCGGCCTTGGCCCCGCCGAATACTAGCACGTCGACGCCCAGCCGGGGGATCTGGGTCAGGTCGAACCCGGCCGCCGCGGCATTGGCCAAGCGGGCCCCGTCCAGGTGCACGCCGTAGCCCCTGGCCTTCACCGGCTCGATCAGGTGGCGCAGCTCCTCCTCGGTATAGACCGTGCCGTATTCGGTCGACTGGGTCAGGCTCAGCGCGGCGGCGGGCTGGCGATGGCCGACCTCGGGTTCCTCCAGCGCGGCTTCCAGCGCCCGGACGTCGATCTTGCCCGACAGGCCCGGCAGGCCGATCAGGCCCACGCCCTGGCCGAAGAACCCCGGGGCCCCCGTCTCGTCGGTGCAGACGTGGGCCGAATGGTGCGCCAGCACGGCCTCGTGAGGCCAGGCCAGCATCGACAGGGCGATGGCGTTGGCCGCCGTGCCCGAGAACACGAACCGGATCTCCGCATCGGCATCCAGACGCTGCCGGATCTGGTCCGCCGCCCGAGCCGTAGTGTCGTCCGCCCCATAGGCGCGCGCATAGCCGGCGTTGGCCTCGATCAGGGCCCGCAGGGCGGCCGGGGCCATGCCCGCGGTGTTGTCGGAGCCGAAGTCGTAACGCATCGCCGGTCAGGCCTCGTTCTGGTCGCTGTCGCGGCCGGGATCGAAGCCGGCGCTGCGGGGATTGGTGGAAGCCCGCAGACCGCTCAGGACGAGCGTCTCGGGCAGGTCCTCGTCGCCATAGGGGACGGCGACCTGGTGCGGGAACGGGATCTCGATCCCGGCGTCGTCCAGCGCCTCCTTGGCCGCCTGAAAGACGTCGGCGCGAGTCTGCCAGTAGTCCTCGGACTTGCACCAGGCGGCCAGGGTCATCTCGACGGAACTGTCCAGCAGGTTGGTGACGCCACACCATGGCGCAGGATCCGGCAGGACCTTCTCATGCGCCGCGGCGGCGCCGGTGAGGGCCTGTTTCGCCGCGTTCAGGTTCTCGCGATAGCCGACCCCGATCTTGAGCTCCATTCGCCGGGTTTTCTGGCCCGAGAGGTTCAGGATCATATCGCCGAAGACCTTCCCGTTCGGGGCCATGATCTTCACGTTGTTGGCGTCGGCGATCTGGGTGAAGAACAGGTCCAGCCGCTGCACCTTGCCGATATTGCCACCGATATTGACCAGATCGCCGACGCGATAGGGCCGCAGCACCAGCAGCATCACCCCCGCCGCAACATTGGACAGGGTCCCCTGCAGGGCCAGGCCCACGGCCAGGGACGCCGCGCCCAGCACGGCGATGATCGAGGTGGTCTGCACGCCCAGCCGCTGCAGCACGGCGATAAAACCGATCAGGAAGACGATGACCCGCACCACCTGGACGGCAAAGCTGAGCACGGTCGGGTCGTGGCGGAAGCCTCGCACCCGCCCCAGGCCCTTGCGCGTCGCCGAGGACGCCCACCGCGCGGCGAAGATCGTCGCGGCGAGAATGATAAGGGCCACCGCAAGATTGACGGCGAAGTCGCCCGCGATCTGGGTCAGCTTGGCCACCATGGCCACGTCCACGGCGCTGACCTGTTCTGTGGCGGCGATGAGGGACGTCAGGGGATCGGTCGTCGAAAGCATCGGTGCGGTCTAACGCCTAACGTCCGGATTGGAACCCGCCGGGCGGGAAAAACTGGTGCTCGACGGCGGGACGATACGGGTTCAGACCAAGGATCGCTTCTGGAGTGGTGCGCTGAAGAAATCTTCCCTGATCGTCGGCGTCGATGTTCCCTGGGTCACCAGCTGGACCGCGGAAGCGATCCTCGGCGTACGACGCTGTCCGTCCGTAGGCGGACGACTAGCCCTGAGCCAGGGCGAACAGGCGGGCTATGGCCGGCCGGAGTATTCGAAGAATCATTTGCTACGCCAGCGCTTGAGCGTGGCGCGGATGCTGTGTCCGATGTGCGGTGAAGCGACCGCCGAAGACGACCGGGTAACCCAGGTCGCCCGACGCGTTCCGGCCGGGCGGCTGCGGGCGTCGGGCCGGGGCCTGGACCTGTCGCCCGGGATCGACGACGCCCAGGTCCTGATCGACGCCGGCGCGATCGCCCCCCTGCATCGCCGGTGCTCGGACCTCTCGCTCGCGCATTGCCCGCATCTGCGGGCGGAACCAGCCGTTGATGTCCAGCCCTTCCCGACCCGCTGGACCCTGGTACCGCTCATGATCGAGGCGACGGCACCGGCTCCGGCCGGTCACGCTCTTATACGCAGCCTAGGTGCGCCGCAGTCCGTTTCAGTGATCACCTTCCTGCAGCTCTGCGGGATCTCGGACCAGCTGGATCGCGCCTGGCGGACACGACGCAAGGCCGCCTAGCCGCTCTTGCCGATCCGACCGCCGCCGCCTTCGATGGCGTCGAGCAGGTCCATGACCTCGGCGATGGTCGCCGCCTCGCGCGCGGGCTTGTCCCAGCGGATGCGGCCGATGCGGGGGAAGCGCATGGCCACGCCGGACTTGTGCCGGGGCGACCGGTTCAGGCCTTCGAAGGCGATCTCCAGCACCAGACCGAAATCCCGCCCGGCCTTGACCGAGCGCACAGGACCGAACCGGTCGATGGTGTGGTCGCGCACGAACTTGTCGAGCTGTTTCAACTCCTCATCGGTGAAGCCGAAATAGGCCTTGCCGACCGGCGTCAGCGCGCCGTCCGCGGTCCAGACGCCGAAGGTGAAGTCGGAATAGAAGCTGGAGCGTTTCCCATGGCCGCGCTGGGCGTACATCAGCACGCAGTCGATGGAATGCGGATCGCGTTTCCACTTGAACCAGGGCCCCTTGGGGCGGCCGGCGACATAGACGCTGTCCCAGCGCTTCAACATCAGCCCTTCGGCCGCCGCGCCAACCGGAGGGTCGGCGCGCAGCACGCCCAGGGCCTCCCAGCTGTCGTAGGCGACCAGCGGCGACAGATGCAGCCGCTCGCCCGCATGGGCCGCCACCATGGCCTCAAGCCGCGCGCGCCGTTCGCGCAGCGGCAGACCGCGCAGGTCCTCGCCGTCCAGCGCCAGGGCGTCATAGGCCACGATGGCGGCCGGATAGGCGGCCATGGTCTTGGCGTCGACGGCCTTGCGGTTCAGCCGCTGCTGCAGATCGCCGAACGGGGCCACCGCGCCGTCGCGCCAGACCAGCAGTTCGCCATCGATCGCCCCCTCGAACGCCAGGGCCTCCATCACGTCGGGAAAGGTGGCCGAGATTTCGTCACCCGTGCGGGAATACAGGCGTGTCACTCCCGCCTCGCGGACCGCCTGGACCCGGATGCCGTCCCATTTCCATTCGGCGGCATAGTCGGCCGGCCTCAGCTTTGCGAAGTCCACCGCTTCATCGATGGCGACGGCCAGCATGACGGGCCGGAAACGGCCGGGGGCGTCGGGGCTGGGCCGTTCGGCCCGCCCTTCCAGCCAGGCGAACAGATCCCCATAGGGGGCTTCCAGCCCGTGCCAGACCTCCTCGATCTCGGACACGTCCACCGGGTCCAGCCCGATCACAGTCTCGTCCCCCTCCGGATCGGGCGGCTGCGATATGGACTCAGGGCGCACCATGGCCGTCGCCGTCTTCGCCAGCCGGGCCGACAGGCCGACGCGCAGCGCCCCGGTCACCAGCTTCAACAGGGCCCACCGGCCTTTTGGCGCCAGGGCGTCCAGCCAGCCTTCGAGCAGACCCTGAACCTCCCCGCGTTTGGCGCCCATCAAGGCGTCGACGATCTCCCCCAGCTCCGGCTCGCGGTTGGGGCGATGGTCGGGGTCCGCCGGCCAGATCAGGGCGACCGTCTCGGCCAGATCGCCGACATAGTCGTACGACCAGCGGAACAGCACCGGATCGACCCGCGCCTCGACCGCGCGGCGGATCATGGCCGGCTTGGCCGCATTGAAGCTGAGCTCGCCCGTCAGGGCCGCCAGGGCCCAACCGCGGTCCGGGTCGGGCGTGGCGCGCAGATAGTCGCGCAGAAGCACCAGCTTGGCATTCCTCGAGCCCGTCAGCGACAGGCGATCCAGCAGTTCGGCAAAGGCGCGCATCGACCCTCATCTAGGCACGGGTCACTCCAAACGCGAAAACACCCCGGAGGTCTCCCCCCGGGGCGAAGTCTTGTCGAACGCGCGAGCCTTAGTCGAACAGGCCGGCGATCACGGCGGTGATCAGGCCCCCGGCGACGGCGGCCAGGACCACGTCGTTGCCGCTGCGGACATACTGGTAGCCGCGCGGCGGGGCGCGAAGGCCGTAGCGGTTGTAGTCGTTCACGACATAGCCCCGCGAGTAGTAGCTGGGCAGGCGCTGGCCGTAGGACCAGCTGCGAACCTGGTAACCGCGCGGCGGGGCATAGCGGGGCGCGCTGTAGCGACGCTGAGCCTGTTGCCAACGGTCATAAGCCCGCGCCTGCTGACGGTTGTCCTGACGGTATTCCCGACGATCCTCGCGATTGTCCTGACGGTACTCGTGGCGATCTTGGCGGTTGTCCTGGCGGTCGTCGCGCCGATCGTCACGCTGTTCCTGGCGGTCGTTGCGCTCGTAGCGCGACTGGGCGTCGGCGGCCGATGCGACACCCATGGAGCCTGCGGCGATGAGGGCGGCGAGAGCGGCGGTGGTGAACTTCTTCACGGCGGTGTCTCCTGATGCGTCGGACGATCCGACTTGCCCTCACACTAGGAGTCCGCCGCTGAGCGGCTTCTGAACGCCGGCCGTCAGCCCCGGTTCAGGCCGCCGCCGCCGTCTGAACACTTTCCGCGGCCGCCTGCAGGCCGGCCCGCCCGCCACGAACCCTCTGCATCAACTGCGCCAGGGCGGCGAAATCGATGGGCTTGTTCAGATAGGCGTCCGCCCCCGCCTCCAGCCCCGCTTCATGGTCCTCGTGACGCGCCGAGGCCGACAGCACGGCGATCGGCGTTTCCGTATTGGCCCCGCTCGACCGGATCAGACGCGTAGCGGTCAGCCCGTCCATCACCGGCATGTTCACGTCCATGATGATCAGGTCGAAGGCTTGATGTCCCGCCATATCGACCGCGATTCGACCGTCTTCCGCGGAGGCCGCGACGTGGCCGGCCGAGCCCAGCCAGGCCTCCAGGATCATGCGGTTGACCGGATGATCCTCCACGACCAGCACCGATAGGCTCTCGCCCTGCCCCACTTCTGCGTCGACGGCCTCGGCCTGCGCCACCGCCTGCCATTCGACCACCTCGGCCTCGACCGTCAGGGTGAAGGAAGACCCCTGGCCGACCGTCGACTGGACCGCGATGTCGCCTTTCATGATGTTGGCCATCCGCCGGGCGATGGTCAGGCCCAGACCGGTCCCGCCGAAGCGGCGCGTCGAGGAGGCGTCGACCTGGGTGAAGGGCTGGAACAGCCGCTCCAGATCCTGGGGCGCGATCCCCGAGCCGCTGTCGGTCACGGAGAATTCGAAGGCCGCGCGACGGTCGTTGATGCGGCGGGCCCGCACGGCATAGCGGATCACCCCCGTCTCGGTGAATTTGACGGCATTGGACAGCAGGTTCTGAATGACCTGGCAAATCCGCAGCGGATCGCCCCGCACCACGGCCGGCATCTCGCCCTCGAACGCGCAGTCGAACTGCAGTCCCTTGGCCTCGGCCTGGGCGATGAACGGTCCGGTGACGCGGCGATGCAGGTCGTCCATGCAGATGTCGATGACCTCGAAGGTCATCTTGCCGGCCTCGATCTTGGTCATGTCCAGGATGTCGTTCAGCAGGTGCAGCAGGTTGTCGCCGGAGTTGCGGATGATCGACAGATATTCGCGCTGGGTCGTCTCCAGCCGCGTCGCGCTCAGAAGCTGGGCCGCCCCCAGCACGCCGTTCATGGGCGTGCGGAGCTCGTGCGAGATGATGCCCAGGAAATTGGACTTGGCCTGGCTGGCGGCATCGGCCTTGTCTCTGGCTGTCTGCAGTTCCTCGATCAGATGGGCCTGATGCTCCTGAAACGCCTTGATCCGCTCCTCGCGCAGCATCGTCATGGTCACGAGCACGAAAAGGCCGGCGGACGTCAGCGGCAACAGGCTGAGAAAGGAAATGAACTCGGGTCCGCCCCAGAGGCTGGCCGCGATGATCAGGGCGACCACCGAATAGGGGGAGGAAATCACGATCGCCTGTTTCGGCGAGCTTCGAAGCTGCGAGAAGACCAGCACATAGCCGCTGATCAGCAGGCCGACGGCCAGGGGTTGACCAAAGGCGACATCCGCGAACCAGGCCATCAGCGGCGCCGAGGCCCAGGCCGCGGTGGTCACGGTGGCGACCGCGGGAAACAGCAGGCCCCATCCGGCGTCGACCCGTCCGGCCATGCGACGCTCGAACGCCCCGCGCAGAGCGCCCGCCGCCACCGTGCCGCAGAACCAGACGATCGCCGCGAACGACCCGACGGTGCCCCAGAGCCCCAGGGCCCAGCTGGCGATGATCAGATAGCGAAGATATTGCGTCTGCAGGATCGCGGTCAGCGCCTGCGCCGCCTCGCCCGCATCGCTTCGGCCGCTCTCGAGGCTTTTGCTGATATCCTCAGAGCCAACCATGCATTTCCCAAGCGTCTGAACAGTCCCGCCACGACGTTACGGCGAACCTTCTAAGACGACGTGAACACTGGTTTTCCTACAGAAACCTCGGCTTCTGCCGGCGTCATGGCCCGGATCGAAAGGGCATGGACCGGGCCGGCCAGCTGTTCGGCCAACAGACTGTTCACCGTCCTCTGCCGCTGCACCCGGCCCTGGCCGAGGAAGGCGCTCGAGACCAACAGCAGATTGAAGTGGCTTTCGCCGCCAGGCCGCGCGTCCATCCCCCCCTCGTGATGATGTCCGGCGTGCCGCGCGCTGTCGTCCTCGATCTCCAAATGTGTCGGATCGAGCGAATCCGTCAGTTTTCTGCGGATAATCGTCGCGATCGGGCCTTCGGGCATATTCGCTTCCTTGATGGTGACCAATTCCACCCTACACTGTGACCAATGCCAGCGTCATTCGAGTACAAGCCCCGCTTCAAAGATATGCGGATCAAACCCCCCAAGGCCGGAGAGGCCGAGGCGGAGGCCGACGTCCTGCACCTGAAGCCTGGCGAGAAGCCGTGCAACTGGCCCGACTGCACCAAGCCCGCGACCGCGCGCGCGCCCAAGTCGCGCGAGCGGTTGAACGACTTCTATGATTTCTGTCAGCCGCACGCGGGCGAGTACAACAAGAGCTGGAATTTCTACGCCGGCATGAACGAGGCCCAGATCCGCGCGGCCAAGGAAAACGAGGCTATGACCGGCGGCCGCCCGACCTGGGAGATGAAGGCCGGCAAGAACTCGCGCGAGGCCGCCGCCTTCGCCGCCAAGATGGGCACGGCCAACACGGCCGGGGCCGGCAGCTGGCGCGACAGTTTCGGCCTGTTCGGCCGCAAGGGCGACCAGGCCCAGCAGACCCCGACCGAGGACCGCCGCGTCGGCAAGATCGAGCGCGGGGCCTTCGCCGACCTCGACCTCGAGCCCGGCTCGTCCAAGGAGAAGATCAAGGCCGCCTATCACGACCTGCTGAAACGCTGTCACCCCGACCACAATCAGGGCGACCGCGGGGCCGAGGCCAAGCTGGTGCGCGTGATCAAGGCCTACAAGATTCTCAAGAAGGCCGGCATCGCCTAGCGGTCAGCGTGACCGTGCCTATCTGAAGCGCTCCCTCTTTCGGAACGGAGCCTTCCCATGGACGTCCTCTACAAAGCCCACGCCACCGCTTCCGGCGGCGGTCGCGCCGGTGGCCGGTCGCGCACCGACGACGGCAAGATCGACGTCTCCCTGTCGGTGCCCAAGGCCATGGGCGGAGACGACGGCCCGGGCAGCAATCCCGAACAACTGTTCGCGGCGGGCTATGCCGCCTGCTATCTCGGCGCCCTGCGACTGGTCTCCAAGGACGCCGGCACGCCGGTCGGCCCGGATACCCAGGTCCATTCCGGGATCGGCTTCGGCAAGAACGACCACGGCGAGGGGTTCAACATCTCCGTGGACCTGAAGGTCACCGACCACGGACTGGACCAGGCCACGATCGACGCCCTGATCGAGAAGGCCCACCAGGTCTGCCCCTATTCCAATGCCACGCGCGGCAATGTCGATGTCGCCCTCAGCGCTGAGTAGAACTCAGATAGTATAGACTCGAAAAGCTTCGAATATAAGGAAACGTCGATTGCGACAGCGATCGACGTTTTCTTATTTTGAAAGAGCTGGAACAAATATTGTCCAGCTTCGCTATATTGGTTCATGGCGCAGGGAGCGCTAACCAATATGGACCGCGTCGAATCTTCAACTGAAAATACTACTCGGCGTCATTCTATTATTCCGGATTTCGAATATTCGTTTGACCTTCAAACTTTGAGCGGACGCGGTTTACGGCGGGATCTTGCCATGCTGAGCCGGGGGCTGCGGGCTCTGCGGCATAGGCCGATTTCGCGCCCGGCGGCTGATCCGAGCTGAGGCACGCGCGGCCAAATCGCCGCCTCCGCGATTCGTGGGCGGCGGCGCTGGACCCGGCCTTCCGCGTTTTCTAAGGGTAGGCCATGGCCCTCTCCCTCCTCGACGCGACCCCCGACCCCCTGCTGACGTTCGAACCCCACCGCAAGGTCACCGTGCGTGAAGCCTTCGGCATCGACGCCGACATTACCGTGCCGATTTTCGACACGGTCGACAGCCATGTGCCCGAAGCGGACCCGGCCTACCGGTTCGATCCCCAGACCACCCTGGCCATCTGCGCCGGCTTCGCCCACGACCGTCGCGTCATGGTCCAGGGCTATCACGGCACCGGAAAGTCGACCCATATCGAACAGGTCGCGGCCAAGCTGAACTGGCCCCTCGTCCGCGTGAACCTGGACAGCCACGTCAGCCGGATCGACCTGGTCGGCAAGGACGCCATCGTCCTGAAGGACGGCAAGCAGATCACAGAGTTCCGCGAGGGCATGCTGCCCTGGGCCATTCAGCGCCCGATCGCCCTGGTGTTCGACGAATATGACGCCGGCCGCCCCGACGTGATGTTCGTGATCCAGCGCGTGCTGGAGGCGCAGGGCCGCCTGACCCTGCTGGACCAGAACCGCGTCATCCGCCCCAACAAGTATTTCCGTCTGTTCGCCACGACTAACACGATCGGCCTGGGCGACACCTCGGGCCTGTACCACGGCACCCAGCAGATCAATCAGGGCCAGATGGACCGCTGGAACATCGTCACCACGCTGAACTACCTCGACCACGACGTGGAGGCCGAGATCGTCGCCGCCAAGGCCCCCGAATGGGCCACGGCCGACGGCCGCCGCGCCATCGCCGCCATGGTCCGCGTCGCCGACATGACCCGCAACGCCTTCATGAACGGCGACATCTCCACCGTCATGTCGCCCCGCACGGTGATCACCTGGGCCCAGAACGCCACCATCTTCGGCGGCGACCTCGGGCTGTCGTTCCGCCTGACCTTCCTGAACAAGTGCGACGAGCTGGAACGCCCGACGATCGCCGAGTTCTACCAGCGGGCCTTCGGCGAGGACCTCCCCGAGGCGGCGACGCGGGTGAAGGTGGGTTAGCGGCTCACCGCTTCCGAAACCGCACCGCCTCCGCCGCCAGCCCCGCGCCCCAAGGATCGGTGTCCTCCTTCGGCTCCGGCACGAACGGAGCCTCCGGCAGCCCCCCCGCCACCCCCCGCATGGCCAACGCCAGCGGCTCGGCCATCACCGCCAGCATCCGCAGCGGCTTCTTCTTCGCATCGGTGACTTCCCAGCCCTCGGCGGCGAAGGCCTCGACCTGGTCCAGCGGCGACAGGCGCTCTATGCTGTCCCAATCCTCCGGCCGCGCCGCGTCCTCGGCCGCCTCGGCGGTCAGGCCGAACACCGCCGTCAGAACCGCGTCCACCTCGGGAAACTCGTCGCGGCGTGCGGGGTCGGCGTGGCCGGGCTTCATCAGGGCCTTGGCCTCGAGGTCGGCGACGCCGGGCAGGTCGATCAGGCGGCGGAGGGGGGTCTGGGTCATGCCCTGCTCTACCCCCGCCGCCCCCGCCGGAAAACCCTAAGGCCGGATCCGGGCGAAGTAGGCCGCGATCAGGTCCAGACGCTCGCCGTACGGCACTGGCCCAGCCACAGGCCCGTCATTGGTGAACTCCATCAGCTGGTCCCCCTCGACCCGGGGCCAAACCACCCGCCCTTCGGCATTGGGGTCGGCGCTGCGGGCGAAGCCGGTCCAGTAGTCGGCCATGGCCCCGGCGGCGCGGACGTCGCGCTCGCCCACCGGACGGCCGAGAGTGTGCAGGGTGTCGAACACATAGGGGCGCTCCGAGGCGTGGGTCGCCCCGCCGCTCGGCTCGGGATTGCCCTCGGCCACCACGTCGAACCGGTACATCCAGGTCGGGTTGCCGGCCGTGGCGTGCAGCCGGGCCAGATGCCGCGCCGGCTCGTTGAAGATCAGGTCGCTGACCACCGAGGCGTCGTAGCCCGCCTGCCCGCCATAGGCCTGCACCAGGGCCTCGTATTCGGCGTCGGTCAGGGCGTCGTCGGTCTGGCCATAGACGCCGGGGCTACCCGGCCGGATCCACCAGAATTCGGCGCTGTTGGTGCCGATGATCATCGGCACCGGGGCCTGACGTCCGGCGGCGAAGGCCTCGACCACGTCCTCGGGCACCACGCGGCCGTCGACGACCAGATTGTCGGTCGAAAACACGGGCGCCGGCGACAGGGTGGCCTCGGCGGGCAAGGCCCTCAGGGCCTCGGCATCGGGCACCGGCAGGCCGACGCCGCGCGCGAAGGCGACGCCCAGGCTCTGGGCCGAGGGTCGCCCGGGTCGATCCTGGTCCAGCAATGCCGAACGCTGGCGGCCCAGGCCGGACTGGACCACGGCCCGGTGGAACAGGCCCCGCGCGGCCGGGGCGACCATCAGCTGGGTCACCGCCACCCCGCCGGCCGATTCGCCGAAGATCGTCACCTGGCCCGGATCGCCGCCGAACCGGCCGATGTTGTCGCGCACCCACTCCAGGGCGGCGATCTGGTCCATCACCCCGTAGTTGCCCGCGGGCTCCTCCGGCGCGCGGTTCAGGGCCAGGGCCGGGTGGTCGAAGAAGCCCAGCCGCCCCAGCCGGTAATTGATCGTGACGACCACCACACCCCGCCGCGCCAGGCTGGTCCCGTCGTACAGCGCCGCCGTGCCCGACCCGTTGTTGTAGGCCCCGCCATGGATCCAGACCATCACCGGCAAGGGCCCCGACGCCGCCTGGGGGGTCCAGACGTTCAGCGTCAGACAGTCCTCGCTCATCGGCAGGGGGCCGACCCCGGGATCGCCATTGGCCGGGGGCTGGACGCAGATGGCCCCGGGGCGGGTCGCGTCCCGCACATCGGTCCAGCCCAGGGCCCGCTCGGGCGGCCGCCAGCGCAGCGGCCCCACCGGCGGCGCGGCATAGGGCAAATTCTGGAACGCGGCGATCCCGGCCTCCGCCCGTCCCAGGATCCGGCCCTGGTCGAGCACGATCTCGGGGTCGGGGGCGGCGGGCACGGCGGTCGTCATCAGGGCGGACATCAGGGTGGCGAGAAGCATGGCGCGACCCTAGAGCCTGATCGGCTCCAGGGGAATCGTTTGACTGCAAAGGTTCAACGACGCCCTGGGCCGGCGTGGCTGCGCAATCTTTGCGGTGATCTGGTCACGGACGGCATAGCCCGCTAAGGAAGCGTTGGATTTGTGGCGGAAAGTTATGTCCGCTGAACCGGGGTATGAACTACATGTCTGATGGCGTGCGCGGTCGCCGCATTCTGGTGGTCGAGGACGAGGCTCTGGTGGCGATGCTGCTGGAGACGATGCTCGAAGACATGGGCTTCAGTCCGGTCGGGCCCGTCGGCGACATCGATTTGGCGCTGGAAATGCTGTCCGACGACGGCCGGCTGGACGGTGCCCTGCTCGACGTCAATGTCGCGGGACGCGAAGTGTTTCCCGTCGCTGCGGCTCTGAAGGCGCGTGGCGTCCCCTTCGTGTTCTCGACCGGCTATGGCGAAGGCGGACTGCCCGAGGACTGGCGCGGCCACCCCACCATCCAGAAGCCCTTCACCGAAGACGCGGTCCGCGACGCCCTGTTCAAGGCCCTGGGCGTCGCCGCCGTCTGAGATCCTTCAGGACTTCGCGCGCGGCGTTGTGACCGGGCGCGCCGGTGACGCCGCCGCCCGGATGCGCGCCTGACCCACACAGATACAGCCCCGGCACCGGCATCCGATGATCGGCATGCCCCAGCACGGGCCGGGCGCTGAACAGCTGGTCCAGCGTCAGCCGCCCGTGAAAGATATCGCCACCGATCAGGCCGAAACGGCGCTCCAGATCCAGCGGCGTCAAAGCGATCCGGCCCAGGACCGAGGCGCGGAAGCCCGGGGCCCAGGCGTCCACCGTGTCGATCATCAGGTCCGCGACCGTCTCGCGGTGATCGTCCCAGGAGCGCCCGTCGGACAGCGCGGGTGCCACGTGCTGGCAGAACAGACTGGCCACATGGGCGCCGGCCGGGGCCAGGCTGTCGTCCAGGGTCGAGGGGATCAGCATCTCGATGATGGGTCGGCTCGACCATCCGTTCAGCCGTGCCTCGGCATGGGCCCGGTCCATATAGGCCAGGCTGGGGGCTAGGATGACGCCCGCCGTGTGATGATCCCCCGGCTCGGGCCGAGCGGTGAAGCGCGGCAGTTCCGACAGGGCCACATTCATGCGGAAGGTCCCCGACCCGGAGCGATAGGCCGCGATGCGCTCGCGGAAATCGGAGGGCACCACGGCCGGATCGACGAGGCGGTCGAACAGCAGACGCGGATGCAGGTTCGATACCACCGCCCGCGCGCGCACGACGTCCCCGGCCTCCGTCACCGCCCCGACCGCCCGGCCCCCCTCGGTCACGACACTGGCGACCGGGGCCTCGAGGTGGATGTCGACCCCCTGTTCAGCGCAGGCGGCGGCCATGGCCTGGGTGATCGCCCCCATGCCGCCGAGGGCATGGCCCCAGGCCCCCTTGACCCCGTTCACTTCGCCGAAGACGTGGTGCAGCAGCACATAGGCCGACCCGGGCGTATAGGGGCTGGCGTAGTTTCCAACGACGCTGTCGAAGCCGAACAAAGCCTTGATGGGCTCGCTCTCGAACCACCCGTCCAGCCAGTCCCCGGCCGATTTGGTGAACAGGTCCAGCACGTCGCGCCGCGCGGTCAGGTCCAGCCCGCCCAGCCGCCGCGCCACGCCGGCGGCCTTCAGCATCTCCGGAAGGGCGTCCAGCCAGCCGCCGTCCGTCAGGTTCGGCGGCGTCTGCAGCACCAGGGCCCGCAGCACCTCGGCCACCCGCTCCAGGCGCGCCTCATAGGCGGGCAGGCGCTCGGCGTCCCGGGGCGAGAACTTCGCCACCTCGGCCTGGGTCCGCCCCTGCCCTGCCGCCAGATGGCGTCCGTCCTCCAGCGGCAGGAAGTTGGACATCCGCCTCTCCACCATCCGCAGGCCATGGCGGGCGAGAGCCATGTCGGCGATGACGCGCGGGTTCAGCAGGCTGACGGTGTAGCTGGCGGTCGAGTTGCGAAAGCCGGGATGGAATTCCTCGGTCACGGCCGCGCCGCCGACCACGCCGCGCCGTTCCAGCACCGTGACCTTCAGCCCCGCGCGCGCCAGGTAGAAGGCGCAGACCAGACCGTTGTGGCCGGCGCCCAGGATGGCGACGTCGGTGTCTCGCTCAGCCAAGCCGCCCTCCCCGCCCGGCTGGACAGGGACGCGTCGATCGCTGCGTCAGCGCCCCAGCGGCAGTCCCGTGAGGGTCCAGACCAGCATGACGATCTGCCCCAGGCTGATGACGACGACCAGTCCGCGCAGGGCGATGTCCCGAGCACCTGATCGCGCGCCCGGGGCTGGTGCGGGCTTGCGCTCGTCCCGATGCCGCCGCGGACGCCCATCGGCCGGCGCTCGCGCCTGTCGTCGGATCGGCTCCGATGCCTGTGTCCATGCCATGCCCCGCTTGTAACCTAGGGTTGATAACCGCGAAAGCCCCCGGGCAGGCCGCTACTGCAGCCTCGCCTGCCGCAAGGCTGTCAGATTGGCCGAACCGGTGCAGAAACAGACCGTCCTCAGCTGCTGGATCACGATCTGAAAATGCTCGATCACGGCGGCGGTCGACACGGTTGCGGCGGCGAGTACGCCGGTGGCCTGTCCTACCAGATCAGCGCCCAGCCGGATTGCCTTGGCCGCATCCACCCCATCCCGGACGCCGCCGGATCCGATCAGGACCGCCTCGGGACAGGCGGCCCGGACCTCGACGATGGCCTGCGCCGTGGGGATGCCCCAGTCGGCGAACGCCAGGGCATGGGCCTTGTCCGATGCGCGCGTCGCCCGCTCCCCTTCGATCAACCCCCAGTTGGACCCGCCGGCCCCCGCCACGTCGAGCGCCGCGACGCCCATGTCGACCAGCCGCTGAGCCGTGGCCGCCGACAGGCCGGCCCCGGTCTCCTTGACCACCACCGGCACACCTAGGCTGCCGACCAGGGCCTCCAGCGCGGCGCCGACGCCCCACCAGTCGCGGTCTCCCTCCGGCTGGCAGGCCTCCTGCAAGGGGTTCAGATGCACGATCAGCGCATCCGCATCGATCATCTCCACGATTCCCCGTGCCTGATCGACGCCGAACCCCTGGGTCAGCTGGGCCGCCCCGATATTGGCCAGCAGCGGCGTGTCGGGCGCGCGATCCCGAAGCGCGGTGTCGAGGCCCCCGGCCACGCCCGACTGGGCCGCGCCGCGCTGCGAACCGACCGCCAGGGCGATGCCAAGGGCCTGGGCCGCCTCGGCCAGATGGCGGTTGATCGCCTCCGCCCGCGCGGGCCCCCCGGTCATCGAACTGATCAGCAGCGGAGCCTTCAGACGCCGCCCCAGGAAATCGACCCCCAGATCGATCTTGTCATAGCCGAGGTCGGGCAGGGCCTCGTGCACGAAGCGCACCGAATCGAAGCCCGCATCGGTCGCGTGCCGCCCCCGCCCCGCCAGCACGACGTCGAGATGCTGGTCCTTGCGGTCGCGGATCGGATCGTCGGTCATCGCAAACAGCTTAGCGACGCCTGGTCACGGTTGGAACCGTCGACATCGCGGCGTAGAGTCCGTCCATGTCGACCCTCTGGTTCATCCTCCTGACGCTCGCCGTCTTCTTCCTGATGGAGGGCGTGGCCTGGTGCACCCATCGCTATGTCATGCACGGCCCGCTGGGCTGGGCCTGGCACCGCGACCATCATGAACCCCACGACAAGACGTTCGAGGTCAACGACCTCTATGGCGTGGTCGGCGCCCTGGCCGGCACAGGCCTGTTCGTCCTGGCCTGGTTGACGGGTCTGTGGTGGGTGCGCGCCATCGCCCTGGGCGTCACATTGTACGGCGTCATCTATGCCTTCATTCACGACGGACTGGTCCACCAGCGCTGGCCGTTTCACTGGATGCCGAGGAACGGCTACGCCCGCCGGCTGGTCCAGGCGCACAAGCTGCATCACGCGGTCCAGACCCGCGACGGGGCCGTGTCCTTCGGCTTCGTCTTCGCCCCGGACCCGCACCGACTGAACGCCATCCTGAAATCCCGCCGGACCGAGCGCGCGCCCGATCCGGGCGTGCCCCTGGCATGAGCCGGGGTCGCCAAACCGCCATCGGCCTGACCCTGGCGCTGCTGATCTTCAGCGGATGGCTGGCGCTGCACATCTGGGGCGTCTTCTTCCAGGCCCTGATCTGGCCCGCCCTCGCCCTGGCCCCGTTGCTGATCCTGACCCAGAGCTGGCTCGGGGCCGGCATGTTCATCGTCGCCCACGACGCCATGCACGGATCCCTCGCCCCCGGCCGTCCGCGCCTGAACGCCGCGATCGGTCAGCTGTGCGTCGGGGCCTATGCGGGTTTCTCCTACCGCACGCTCAACGTCTGCCATCACCAGCATCACCGCGCCCCGGGCAGTGCGGAAGATCCGGATTTCCACGCCGAGCGGCCCGGGGCCTTCCTGCCGTGGTTCCTGGCCTTCTTCACCCGCTATTTCGGGCTGCGCGAGTTCGCCATCCTCAGCGCCGTGATCGCCGTCTATATTTTCGTCTTGAAAGCCAGTCCGCTGAACATGCTGTTGTTCTGGGCGCTTCCGGCCATCATCAGCGCGCTGCAGCTGTTCGTGTTCGGCACCTGGCTGCCGCACCGGCATGAAGGCGACGGGCCCGACTTCATCGACCGGCACAATGCCCGGACCCTGCCGATGCCGTGGATCCTGTCGCTGCTGACCTGTTTCCACTTCGGCCTGCACCACGAGCATCACAGCTCGCCGAACACCCCCTGGTGGCGGCTTCCGACCCTGCGGACCGAAGCCGTCAGACCCGTGTCCACAACGCCGGTCTAGGCGGGGGCGGCTTGCTGCGGTCCAGCACCTGGGTCCACAGCGCGATGAGGGCCCCGCGCGCGAACAGCCACAGCTTCATGAATCGACCTACCGAGACCCGGCTGCGCCAGATCCCCGGCCCGCCGCGCCGCACCTTGCGACCGATCTCGCGATAGACGCCCCGCGCCGCGGCGATGGCCATCGACGACCGGAAGGGCAGGCCGCGTAGGCCGTCACGGGCACTGTCGTAATAGGGTTCGGCCACGGCCAGCAACCGCTGGGTCACCTGGTGGACGACCGCGCGATGGGCCGGATCCGCCACCGCCTGCGCGGTCGGCTCCAGCCCCGCCTCTATCAGCCAGTCCGCGGGCAGATAGACCCGTCCGCCCTGAGCGTCCTCGATCACGTCGCGCGAAATATTGGTCAGCTGAAACGCCAGGCCCAGATCCTGGGCCCGGCGCAGCACCGCGGCATCGGTGACGCCCATCACCCGCGCCATCATGACCCCGACCACGCCGGCCACATGCCAGCAATAGGCCATGACGTCGTCGAGGGTGCGGTAGTCGCGGTGCTCGACGTCCATCGCGAAACCGTCGATCATGTCCATGGCCCAGCGCTCCGGCAGGCGATGACGGATGGCCACGCGCTGGAAGGCGGCGAAGGTCGGGTCCGACATCGGCTCCCCGGTCATGGCCCGGCGGGTCATGTCGTACAGCCGGGCCAGCCGGCGCTTCTGTTCCTCGACCGAAAGTTCCTCGTGGCCGAAGCCGTGATCTTGGCCGTCGATCTCGTCGTCGCAGGCGCGGCACCAGGCGTACAGCAGCCAGGCGTCCTCGCGCACCGCCGGGTCGAACAACCGCGAGGCCGAGCGAAAGCTCTTGGACCCCTTGGTGATTGAGGCCTTGGACGCGGCGAGGACGGCGTCGGTCATTGGGCCCCGACCGCTCCCGTTGGGGTCTGTTCCAGCATCAGGCCCGCCGTGGCCTTGGCCGATCCGACCACCCCGGGAATGCCCGCGCCCGGATGGGTGCCGGCCCCGACGATGTAGAGGTTGGGGATGACGTCGTCGCGGTTGTGGGGGCGGAACCAGGCGCTCTGGGTCAGGATCGGCTCCAGCGAGAAGGCGGACCCCAGGTGGGCGTTCAGGTCGGTCTTGAAGTCCTTGGGCGTCCAGATCCGCGTCGTGACCAGATCGCGCCGCAGGTTCGGGATGTAGCGCTCCTCCAGATAGTCGATGATCTTCTCGCGGTATTCCGGCCCCTTGACGTCCCAGTCGATGTCGGCGGCCCCCAGGTGCGGCACGGGCGACAGGACGTAGTGGCTGCTCATGCCCTCGGGCGCCATCGACGGGTCGGTGGCGCAGGGGGCGTGGAGATACAGCGAAAAGTCGTCGGGCAGGGTCGGGCCGGAGAAGATTTCCGAGATGAGCTCGCGATAGCGGGCCCCGAAGCAGATCGTGTGGTGGGCCAGCTGCGGCTGCGGCTGCGACGTGCCGAAATGCAGCACGAACAGCGACATGGAGAACCGCTTGGACTTCAGCGACTTGGCCTTGGACTTGCCGCGCGGCGTCCGGCCCAGCAGGCGTTCGTAGGTGTCGACCACGTCGGCGTTGGAGGCCACCATGTCGGCCGGAATGACCTCCCCGCCCGCCAGGGTGACCCCGGTGGCCCGATCGCCTTCGGTCTCGATCCGTTCGACCGGGCTGTTCAGCCGGAAGTCGCCGCCCAGATCCTGGAAGAACTTCACCAGACCGCCGATCAGGGCGCTGGTGCCGCCGCGCGCGAACCAGACCCCGCCGCGCCGCTCCAGGGCGTGGATCAGGCCATAGACCGAGCTCGTCTTGAACGGGTCGCCGCCCACCAGCAGGGTGTGGAAGCTGAAGGCCTGGCGCAGGTGCGGATCCTTGATGTGCCGGGCCACCATGGTGTGGACGCTGTTCCAGGCCTCCAGGCGGACCAGCTCGGGGGCGGCCTGCAGCATCGATCCGAACGACTGGAACGGCACGGCCCCCAGCTTCAGATAGCCCTCCTGATAGAGCTCCTCCGAATAGGCGTGGAATTTGTTGTAGCCCTCGACGTCGTCGGGATTGAAGGCCGCCATCTGGCGCTCCATCGCCTCCTGGTCGTCATTGTAGTCGAACGACGCCCCGTCCTCCCAGCATAGGCGGTAGAAGGGATCGACCGGCAGCAGGTCGACATAGTCGCTCAACTGCGACCCCGTGCCGTCGAACAGCTCCTTCAGGCAGTCCGGATCGGTGATGACGGTCGGGCCGGCATCGAAGGTGAAGCCGTGTTCCTTCCAGACATAGGCACGGCCGCCGGGCTTGTCCCGCATCTCGACCAGGGTCGTCTGGATGCCCGCGCGCTGCAGCCGGATGGCCAGGGCGATGCCGCCGAAGCCGGCACCGATGACCACGGCGCGTTTGGATGTCACGTCTCTCATGAGGATCTTCCTACGCCGGTTTCGCGCAGCTGTCGCAGCGCGCGATGGATGGGCACGGGGGGTTTTCCGACCAGGATGCGCGCCTTGTCCAGCATCGTGCTCCGTCCTGCGTAGAAGCGCCGCACCAGGGGCTCCGACAGGCCGTAGAAACGCCGCATGACGCTCCATCGATCCCCGGGGTCCGCCGCGCGGAACAGCATCCGGTCCAGCAGCCGATAGAAGGCCCGATCAGCCCAGAGTTTCTTGGAATGGGCTTCCATCAGGGTCCGGAGCCCGGCCGAAGACACATCGGCCGCCCCGGCCACCAGCCGGGCCGTCGCCACGGCGTCCAGCAGCGAATAGCCGGTGGTCGGATGGAACAGGGCGGCCGACAGGCCCGCGCGGGCCACCGACGGTTCCTGGGCCCAGAAGGCGTCGATGTCGCCGTCCAGGGCGATGGGCAGGATGCCCTCCTCCTCGTCCACCACGGCCTCCACGGTCCAGCCGCGCGAGCGGACATAGGCGTCGATCCGGCCCCGAACGACCTCGCGATCCAGCCGGGACCCGTCGACGTAATAGGTGTCCTCGATCAGGACCGTGCGGTCGTCGAACGGCAGCAGATAGACGAATCGATAGGCCTCGCCCTGGGCCACCGTCGCGTCCATGATGGTCGGCCGGGTCAGGCCGTGCGGCTCGGTCAGGCGGACAGTGCGCCCCAGGAACAGCTGCCAGCCCAGATCCAGATGCGGCGTCGGGGCCGGCCCCCGGGCGTCGATGACGCCCTTGGTGCGGATCACCCGCTGGTCCGACAAGGTCACGCCGTCGGGCGACACCACCACCGCCTCCCCCGTGATCAGCCGATCGCCCAGCAGCGGGGCCACGGCCTGATGCAGCCGCTCGGACGTCATGCTGTTGTAGGGGGTCTTCATCGACCGGCTGAGGCCGGGGAAGTAGATCTCGTAACCGCCGGTCCAACGGTGCGGCGTCGCCGGGGCCAGCCAGGCGCGGTCCTCGGCCGAGATGTCGCCGTCGAAGAAGGACCAGGTGTGTTTCCCGCCCAGACGCCCCTCGCGCTCGATCACGGCGACGCGCAGCTCCGGCCGATCGATCGCCAGCCGCCAGGCGATGAGGCTGGACGCCAGGCCACCGCCGACGAGGATCAGGTCATAGTCGGCTTGGCCCATCGTCGAACCTTAGAGCGAAACGACCGCCGGTGCGACCATCCCCAGGACGGCCGCCTGCGCCTATTCGCCCTGTTCGACCGTCAGGGCATAGGCCCCTTCCTGACCCGAGGCGAAGCTGCGGGCGCGGATCACATAGTCGCCGTCTTCTTCGACGGTCCAGTCGATCTTGGCATGGGTGTCCGACAGACTGTCGTCGTCGGCGACCACGGACGTGAAGACCCCGTCATCTTCCGTTCCGACATCGAGATAGGCATCGAAGGCATTGGAAACCATCGTCAACGTGAGCTTTTCCTCAGCCTTCACCGTGACCTTGTAGGCATCGTAGTTGGCCCCGTCCTCGGTCAGGGCGTCGTCTTCGGACAGGGTCCCGCGCGCCGTCGCCCCGACCAGGATGCTGCCCGGCAGCGGCTGCGGCCCGCGATCGATCAATTCCAGCGAGTAGAGGCCGGTGGTGTCGCTCGACAGCGGCGACGCCCGCACGATGTAGTCCCCGTCGGCCGGCAGGATGTGGTTCAGGCGCGAATCCGTGCCCTCGCCCAGACCGTCGTCGTCGCTGGCCTGGGCCGAGAACTCGCCCTCGGCGCTGCCGACCTGCAGATAGGTGTCGAAATCGCCGGACCGCATGATCACCTGCACCCGATTGCCGGCGATGCCCGTGAAGCGATAGGCGTCATAGCCGCGGCTCTCGTCGTCGACCGCATCCCCCTCGACGATCTCACCCTGGACCGTCGCGCCCATGGCGAGCGCGGCGGCCGCGGGCTCCGGCGCGGCCGCCTCGAGGCTCAGGGTGAAGGGACCGCTGCCGTCTTCGCCGAAGGCCCGCGCCTCCAGTGAATAGTCCCCGGCCTCCGTGACGCTATAGGTCAGGCGCGCATCGGTCCCCTCGCCCGCCCCGTCATCATCCATGTCGACCGAGACCCGGCCGCCGTCATGCACGGCTTTCTCGGCGAACAGTTCCAGATAGGCGTCGAAGGCGTCGGACCGCAGGGTGGCGACGATCCGCTGTCCGGCGAGGGCGCTGAAGGTATAGACCTCGGCCGGGGCCCCGAGATCGTTCTTGTCGCCCCCCAAGGTGCCCTCCACCGTATCGCCCAGCGCGATCGGCGTGCGCGGGGCCGCCGGTCCGGCCTCGGCGACCGTCAGCGTATAGGCCCCGGTCGTGGCTCCATCCAGCGGCGCGGCGCGCACGATGAACTCGCCCGAACGGGGGGCGGTGAAGATCAGATAGGCGTTCAGGCCGCCGGCCCCCGAATCATCGTTCGACGCGATCTCGTCGAAATCGCCTCGGCCCGTCCCGATTCGCACCACGCTGTCGAAGTCGTCGCTGTCGAGGCTGACCGCGTAGCGCTGACCCTCGCTGGCGCGGAACGTATAGGCGTCATAGAGATGATCGTCGTCGTTCACGGGATCGGTGTCGGCGATCCGGCCCTCGACGGCCGTGCCGATGCGCAGGCCGGTGGGCCGGGGGGCCCGGGGCGCGGCAGCGCGCTCGCTGACCTGCAGACTGTAGTCGCCGCCCTCGAACCCGCTCAGCGTGCGGGCGCGGAGGCGATAGGCACCGTTCGTCGGGGCGGCAAAGCGCAGCCGCGCGTGGGTGCCCTCGCCCAGCCCGTCGTCGTCGCTGGCCAGGTCCCTGGTGTCCTCGGTCGGCCCCGACACGCTCAGATAGGCGTCGAAAACGTCCGAGCGCATGACCGCCTCGACGCGCTGCCCCTCCCGCAGCTGGACCACATAGTCGTCGTGGACGAACTGACCCTCGTCCTCGCTGTCGACCCGCGCGTCCTCCGCCGTCAGCGCGCCCGACACCGATGCCCCGATGCGGATCGGCGTCGCCTCCTGCGCCATGACGGGCCCGACGGAAAGCAGGGCTATGGCGCTGACGGTGACGGCGAGCGAAGAGCAGCGCATTTCATTTCCTCAGGGATAAGCCCTTCGCGATCATAGACGACGATCCGCGACATCTGTAAATCGCCGCGCACCGGTCGATTGCTGCCGAAGGAGGAGCCTTTCATGGCGGACGAGATCGCGCGCGCATCCATCATTGACGGCAAGGCCTTCGCGGCCACTCTGGTCGATCGCGTCGCCCGGGCGACCGACGACCTGATCGCCGACCACGGCATCAAGCCCGGCCTGGCCGTCGTCATCGTCGGCGAGGATCCCGCCAGCCAGATCTACGTCCGCAACAAGGGCGAGACCACCGCTCGCGCCGGCATGCGCTCCGACACCCACCGCCTGCCCGACACGACGACCCAGGCCGACCTGCTGGCCCTGGTCCGGTCGCTGAATGCCGACCCGGGCATCCACGGCATCCTGGTGCAGCTGCCCCTGCCGGCTCAGATCGACGCGGCCGCCGTGCTGGGCGCGATCGACCCCGACAAGGATGTCGACGGGTTCCACGTCGTCAACGCCGGGCGTCTGGCCGTCGGCCTGCCGGGTCTGGTGCCCTGCACCCCCCTGGGGTCGGCCCTGCTGCTGAAGGATCGGCTCGGCGATCTGTCCGGCCTGCACGCCGTGATCGTCGGCCGCTCCAACATCGTCGGCAAGCCGATGGCCCAGTTGCTGCTGGCCGAGAACTGCACCGTCACGGTCGCCCATTCGCGCAGCCGCGACCTGCCCGCCCTCTGCCGCTCGGCCGACATCCTGGTCGCCGCGGTGGGCCGTCCCGAGATGATCCGCGGCGACTGGATCAAGCCCGGCGCGACGGTGATCGACGTCGGCATCAACCGTGTCCCCTCCGCCGATCCGGTCAAGGCCGCCGAAGGCAAGACCCGCGTCGTCGGCGATGTCGCCTTCGCCGAGGCGGCCGCAGTGGCGGGTGCCATCACCCCGGTGCCCGGCGGCGTCGGCCCCATGACCATCGCCTGCCTGCTGGCCAACACCTATGTCGCCGCCTGTCGCGCGAACGGTCTGGAGCCGTCATCGTTCGACGCTTGAAGCGCGCGCGCGATGCGGGGATAGTCCCGACCGGAACGACGGCATCGGCCGTCGCACGGAGGGATCCATGGTTCGCATCAACTCGCGCCTCGGCGCGGCGGCGGCGGTTGTTCTGGCCGTTCCGGCTCTGTCGGCCTGCGGCTACAACACCATTCCCACGAAGCAGGAACGCGCCCAGGCCGCCTGGGCCGACGTCCAGAGCCAGTATCAACGGCGCGCCGACCTGATTCCCAACCTGGTCGCCACCGTCCAGGGGGCCGCGATCCAGGAACGCACCACCCTGACCCAGGTGATTGAGGCCCGCGCCCGCGCCACTTCGGTCCAGGTGACGCCCGAGACCCTCAGCGACCCCGCCGCCTTCCAGCAGTTCCAGGCCGCCCAGGGCCAGCTGACCAGCGCCCTGTCGCGCCTTCTGGTCACGGTCGAGGCCTATCCGCAGCTCCAGGCCAATCAAAACTTCCTTCAGCTGCAGTCGCAGCTCGAGGGGACGGAAAACCGCATCACCATCGCGCGCCGCGACTACAACGAGGCTGTGCGCGACTATAACACCAGCCTGCGCACCTTCCCGACCGTGATCTGGGCCAAGACGGCCTTCTCGGGAGAGGAGCCGATGCAGCTGTTCACCGCCACGGCCGAGGCCCAGAACGCCCCGCAGGTCGAGTTCAATCTGAACGGCGCCCCGGCCGCCCAACCCGGCGGCGGGGCTCCCGCCGTCGCCCCGGGATCGCCCCCGCCGAGCGCGTGACACAGGCCCGGATCACCAAGGTGACCAAGACCGTATTCGCCCGCGTCATAGCCGGTTGGGTGCTGTGTCTGATGCTGGCCTCGACGGCCTTCGCCGCCGAGCCGACCTTCCCGGCCCTGTCCGGGCGCGTCGTCGATCAGGCGCAGCTCCTCACGGCGGAGAGGGAAGCCGAAATCACCGCCAAACTGGCGCAGCTGGAGGCTGACACCGGCGACCAGTTCGTGGTCGTGACGCTGAACAACCTGCAGGGCTATGAGATCGAGGACTTCGGTTACCGGCTCGGGCGCGCCTGGGGCCTCGGCAATGCCGAGAACGACGGCGGCGTCCTGCTGATCGTCGCCCCCACGGAACGGAAGGTCCGGATCGAGGTCGGCTATGGGCTGGAGCCGATCCTGACCGACGCCCTGTCGAACCAGATCATCCAGAACGACATCTTGCCGCCGTTCCGGGTCAGCGGGTTCGAGCGCGGCATCACGGCGGGCGTGGACGCCGTCATCACCCAGTTGCGCCTCGACCCGGCCGAGGCCCAGGCCCGCGCCGCCGCAGCCGCCCCCACCGAGGCTGACGAGCCGGTCTTTCCGGTCCTGATCGTCGTCCTGATCTTCCTGTTCCTGTTCCTCAACCTGATGCGCGCCGGCACCCGGCATGGTCGCCGGCGTCGCGGCGCGGACGGTCTGGGATCGGTCATCCTGTGGGGGGCCGCCGAGGCCTTGAGCCAGGCCGCCAGCGGTCGCTCCGGCGGCTTCGGCGGCGGCGGCGGCGGGTTTTCGGGCGGCGGCGGCAGTTTCGGCGGCGGCGGGGCCTCGGGAGGATGGTGATGCGGATCAAGCCCGACGAACACGCAGCCATCGCCGCCGCCATCGCCGCCGCCGAGGCGAAGACCTCTGGCGAAATCTTCTGCGTTCTGGCGCGGCAGGTCTCCGCCTACCGCGACGTCAGCCTGATCTGGGCCGCCGCCGCCGCCCTGATCCTGCCGCTGGGGCTGATCCCGTTGGGGTTCGACGCGCGCTGGCTGCCCGGTTTCGCCGAGACCTGGGAGGCGGGACATCTGGCGGCGCGCGACGTGACGATCGGGCGGACCATTGGCGTCTATGCCGTGATCCAGGCCGCCGTCTTCGTGTTCGCCTATCTGCTCCTGCGCATCCCGCCGCTGTTGCGCCTTCTGACCCCGCGGTCGATCCGGCGCGACCGGGCCCGCCAGGCGGCCATGCATCAGTTCCTCGCCCACGGCCTGCACGTGACCCAGGATCGCACCGGCGTGCTGATCTTCGCCGCCCTCGACGACCACCAGGTCGAGGTCATCGCCGACGAGGGCATCTACAGCCGCGTCGATCCCGAAATCTGGGCCGAGGCGGTCGCGGCCCTGACCTCGGGTCTGAAGGCGCGGCGGCCGGTGGAAGGATTCCAGCGCGCCATCGACTTGACCGGGGGTGTCCTGGCCGAGCACTTCCCGCCGCGCGCCACGAACCGGAACGAAGTGCCCGACCGGCTGGTCGAGATCTGAAACGCCGCCGCATGGCTTTCACACCAGAAATCGCCTAGCGGGTCCGCATGCGTCTGATGACATACAATGTGCACCGCTGCGTCGGCGTCGATCGTCGTCTCGACGTCGAGCGCATCGTCGGGGTCATCGCCGAGCACGAGCCCGACATCGTCTGCCTTCAGGAACTGGACGTCGGACGCGCCCGCACGGGCGGAGTCGACCAGGCGCAGAAGATCGCCGACCGGCTGGTCATGGCCGTTCGCTTCCACGCCGCCATGACGATCGAACAGGAAGAATATGGCGACGCCATCCTGACCCGCTGGCCGGAGCGGCTGATGCGGGTCGGGGCCCTGCCGACCGTCAAGGGGATCTATGGGCTGGAGCCGCGTGGGGCGATCTGGGCTCAGGTGCAGAAGGAGGGTTCGCCGCCGCTCAACGTCCTGACGACCCATCTGGGCCTGGTCCCGCGCGAGCAGCGCCTGCAGGCGGCGGCCTTGATCGGAAAGGACTGGATGGGTCACGCCGACTGCCAGGGACCGACCATCCTGGCGGGGGATTTCAACGCCACCTCCATCACCCGCCCCTATCAGACCCTGGTGCGCCGTTTGGCCGACTGCCAGCGCCAGCTGGCCCTCAAACCGACCATCAAGACCTTCCCGTCCGGCTTCCCCGCGATCCGCATCGACCACGTCTTCGTCAGCCCCCACATCCGGGTGACCGGGGTCAAGGTCGCCTTCTCGCCCCTGGCGCGGATGGCGTCCGACCATCTGCCGCTGATCGTCGATTTCGAGTTTCAGGACACCTGATCCAGCAGGCGCTGGGTCCGGTTTCGGCGTTTCCAGGGTCGCCAGGCGTCGGCCGGCGACACCGGGTCGCCCAGCTGGAACTCGGCGATGGCGCGCTGGATCATCGATGGCTGGCTGGCCCCCAGGGGCGACATCCGTCCGGTGTCGAAGGTCTGGATGGCCTTGGCCGTCGTTCCCATCACCGCCTCGGCCGCCTCGAACTCCGCGCCCGTGATGCCGATGAAATGGCCGATCGACCTGTGCCGGAAGGCGCGGATCCGGGCCCGGCCCGCGTCGTCCTCCGGCGCGATGGCGACGTCGCATTCGGTATCGAACCCCAGCGAGCGGTTGTTGATATTGGTCGAACCGATCCGCAGCAGGCGGTCGTCGATGACCGTCACCTTGGCATGCACGATAATCCGTGCCCCGCCACGCGTATTGGGACTGAAGGCCGAGAACCGGTTGTGCACATCGGCGGTCTCCAGCCGGTACAGCACCTCGGCCCGGGCGGTGTCCATGGTCATGCTGTCGAACCAGCTGGGACTGCGGCCCGTCGAGACCAGCACCACCTCGGGACCGTCCGGTTCGCCCAGTCGCTCCGCCAGCGCCGCCGAAATGACGGGTGAGGTGAAATACTGGTTCTCCATATAGATCAGCCGTCGCGCGCCGCGGATGGCCGCCAGATGCAGCCGCTCGTTTTCCCGCACGCCAGCCCGGCCCGCGTGCCGCGGCTCGGTCCGCGCGATCCCCACCGCGACATCTTTGAAGTCGACCGCGACCCCGTCGGGCCAGGGATCGCTGTCGACGGGCTCGGGCACGGTCCGTTCCCAGGTCGCCTTGAACCAGCGCTCGCGCGCAAGATCCCCCAGCGCCAGCGCCGCCGGTCCGCTCATCACGCACATGGTCTCGTGCCGCGGCGCTGACATGATGCCCGAGGGCTGCATGCGGCGGGGATCATCGTCCCGGTGGGCCGACGAGTCCCAGCGATCGACGGAGATGTCGCCGCCGCCGCAGAAGGCCACCGCGTCGTCGATGATGACGGCCTTCTGGTGGTGACAGGCCCCGATCGGCCCCGGGGTGTCCAGCCGGAACTCGACCATCCGCTTGCGGAACCAGCCCTGGGCCCGGTGCGGATAGAAGCCTTGCGAAGCGGCGATCAAAAGCGGCGACTTCCAGATCAGCAGGCGCACATCCAGCTCGGGCCGCGTCTTGACCAGCATCCGCAGCTTGTGGCCGATCTCGGCCTGGCGGTCCCCGGCGCGCGTCTCGGGATCCAGCCGGGTCCGGGGGTCGAACTGCCAGCCCAGCACCACGACCGAGCGCCGCGCCTTGTCCAGGGCCGAAGACAGGGCGTCGAAATAGGCCTCGTTCTCCATCAGGATCGACAGCCGGTCCGCCGGCTCGACCCGCCAGCAGGTGTCCCCGGGGATCAGGACGGCCCGGGCGTCCAGGGTCGTGTTGTCGACCGCCTGCTCCATGACCCAGATTCGCCCCATGCTGACGATCCCGCCGGATCGCCGTCTCGTCCCACTGCGGGCCGTCGGGGTCAATGGCACAGGTGCGCAACGGTTCCGTCCTCGGATTGTGACGCTCTGCGAAATCAGGCATATATGCGCGCGCACCAGGGGAGCACGCGCGTGCAGGCTTTGATCGATCTGCTGGCTGGCTTCATCGCCCTGCTCGTCGCGGCGGCGCTGGCCCAGTTCGGCGCCGACATGGAGCGTCCGCCGCAGCCGCGACCGGAGGTGCACCGCATCAGCGACTGCCCCCCGCCGCCCGAGACGGCATCGGCCCAGGCCCGACAAGAGGACTGCTAGGCACGGCGCACGATTTTCGGGGAGCGCGCCCAGGTCGTGACCCGAAACGCTTTCACCGCGCAGGATCAGGCTCTAGGGTCGAAGGCGTGTCCGCCCTGTCTGCGCAGACACCCGCCCTACGAGATTGATCCTCCATGAAGTCCCGCCAACGGCCGCCGCTTGTTCTGACCGATCCCGAAGCGACCTTCCCGGCCGAGGCCACGGCTCCGGACGACATCGGGATCCCGGACGAGACCCCGGCGGCCACGCCCGCCCCGTCGCGCGAACGGCCGGTTTCGGAGCGCCGTCGTCGCCGGTTGCTGGAACAGGAACGTCAGCACGATGCCGTGGCAACAGTCGAGCCGGAGGTTCCCCCCGCCGCGGCGGCGCCCGCCCCCCGCCCGGAGCCCAGGCCCGAACCCCCGACGGTGGCCCCTTTCGCGGTCAGCGCCGACGCCCCCCCTGCCCGCTATTCGGGGCCGGAGCTGCCGGCACCATCGACCCTATCGACGACCCGCGCGCCCCAGACCGGCGCGCCCTATGCGATCGCCGGTGTCGCCTCAGCCCTCTGGATCGGCGGCGTCGCGGCCTGGGCGGCCTATGAGATCGGGGCCGGCGACGTGCTGGCCGACCCGCTGCGCCTGGCCATCTACACCCTGATCGCCCTGGCCCCGGCCGGTCTGGCGCTGATGCTGGCCCATGCGATTCGACAGGGCAACGGCCTGGCGCTGGAGACCCGCCGCGCGCGCCAGCTGGCCGAGGCCCTGGTGGCCCCGACCGCCTTGGCTGCCCAGCAGGCCGGCGATGTTCTGTCCGCCCTGCGCAACGACATCGACCAGGCCGCCCTCGCCGCCGAGCGGGCCCGCAATGACATGGCCCTGTTGCGCGAGGCTCTGTCTCTCGAGACCAATCGGCTGAACGAGGCCGCCGAGAACGCCGGGCGGACGGCGCGCCGTCTCACGGAGCAGCTGGGGCGCGAGCGCGAGGAAATGGCCACCCTGGGCGGACGCCTGGATGGCCAGGCGTCCGGCGTGCTGGACGCCGTCGAGCGCCAGTCCCGGCTGATCGTCGATGCCTCCGACCTGGCGCAGACCCAGCTACGCGAGGCCGAGACCGCGCTCGCCGCCCGGGCCGCCGATCTGGCCGCCGCCGCCAATGAGGCCCAGGACGCCGCCCGCCTGGCCGCCGACGACCTGGCGCGTCAAACGCTGCGGCTGGAGAACGCCGGAACCGGCGTGGCGGAACAGATCCTGTCGGTCGAACAGGGTCTGGGCCAGCAGCGCGCCGCCCTGGTCACCGCCGCCTATGCGCTGCGCACCGATCAGGAGGATTTTTCGGCGCAGGTCGAGAGTCAGCGCGCCCAGCTGACCGAGCAGCTGTCCGCCGCCCGCGCCGCCGCCGGGGATCTGGGGCAGACGTCCACCCGGGCGTCCGAAGGCCTGCGCGACCTGGTCGAATCGGCGACCGATCAATTCCGGGCCCTGGTCGACCTCTCGCAACGCGAGGCCGATGGCTTCGATGCGGCCACCAAGCTGTCGCTCGACCGGTTCGAAGCGCTCGCGGCCGAGGCGCGCGACACCCTGCTCGAGGAGACCCGTCGGGCCCTGGCCATGCTGAAGGCGACCGCGGAAGAAAGCCGCGCCGCCGCCGACGAAGCCGCTGGACAGGCGCAGATCCGCGCCGATCGTCTGGGGGAAGCCCTGTTCGACGCAGCCCAGAAGGCCGATCAGGCCGCGGACGCCCGTGTGGACGGAGCCCGTCGCATCGTCCAGGAGACGAGCGGACTGGTGGACCAGGCCGGGCAGCGCGCCATCGAAAAACTGGAGTCCACGCTGTCGCGCATGACCCAGGCCCTGGGGGAGGTCGATGCCGCCATCGGCGACCTGGACGAGCGGGCGTCCCGTCTGCCCGAGGAGGCCCGCGCAAGGGCCGAGGCGGTCCGCGTGACGGTCGAAGAGGGCCTCGCCGCCCTCGCCGCCGCCTCGCGCAAGGCGGCCGCCGACACCGAAGCTTTGGACGCCGGCTTCCAGGACCGCGTCCGACGCAACTACGACATGCTGACCGAGGCCGTGCGGCTGATGGGCGTCGTCTCGGGCGACCCCCAGCCGATGCGGCGGCGCGAGCCGTCGTTGGAAACGCTGGCCACGAATGCCGAGGATCGGCCCCGGCGGGTTGAGGCCGAACCTGAGCCTGAGCGGGATCGCGGTTTCGGGCTCCGGGGGCGGCTGCGCCTTTCACCCGCAGGCGGCGAGCCCCCGGCGCGACCCACGGCCCCCGCGCAGGACAAGCTGGACTGGAACGACCTGGTGGACGACCGGCCGGGTGAGGCCCCGATGACGCTTGACACCCCCGTCATGCCCGCCGACGACGACGCG
>NZ_CP019508.1:900000-1017500 GCF_002002865.1 Brevundimonas sp. LM2 | reverse complement strand
AGAGGTGACGAGGCCTAGATAGCGGCCCTCGGCCAGATCGATCGGCGCGAAGGCCAGCCCCAGCCAATAGTCGTGCGCCCGGCTCTGGAACAGGTACAGCGCCGGCATCGACAGGGCGAGCAGCACCGCGAGCAGCGGCGCGTTGAACACGCGCTCCGGCCCGGGCGGTGCCGGCTCGGCGGGGCCCCAGGGGGACGATCTGTTCGGGTCCGAGGGCGAACCGGCCTCCTGCCATTGCGGACGCGGCCCCTTCATGGAGGGCGCGATCCAGACTGCGGGTGATGAACGACATCGTCCCATCCCGCAATGCCGACAGACGGTCGCGGGCCGAACCGGACAGGCCCGTGATGACCGCCCGCCGCGCTGCACCCGCCGACCCACGATCTCAAGCGCTTCTTAATAACCATAATCCATCATGGCGAGTGAACCGCGTGCTGCGGCTCGACCTGTACCGCGTGGAATGATCGAATGGCCGACAGACGGAAGACTATAGTCGCGGGGGCCCTGGCCCTGTCCGCCATGGCCGCTCCGGCTCTGGCGCAGACCAGTGCGTCCGGTGGCCTGACCGCGTTCCAGAACGGCTACGGCGGGGCCCGCCAGTCGGTGGCCTCGGCCCAGACCGGCTCCACCCGCGATCCGAACGGCAATCGCCTGATCGTCGACGGCCTGATTCAGGCCGGCGCCTCGTCCTATTCGGCTCGGTCGGGCGGCGTGTCGCAGACCTATTCGGGCTCGGGCGGGACCCAGGCGGGCGCAGCCTCGGGCGGCTCGACCGCCATCGGCAACAATCTGAACGTGGTGGTCCAGGGCAGCCACAACACGGTCATCGTCAATTCAAGTCAGACCAATACGGGCAATGTTACCGCCCGCACGGACCTGACCGGCACCCTGACAGGCTTCTGATGATCCCGACAGCTCATGCCCGTCGCGCCAGGGTCGGCGGCGTCGCCCTGGCCGTCGCCAGCCTGCTCGCCGGCTGCGTCAGCCCGGTCGCGGGACCCGGCGGGATGTACGCCAAGCCGATCGGCAATGCCCCGGTGACGTCGAACCCGACCCCCTATTCCACGGCCCTCTACTGCCTGGCCGACTACGCCCGGCGCTATGACCTGCCCTCCCCCCGCATGGCGGTCGGCCGGATCAGCGATTACACCGGCACGGTGTCGTCCGATGGCGGCCGCCAGGTCACCGGCGGGGCCTCGCTGATGGCCTTCAGCGCCCTGGCCAAGTCCGGGGCGCAGATGGTCGAGCGCTACGACACCTCGATCTCGGAGATGGAGTTGCGCTACGCCAACAACCGTCTGATCGGCGACCAGGGCGGCACGCCCGAGGATCCCAATTATCGCCGCATCCTGGCCGGCCAGGTGCCGGGTTCGGACTTCTATCTTGTCGGCGGGATCACCGAGGTGAACTACAACATCCGCTCGGCCGGTTTCGACGCCGGGGTGGGCGAGACCGACACCGACACGCCCGGATCGGGCATCGTCCAGGGCAAGGTGTTCGTGATGAACATCGCCATCGACCTGCGCCTGGTCCAGACCACCACCCTCGAGGTGGTCGACGTGGTCTCCTATCAGAAGCAGATCATCGGCCGCGAGATCTCAGCCGGCGTGTTCGACTTCCTGAACGGCAACGTCTTCGACATCTCGGCCGGGACCGGCGGGATGGAGCCGGTGCAACTGGCCGTGCGCGCCCTGATCGAGCGGGCGACGGTGGAGTTCATGGCCAACCTCTACGGCGCGCCGGGCCCCGAAGTCTGCCTCGACGCCGCCAACGACCCGCTGAACACAGTGGGCGCAACCGGGGGCTACTACCCCGCCTATGACAATACGGACACGAACAATGGCCAGACCCGCGCCGATCCGGATCGCTGGAACGATCGCCGCGACGGCGCTGTGCGTCGCAGCCGCTACTGAGGCCTTCGCCCAGGACGGGGTCATCGTTCTCAACAATCAGCTGCAGCTGGGCGACGTCATCGCCGGCCAGACGCTGAACGTCGAGGGCGCGACCGGCGAGACCGCCGCGACCACCGCCGCCCAGGGCAACAGCCTGGCCGGGACGGCGCAGGACCGCGACCTGCAGATCACGTCGGGTCAGCGGTCCGATGCCGACGTCGGCTCGAGCGCGACGTTGAATCTCGACGGCACGCTGGAGGGGCCGGTCAACGCCTCGACCCAGGCGCAGGGCAATTATCTGGGAGCCGCCGCCTATGGCGGTGATCTCGACATCGAGACCCGCCAGGACATCGGACCGACCGAGGTCACCGCGGGCGCCACCATCAATGGTCCGAGGGCGCGGATGCTGGGCGGGGCCTCCGTCAGCGTCGATGCCCTCGGCAATACGGTTTCCATGGCGGCCAGCGCGTCCCACGTCTCCGGCACGGTCATCCAGAACTCGGATGCCGGGGTCCGGGCCGAAACCTATGCGGAGACCCAGTACGTGCCCGCGAATGCCGAGTTCATCAGCCAGTCGACGGCCAACAGCATGGCCCTAAATTCGGGCCTGGCCTCCAGTCAGGACCTGACGATCCGACAGCGCACCTCGGGCGATGCCGTGACGGCCGCGACCAGCGCCAATGCCGCCAACGCCTGGGACCTGGCCGGACGGGCGCGGGCCGCCGCCAACCAGACCCTGCTCTACAATCAGGGCGGCTCGGTCGTCGTGACCACCGACCAGTCCAACCTGCCGGAGGTCCGCGCCTCGGCCATCGTCACCAGCTACGACTGGGGGGCGGCAACGGCCGTGGCGGAAGGCGTCGGCAATGCGGTCGTCGTCGGCAACAACGACGTCTATCTGCAGATCGACAACGCACAGGTGAACTCGGGCGGCGTCCAGGCCACGGCCGACTTCGCGGGCACCGATGGCTATGACGCCTATGTCTCCGCCAGCGCGGTGGGCAATACGGTCACCGGCTACGCCTGTTCGACCTGCCAGGGCACGCTGATCGCGACCAACGACCAGACCAACACGGGGCCGGTGACGGCCACGGGCGCGGCGACCGTTCGGGGCACCGGTCGGGCCGTGGCCGCCAGCGCGAACGCGGTGGGCAATGCCGCGACCTTCTACGTGACCCGCCCGGGGTCCTGACTGCGCGTAAACAGGGCTTCACACCCGATCGCGCTTCAGGGATGTTGAGCGCGCGATGACCTAGGGCATCGCCACGCATCCCTGACGCCGCTCACCGCGCGGCTTCGTGTCGCCCGGAGCCTTCATGACCCTTCGTCGCCTTCTGCTCGCCGCGGCCTCCGGGCTGGTCCTGCTCGCCGGTCCCCTGTCCGGAGCCGTGATGGCTCAGACGACGGGGGCTCAGACGGCGGGGGGCCAGACAACGACGGCACAGCCGTCCGACCCCTGGGCCCAGACCACCAGCGACGTGCCCGCCGACCCTGCGGTTCGGTTCGGCGTCCTGCCCAACGGCATGAAATACGCCATCCTGCGCAACGCCACGCCCCCGAACCAGGCCGCCCTGAGACTGAGGTTCGACGCCGGCTCCCTGTCAGAGACCGACGCCCAGAAGGGTCTGGCCCATTTCCTGGAACACATGGCGTTCAACGGGTCGAACAACATCCCGGAGGGGGAGATGACCCGCCGGCTGGAGCGGCTGGGCCTGTCGTTCGGCGGCGACACCAATGCCTTCACCAGCTTCGACCAGACGGCCTATACCCTGAACCTGCCCAACACGACCGACGAGGTGGTCGAGACCAGTCTGTTCGTCCTGCGCGAAACCGCCAGCGAGCTGCTGTTCGACGCGGCGGCGGTGGACTCCGAGCGGGGCGTCATCGTCGGCGAGGAGCGGACGCGTGACGTGCCTGGCCTGCGCGCCATCAAGGCCCAGTTCGCCTTCCTGGCCCCTGGGCAGCGTCTGGCCGACCGCTTCCCGATCGGCGACCTGAACATCATCCGCACCGCGCCGCGAGACGAGTTCGTCGATTTCTACCGCAAATACTATCGGCCCGAGCGCGCGACCATGATCGCGGTGGGCGACTTCGATGTCGCCAAGATGGAGGCCCAGATCGCGACCGCCTTCGGAAGCTGGGTCAATCCCGCCGCCGACGGTCCCGAGCCGGTGCTGGGCGACGTCCAGCCGCGCCAGACGGAGACCCGGATCTTTCAGGAAGCCGGTGTCCAGTCATCCACGGCGATCTTCTGGACCAAGCCCTTCACCGACGAGCCCGACACGGTGGCCAACCGTCGCGAAGACCTGGTTCGCAGTCTCGGCATGGCGGTTCTGAACCGCCGGTTCAGCGAACTGGCCCGCGCCGAGAATCCGCCCTTCCTGGCCGCCGGGGGCGACTATGAGGAGATCATCGGCTCGCTCGAGGCGGGCACGCTGAACGTCAACTACAATCCTGGCGAATGGAAGCGGGCCCTGGAGACCGTCGAGCAGGAACTGCGCCGGATGGTCCAGTACGGCGCGACCCAGGCCGAGCTCGACCGCGAGATCACTGAGATCCGGACCCGTCTGACGGCGGCCGTGGCCTCCGCCGCGACGCGCCAGACACCGACCCTGGCGGGGGCCCTGTTGAGCGCGGCGAACGAGAACGAGGTGTTCAGCACCCCGGCGACGCAGCTCGAGATCTTCGAGGCGACTGTCGCGGACCTGAGACCGGAGGCCGTCAATACCGCCTTCCGCGACGCCTTCACCGGCAACGGCCCCCTGGCCTTCGTCACCACCCCCGTCGCGATCGAGGGCGGAGAGGCCGCCATCACCGCCGCCCTGGAGGCGTCGCGCCAGGTCCCCGTCGCGGCTCCGGTCGCGGTCGCGGCCATGGCGTGGCCCTATACGCGCTTCGGCACGCCGACCGAACCGGACAGCCGGACCGAGATCGCCGACCTGGGCACCACCCTGATCACCTTCGCCAACGGCGTGAAGCTGACGGTCAAGCCGACGACCTTCACCGACGAACAGATCCTGGTGAACGTCCGCGTCGGCAACGGCTTACTCGATCTGCCGAAGGACGGCTCCATTCCCGCCATCGCCGCTCCGGTCGTGATCCAGGGGGGGCTGGGCCAGCTGACCCAGTCGCAACTCGAGCAGGTCCTGGCGAGTGACGTCGTCGCGACCAGCTTCAGCATATCCCCGGATGCCTACACCTATGGCGGCGCGACCCGGCCCGAGGATTTCGAGCTGCAGATGCAGCTGCTGGCGGCCTTCTTCACCGACAGCGCCTGGCGGCCCGAGCCCTTCGCCCGTTTCAAATCACTCGTTCCAGCCCAGTTCGACCAGATTCGCGCGACGCCGGGCGGGGCTCTGGCCCTGGACGGCGAAGCCCTGCTGTCGAGCGGCGATCGGCGCTTCGGCCTGCCGCCCCAGGAGGCGATCGCGGCGGCGGAGCTGTCGAGCCTGCGCGCAGCGGTCGAGGCCGGGGTGGCCCAGGGGCCGATCGAGATCACGGTCGTCGGCGATGTGACGGTCGAGGCGGCGATCGCAGCCGTGGGCCAGACCTTCGGCGCCCTGCCCGCCCGCCCGGCGGCGACCGCCCCGAGCGCCGACTCCCTGGTGCGGCGCTTCCCAGCCCCGACACCGGAGCCGGTCCGGATCGTCCATACCGGCCTGCCGACCCAGGCCCTGGCCTATGTGGCCTGGCCGACGGTGGACTCCATCGAAGATCGGACGGAGGGCCGGATCGTCGGGCTGCTGGCCCGGGTGCTGCAGCTTCGGGTGACCGACAAGATCCGCGAGGAACTGGGGATCGCCTATTCGCCGGGGGCCTCGGCCACCTCCTCGAACATTTTCCCCGCGTACGGCTACGCCTTCGTCCAGGCCGAGGTGCCGCCGGAGAACCTCGGCCAGTTGTTCGAGACCGTCGACGAGGTCGCCGCCGCGCTGCGCGACACCCCGATCGAGGCCGACGAGTTGACCCGGGCCCGGCTGTCGGCGGTCGAGGGACTGCGCCGGAGCCAGGCGCAGAATGGTTGGTGGCTGGCCAATCTGTCGGCCGTCCAGGCCAGGCCGGGCGACATCGACGCCATCCGCACGGCGATCAGCGATCTGGAGGCGGTCACCCCGGCCGACATCCAGCGTGTCGCCCAGGCGTATCTGAAGCCCGGCACCGCGTGGCGAGCGGAGGTCACGGCAGCCGGTGCCGAGGCGTCGGAGTAGGCAAAAAGCGGCCCTGGGGCGGAGGGCTCCCAGGGCCTGAGTCGTCTTCAGGATCGTCGGCGATGAACCCGACGATCGATTCCTAGCCGACCGTCCATGCGGATCGGCTGAACGCGCCGTTGTCGGGCGTTCAGAACACCCGGCCGCCGACGCCGCCGTCCAGCATCATCGAGGCCCCGGTGATCGAGACACCCTGGGCCTGGACGATCTCTTCGCGGTATTCGGTGTAGATCTCTTCCTTGACCCAGACGAGCACCTTGATGCCGGCTCCGTAGCGGCGCAGCAGCGAGCGTTCGTTGCAGTCGCGCTGGGCGATCTGGGTCTTGCAGCGCAGGTCGCCGGACCGGTCGCGCCACAGGGCTTCACCCTTGCGGCAGGCGAAGGTTTGTCCTCCCTCGAAGCTGACCTGACCCGTCCACTCCGACCAGGTGACCTGGAGCCGGGTGCCGGCGATGCAGCGGTAGAGCTCCCCCTCGAAGTCGTCGTAGACGTCGCGGCCGCCCGAGACCTGGGAAGCGGGGTGCGGGACGTCCCGGTCGTCGATGCAGAAGGCCTGGATGACGACGCGTTTTTCCCAGCGGCGGCGGGCTTCGTACGGCACGCGGATGACCTGGGCGGCGGCTCCGGCCTCGACGTTCAGGCCCTGGATGACGGTCGGATAGGGCTGTTCGACGCTGAAATAGGCCCCGCCGCCGCCACCGCCGCGGACGCTGCCGTAGCTGTTGACGCGGGCATTGATCCCGGCGCGGGCGGCGGCGCTCGCATTGGCGTTGGCGTTCGCATTGACGTTGACGTTGACGTTGATGTCTCCACCGCCGGGCGGGTATTCGGGCGGATAGCCGGGGGTGCAGCATTCCGGCGGGGGCGGCGGGGGCGGCGGCGGCGGGGGCGGCTGACAGGCGTTGCACGGCGGTTCGGGCGGAGGGGTGCAGCCGGAGCTGCACTGGGCCGAGGCCGGGCCCGTCATGCCGAACAGGGCCACCGCGGCACCGAAGGCGCCGGCCACGACCGGCAGCCAGATCTTGAACGCCACCCGCATGGGCCAGCTCCTGAAGAAATCGTCGTCGGCCCTGACAAGACGCAGGCCGATCCAATCGCCCATCTGCGGGCAAAACCCTTGCGTTTCCGTTGCCAAGCGTCTGGCCCGGTCGTTGCGGCGTCGCGACCGAAGGTGAGGACCATGTTCCATTCCGGCACACAGACCCTGATCGACCACTGGGCCACCCTGCCCGATGCCGGGTCGATCCCGGCGCGCGCCGACCTGGCGCCGCTGCGGCTGGGCCGGCTGGTGCCGCAGTTGTTCGCGGCCGAGCGGACCGCCGAGGCCGTGACCTTCCGCCTGGCGGGGGGCTGGATCGAGACCCTGCACGACCGCCCCCTGCGCGGTGTCGACGCCTTGACGCTCTGGACGCCCGAGAGCCGGCCCATGGTGGCGGCGGCGGCGGCGCAGGCCTTTCGCGAGGCGCGGCCGGTGGTGATGGTGGCCGAGGCCGCGCGGCTGCGGGGCGTGCTGGAGATCGTCATCGCCCCCCTGCGCGGTCCCGACGGCGCGGCCGACCGGCTGGTGGGCCTGTATCAGCCCACGGTCGATCAGGAACGACGCCGCGAGGCCGTCGGCCCCTTGACCGCGCGGCTGTCGATCGGCGTCGGCCTCGGCGGGCGACCGCCGCTGACGCTGGCCGCGGTCGACGGGCGGCGGATCGCCTAGACCTCGGCCAGAGTCGCGGAATACCGCTTCCAGTTCTGGACATAGTGCTGGGCCGAGGCGGTCAGGGCGGCGATCTGGGCCTCGTCCAACTGCCGGACGACCTTGCCCGGCTGGCCCATGACCAGAGAGCCGTCGGGGATGACCTTGCCCTCGGTGATCAGGGCATTCGCGCCGATCAGGCAGTTCTTCCCGATCACCGCCCGGCCCAGGACCACCGCGCCGATGCCGATCAGGGTGTTGTCGCCGATGGTGCAGCCGTGCAGCATGGCCAGGTGGCCGACGGTGACGTTGGCCCCGATGGTCAGGGGTTCGCCCGGATCGGAATGCAGCACGCAGCCGTCCTGGACGTTGGTGTTCGCGCCGAGCGTGATGGGGTCGTTGTCGCCGCGCACCGTGCAGCCGAACCAGACGCTGGCGCCCGACTGCAGGGTCACGTCGCCGATGACCACGGCATTGTCCGCGATCCAGTATTCGCCCTCGGGCGGCAGCTGCGGTTTCTTGTCCGCCAGCGAATAGATCGTCATGAAATCCTCATCTGAACTCAATGAAATACAGGCTTTAAGCCTTTGGAAACCGCGTTAGCATCATCCTGTTGATGCGATTCGAGGCCCCCATTTCGGCCCCGGATCCGAAGCCGGATCAACCCCGGTCCGGTCAGAGCCTCGGAGAGCGTGCGTGACGCGTTCGGGTATGCGGCGGGCCCTCCCGCTGGATGTGGGATACATCTCCGACCCCGGACGACGCTTCGCTGCTTCTCCCCTTCTCCCCACCCTCGATCGAGGCGATGCCATTTCCGGCGTCGCCTTTTTTATTGACCGGAGCCTGCCATGACCAAGCGCGCCGCCATCAAGCGTCAATCCCGTGAAGGGGGAGCCTTCGACGGCCCCGACTATGGCCAGGAGGCCAAGGTCCGCCGCTTGCCGACTCCCCAAAGCCGGGGCGCCTGGTCGCCGCATCCGTCCAACGACGACCGCGAGCAGGGCTATCTGAAAACGCTGAAGCCCAAGTCCGAGGGTCAGGCCGAGCTGCTGGCGGCCATCGACGCCCACAACCTGACTTTGGCTCTGGGGCCGGCAGGCACGGGCAAGACCTATCTGGCCGTGGCCAAGGCGGTCGAGGCGCTGGAGGCCGGCAAGGTCGGCCGCATCGTTCTGAGCCGCCCGGCGGTCGAGGCCGGGGAGTCGATCGGCTTCCTGCCCGGGGCCATGGAGGACAAGCTGGCCCCCTATCTGCGGCCCCTGTACGACGCCCTGTCGGACCGGCTGTCGATGAAGCGGGTCGGGGCCCTGATGGCCGAGGGCCTGATCGAGATCGCGCCGGTCGGCTACATGCGCGGCCGCACGCTGAACAACGCCTTCATCGTCATCGACGAGGCCCAGAACTGCACCTACGTGCAGCTGAAGATGCTGCTGACGCGGCTGGGCTGGCATTCCAACATGGTGGTGACGGGCGATCCGGGACAGACGGACCTGCTGCCGTCCCTGTCGGGGCTGGCCGACATCGCCACGCGGCTGGAGGCGGTGCCGGAGATCGCCGTGGTCCGCCTGGCCGAGGGCGACATCGTCAGGCATCCGCTGGTCGCGAGCATGATCGGGGTGCTGTGAACCCCTGCGTCGAATAAACATCTCCCTCCCCTTCATGGGGAGGGAGCGTGAGGCGTCAGCCGAGCGCGGGTGGGGCTGTATGGAGCGCGCGATGGCTTCGCACGGCCCCACCCCGACCGCCGCGCGGTCGTCCCTCCCCATAAAGGGGAGGGAGAGGCACCGAAATTACGCCGCGTCGACCAGCACGATCTCGGCGTCGTTGACGGCGGTCACGGTGATGGTGGCCTCGTCGGTGATGGCGGCGCCGTCGCGAGCGTTCAGGTGGACGCCATTGATCTCGACCTCGCCCTTGGCCGGCACCAGATAGCCGCGGCGGGTTGCGCCCAGCGGATAGGTGGCGCTTTCGCCGGCCTTCAGGGTGGCGGCGACGATGCGGGCGTCGGTGCGGATCGGCAGGGCGTCGCCGTCATCGTCGAAGCCCGAGGCCAGGACCACGAACTGGCCGGCGCGATCGCCCTTCGGAAAGGGCTTGGCGCCCCAGGCCGGGGCCTCGCCGCGCTTGGTTGGCTCTATCCAGATCTGGAAGATCCGGGTCAGGGTCGGCTCGGCATTGTATTCGGCGTGGCGGATGCCGGTGCCGGCGCTCATCACCTGGACGTCGCCGGCCTCGGTGCGGCCCTTGTTGCCCAGGCTGTCCTCATGGGTGATCGCGCCTTCGCGGACATAGGTGATGATCTCCATGTCCGAATGGGGATGGGGCGGAAAGCCCGAGCCGGCGGCGATCTCGTCGTCGTTCCAGACCCGCAGATTGCCCCAGCTCATGCGCTTGGGATCGTAGTAGTTGGCGAAGGAGAAATGGTGTTTGGCGTTCAGCCAGCCGTGGTTGGCGCCACCCAGGCTCTCGAACGGTCTGCGCTCGATCATCGTCGTGTCTCCCGGCGGCAGGACGTCCCGCCGCGCTGTTGCGTAGACGGTAACATAGGATGGGCGGAGGGATCTGCAACAGTTGTGGTGTTGATTGTGACATTCCTCGCCTTTAGGGGGGCTTGAGCGCCCGAGAGCGTAGCGATCGGTCTCGCGCGAAAGGGTGAGGGGTCGACAGGCGCCAGCCGGCCGCCGGTGTCACCCCTCACCCGACCGCGCCAGGACGACGTCTACGCCGCCGTGCGCGATCTCCCGCTCCCTCAAGGGGAGAAGGATCAGGTCTCCGCCTTCGCCCTCTGTCTGAACGCATGCAGCAGAGGTTCGGTATAGCCGTTGGGTTGGGCCACCCCCTCGAACACCAGGGCCCGCGCCGCCTGATAGGCCAGCGAGCCTTCGGGATCCGCCGCAATCGGGCGATACAGCGGATCGCCCGCGTTCTGCCCGTCCACCTTGGCCGCCATGCGCCGGAAGGCGGCGTCGACCTGTTCCGCCGTACAGACCCCGTGCAGCAGCCAGTTGGCGATGTGCTGCGAGCTGATCCGCAGCGTCGCCCGATCCTCCATCAGGCCGATGTCGTGGATGTCCGGCACCTTGGAACAGCCCACCCCCTGGTCGATCCAGCGCACGACATAGCCCAGGATGCCCTGGGCATTGTTGTCCAGCTCGTCGGCCACCTCCTGCTCGGACCAGTTGACCCCGTGCGCCAGCGGCGGGGTCAGCAGGTCCTCCAGCCCCGGCGTCGGCCGGGCGGCGACCTCGGTCTGGACCGCGAAGACATCGACGGCGTGATAGTGCAGCGCGTGCAGGGTCGCGGCCGTCGGTGACGGGGTCCAGGCGGTGTTCGCCCCGGTCCGGGGGTGGCCGATCTTCTGCTCCAGCATGTCGGCCATCCGGTCGGGGGCCGCCCACATGCCCTTGCCGATCTGGGCCCGCCCGGACAGGCCGCACGCCAGGCCGATGGCGACGTTGCGCGCCTCGTACGCCGCGATCCATTTCGAGCCCTTGATGTCGGCCTTGCGCACCATCGGCCCGGCCTGCATGGCGGTGTGGATCTCGTCGCCGGTGCGGTCCAGGAAGCCGGTGTTGATGAAGACGATCCGGTCCTTCACCGCTTCGATGCAGGCCGCCAGATTGGCGCTGGTGCGCCGCTCCTCGTCCATCACCCCGACCTTGATCGTGTGCCGCGCCAGCCCCAGCAGGTCCTCGACCGCGTCGAACAGCCGGTCGGTGAAGCCCGCCTCCTGCGGACCGTGCATCTTCGGCTTGACGATATAGACCGACCCGGCCGCCGAGTTGGTGAACCCACCCAGCCCCTTCAGGTCGTACAGCGCGATCAGCGAGGTCACGATGGCGTCCAGAATGCCTTCCGGGGCCTCGGTCCCGTCCGGCAGACGGATGGCCGGATTGGTCATCAGATGGCCGACGTTGCGCACGAACAGCAGCGACCGCCCCTTCAGGGTCACCGCCCCGCCCCCCGGGGCCGTGAAGGACCGGTCCGGCTCCAGCGTCCGGTTCAGCGTCTGGCCGCCCTTGCTGAACCGGGCCGACAGGTCGCCCTTCATCAGCCCCAGACAGTTGCGATAGGCCGCGACCTTGTCCTCGGCGTCCACGGCCGCGACCGAGTCCTCCAGATCGCAGATGGTCGACAGGGCGCTCTCCAGCACCACGTCCGACAGGCCCGCCGCATCCGCGGCCCCGATGGCGCTGGACCGGTCGATGACCAGTTCGATGTGCAGGCCGTGGTTGGCCAGCAGGATGGCGGACGGGGCCCCCGGCTCGCCCAGATAGCCGACGAATTGGGCCGGGTCCTTCAGCGCCGGGCTCAGCGCCCCGTCCACCACCGACCAGCCGGTGACCTCGGCGTGCGACCCCGCCGCCAGCGGCACCGCCTCGTCGAGGAAGGCCTTGGCGCGGGCCACCACGCGCGCGCCCCGGGCGGTGTCATAGCCCCCCGCCGGCGGCAGGTCGCCCAGGGCATCGGTGCCGTAAAGCGCGTCATACAGACTGCCCCACCGCGCATTGGCGGCGTTCAGCAGGAAGCGCGCATTCAGGATCGGCACCACCAGCTGCGGCCCGGCCAGCCTGGCCAGCTCGTCGTCGACGTTCTGCGTGGTGACCTGGAACGGCGCGGGCTCCTCGACCAGATAGCCGATCTCGCGCAGGAAACCTTCCGTCGCCGCCGGGTCGTGCGGCTGTCCCTTGCGGGCGACGTGCCAGGCATCGATCTGCGCCTGGAGGTCATCGCGTCGGGCCAGCAGGACCCGATTCTCCGGCGCGAACCGCGCGAAGATCTGGGCGACGCCCGACCAGAAGCCGTCCGCCCCGATTCCGAGGCCGGGCAGCACCTCATCCTCCAGGAAGGCCGACAGCTGCGGATCGACGGACAGGCCGGCGCGGTCGTGATGAGGCATGCGAGGTCTCCGGTGCGAACCGATCGGGAGGGCGGTTCGTAACAATGCGTGATCGCACTAGAGCGGCGCGTGCGGAAGCCTGCAAGGGTGGATCGCGATGACACCGGTGACAGCGATGGCGGACCGGGCCTAGTCTTGGGTATGACGGCCATGAGCGAGACCCGATGCCCCATCTGAACCGCCGCACCCTGATCGCCGCCGGCCTGATCCTGCCGACCCTGGCGCGACCCGCCTGGGCCCAGGGGGACCACCCCGTCGTCGCCACGACGAGCGGCCCGGTGCGCGGCCAGATCGAGGGCGATGTGCGCGTGTTCAAGGGGCTGCGCTACGGCGCCGACACCGGTCCGCGGCGCTTCCAGCCACCCGTCGCCCCGACCCGCTGGACCGCGCCCGCAGAGGCCTTCGCCTATGGCCCGGCCAGCCCCCAGACCGGGTCCGAGCCGAACCAGAGCGAGGACTGCCTGTTCCTCAACATCTGGTCGCCGGGCCTCGATGACGCGCGCCGGCCGGTCATGGTCTATATCCACGGCGGGGCCTATTCGAGCGGCTCGGGCTCCGATCCGCTGTACGACGGGACCCGGCTGGCGCGGCGCAACGACGTGGTGGTGGTCACGCTGAACCACCGGCTCGGGCCGCTGGGCTATGCCTATCTGGCGCGGCTCGCCGGCGCGCCCTTCCAGGACAGCGGCAATGCCGGACAGTTGGACCTGATCCTGGCCCTGCGGTGGGTGCGCGACAATATCGCCGGCTTCGGCGGCGACCCCGGCCGCGTCATGGTCTTTGGCCAGTCGGGCGGCGGGGCCAAGATCGCGACGATGATGGCGACGCCGGTGGCCGCCGGCCTGTTCCACCGCGTGGCGACCATGAGCGGGCAACAGGTCACCGCCTCCGGCCCCTGGAACGCCACCCGGCGCGCCACGACCTGGCTGGAAGCCCTGGGCTTGACCCCCGACCGCGCCGCCGAGGCCGCCACCCTGCCGGTCGAGGCCCTGCTGCAGGCGACCCGGGCCACCGATCCGGTGCTGGGCTTCGGCGGGCTGTATTTCGGTCCGGTGCTGGACAGCCGCTCCCTGCCCCGCCACCCCTTCTACCCCGATGCCCCCGCCCAGTCGGCGCAGATCCCGATGATCATCGGCAACACCCACGACGAGACCAAGGCCTTCCTGGGCGGCGATCCGGCCAACTTCGAGCTCACCTGGGACGACTTGCCCGGCAAGATGACCGATCGCGAGTTCCGCATCGACGTCGCGCCCGAGCCGGTCATCGCCGCCTACCGCCGGATGTATCCCGCCTACAGCCCGTCCGACGTCTTCTTTGCCGCCACCACCGCCGCCCGCTCCTGGCGCGGTGCGGTCATCGAGGCGGAGGCCCGCGCGGCCTCGGGTCACCCGGCCTTCGTCTATCAGCTGGACTGGACCTCGCCGATCGACGGCGGCCGGCGCGGCGCCATGCACACCGACGACATCCCCCTGGCGCTGGACAATGTCATAGCCACCGGCAGCCGCGCCCAGGGGTCCGAGGCCCAGCCCATGGCCGACCGGTTGAGCCGCGCCTTCGTCGCCCTGGCCCGCGACGGCGATCCGAACCACCCCGGCCTGCCGACCTGGACGCCCTACGATCTGACGCTCCGCCAGACGATGATCATGGACGAACCGGCCCGGATGGAGGACGATCCGCGCGGCGCCGAACGCCGCCTGTTCGCCGCTGTCCCCTACGTCCAGCCCGGAACCTGATGCCCCGATCCGCCGCGCCGCCTGCCCCGCCGCGAGTCCGGCTGTTCCGCCTGCACCGCGACCTGCTGGCGGGGCTGCTCGTGGCGGTGGTCGTGGCTCTGGCGGTGCCGTCCGACTGGCGCTGGACCGTTCGCCTGGCGGTCGGCTGGGACATGGGCGTGGCCCTGTTCCTGATCCTGACCGGGTTGAAGACGGCCCGCGCCCGTTCGATCGACGCCATCCGCCGCCGCGCCGCCGACCTGGACGAGGCCGGCACCGCCGTCCTGCCGCTCAGCCTCCTGGCCGCCCTGGCCAGCGTGGTGGTCGTGGTGTCCGAAGCGGCCGCAGCCGCCACCGGAGAGACGCCGGCCCTCTCGGCCACCCTGATCCTGGGCACCGAGGCCCTGTCGTGGCTGTTCGTCCACGTCCTGTTCGGCCTGCACTACGCCCACCGCTTCTACGCCCCGGACGAAGGCGGCGCGGACACCGGTGGGCTGACCTTTCCCGGCGAGGCCGAGCCGGACTATTGGGACTTCCTGCACTTCGCCCTGATCATCGGCGTCGCCAGCCAGACCGCGGACGTCCAGATCTCCGGCCGAGGCATCCGCCGCCTTTCCACGGTCCACAGCGTGACCGCCTTCGTGTTCAACACCGTCCTGGTGGCTCTGGCGGTGAACATGGCCGTCAATCTGCTGGGCAACTGAGCCAAAGGCCTCAGGGATTGGACCGCGCGCGTCGCCCGAGCACATAGACGCGCATGAACCCGCTCTGGCCTGTCATCAGGCTGTACTGTTGGTTGGGGGATCCGCTGACGACCAGGGACTGAAGCGCGATGGCACCGGTGTTCGGGCTTGCCGTGCCTTCGTTCAGTGCGGTCAGACGAATGACGGCCAGCGTCCCCTCGCGAGCGCCGGGTGCCGTGAAGCTTGCCCCCGCGTTGGTGAGGTTCAGGCTTACAAAGGGGCCTCCAGGCGTTACGGACAAATCCACCTGATCGCCGTCTTGAAGCGCGAAATCGAAGATCCGGAAGCTCAGCAGGCCGGTGATCACGACATCGGCCAGGCCTGCGGTCGAGTCGCTGACCCGGCCGTCCGTCGTTGTCGTGAACGGATTGCGAGAACCGTCCAGAGAGGCTTGGTCAGGCTGATTGCGGTTGACCAGATCGTTCATCGCCGGGTGCGCGGTCGGCGTCACTGAAACCGCAGAATCAGCATCGCTCGACATCCAGTCCATCACGGCATTGATGTTGCTCTCACCAACGAGATTGACGAGCGAGTTTGCAACGTTGGTCGCCGTCTCGGCAGCGCCGATCGAGCCTCGGGCGACGAACAGTTGGTTCACCAGATTGTTGAAACGAGGGTTCGTGAGCAGGAACTGCGAAATCCTTGGCTGGGCGGCTCTTTCGAGACCCCCGAAGCCAAGCGAGGCCAGATTATAGATCGCGACCGCCCGTTCGCCGGTGAGTTTAGGATCAAGGCCGAAGGCCTGGCCGGTCCGGCCTGCCACCAGTTGGAGCGTTTCCCCGAACACCCCATCGTATTTCGTGAAACGCCCGCCGATGTACGATGCCGTTTGGCTTCCGAAAAGAGATCCGCCTCCCAGCAGCGCGTAACCAACACCGTTGACGATCCGCGTGGCGGCCTGGTCCGTTAGATAGAATACCCCGATCGTGGCGAGCGGGAGCGGATTGACCTTCTGTTCCGCAAACCCGAGCACGGAGATCTCGAGGAAAGCGGAAGCGGCCGCCGCGACGCTCGCGTCTGCGACATTCGCCGCCTTGAGCGCCGGCTCCGTGCCATCGAGCCCAATCGCGCGGGACGGTATCAGCAGATCGCTGCCGCCGGCGGCCTCCAATGCATCCCAAGCCTTCTCCAGATCGGCCTTATGGGGCTCAAGCTGCAGAGCGATCGCGCGCCGGTTCGAGAACCGGGACCCTCCCACGTCGCCATCGGTCGCCGACACGCTGAGATACATCTCGCTGAAATCGAGGTTGGCCACGATCAGGCCGCGCATGGTGAACTTGAGCGGCCTGCCGCTGGCGGATGAGGCGGTCGTCTCCGCCGCTTCCCAAGACAGGATGCAGAAGCCACTTTCGGCCCTCTCGCCGTTGAACCGCACCAAGAGCGCCGCAGGCAAACCCGCCTCGGCCGCCATGGGAAGCATTTCCTCGCGAGTGAACGTCGCGCAGTCCTGCCCGGGTCGCGCAGCCGCGCCCAGGACCGCGCTCGCATTCACCGACCCGCGCGGAAAGGGGCCTGTGATGATCGCCCGACGGTCGGAGGTGGTTGTCGACGTCAGCTCGGGGAGTTCGCGCGCTTCCGCGCCGATGGCACCCCAGGCGCTGTCAACCGTCAAAGCCCCGTCCAGGCGATAGCGGTGCCGAGTGATACCGTCGCCCTGATCTTCGGACCGAACCGTGAAGGCTGCGACCGCAACGGTCTCGCCGCCTTCATAGGCGCGCTGCTCCTCGACCCTGTATGTCCGCCGGGTCTCCGCGGAAACCCCGTGGCCGTATGCCGAGGTGACGGCGAAGGCAGCGAAAGCCAGCAAGAACCGTTGTAGACGCTTCACGGGTGCACCTCCCTCACCAGGATTTCGACACGTTGAGACGACCGACCCAGCCGTCGGCGGACAGAGGCGTCAGCAAGGCGCTGCCCCGGTCTTCCCACCATTGTCGCTGAACCGCGGCGTCGAGCGTCATTCCCTCGGCCAGACTTTGCCGCACGCCCAGGCCGAGGCGGGTCAGTTCCCGTGCGGGCAGATACTCGAAGCTGGCGTCGTCGAACGCATTGTCTGAGACTTCCACCCAATCGGCGGTCAGATAGCCCACCAGTCCGTCGGTCATTGGCCGACTGAAGCGCGAGGTGACGGACGTGACATCGCCGGAACTGCGGTTCGTCTCTGTCTCGAACGTTCCCGTCAGGTCGTCCCTTCGATCGTCCCGCCCACGCGTACTCCACGACGCGTAAAGGTCCGTCCGGAGAGACCACGGAAGATAGAATCCGCCCGCCAGCGAGGCTTCCACGGAGGGGGCACGCTTGAAGAGGTCCACGTCATTGCGGGTTGCGGCGTTCTGAACCGATCCCTGCAACCCCACCGACGCAAAGGCACCATGTCGCGCCCATGAAGCTCGCGCGAAGATCGCGACCGTATCGCCGGGATCGATCTCGACGTCAGGCGCATCGCCATCGGGCTCATAGGAGCCGGTCTGAGTGGCCTTCACTCCCAACCCGAGGGTCCACGCGTCAGCGGCTCGATAGGCGAGAAAAGCGCCGGCAGAGACGTTCGTGCCTTCGCCATATCGATCGAAGCGAGCGAGAAGCGGATCGAAGACCAGATTTTTCTCCGTTCCCGCAAGCTGATCGGTTCCCGTCGGAAGGGAGACATCAGCATCCAGGCTGACCTTGAGGCGCGACGCTGGACCCAGACCTCTTGTCCAGTTCGCCGATAGGACCGTGTCGAGCGGCGTTTCGAGCGAGCCGCGGAGCGATTCAACGCTGCTCCTGGCCTCGGCTTTCACCCAGCCCGTTGAAAGGCCGAACGTGAAATCGCCGTAGCCGGCCGCGGCCTTCAACAGCGCCACCGTCTGCTCGCCGGCGTCGCCGAGATCGTCTTTCCAGCTGAAGGTCTCGACACTCACGTCGCCCGTGACACGTCCGACGTCTTGAGCGCAGACGCCCGTGCCCGAAACCAGCAGAAGCCCGGACGCCAAGATGACACGATAGCGCGACATGCGGCCCTTCCCCCAAAGGTTGCAAGATCAATAATGATCAACCTCTGAATGTTGTCAACCGCCGTTCCGCGAAATTCGGCGATGTCAGCCGGCCTTGACTTTGCCGTAACAACGGCCCATCTGCCGCACCGTCGCACTCTAGCGATCCCCGGTGCGCTCCAGCGCGTGTGGGTCTTCCTCCCCAGCGAAGACCTGACTGTAGCAGCGGCCGGCCCTCAAGTTCACTACGCTGCCCGGACACGCGGGGCGGCGCCCGATCAAGCCCGCGACCGCCACTCTGGCGATCCGTCGGGATTGGCGGCGCGCGGTCCTTTGGCGTCATGCCCGGCCGATGCGTGTCGCCGCTTACGCGAAAGACACCGCTCCATGAGCACCATCACCTTCGAATCCTTCGGCCTCAACAAGGCCCTGCTGCAGGCCCTGACCACCGAGGGCTACACCATCCCGACGCCGATCCAGGCCCAGGCCATTCCCGACGTCATGCTGGGCCGCGACCTGCTGGGCATCGCCCAGACCGGCACCGGCAAGACCGCCGCCTTCGCCCTGCCGATCCTGCATCGCCTGGCCGAGAACCGCGTCGCCCCCCTGCCGCGCACCACCCGCTGCCTGATCCTGTCGCCGACGCGCGAACTGGCCAGCCAGATCGCCGAGAGCTTCAAGGCCTATGGCAAACACCTCGGCTTCAAGGTCGCGGTCGTCTTCGGCGGCGTGAAATACGGCCCGCAGGAACGCGCCATCCAGGGCGGTCTCGACGTCCTGGTCGCCACCCCCGGCCGCCTGCTGGACCATATGCAGCAGAAGACCCTGGACCTGTCCTCGACCGAGATCTTCGTCCTCGACGAGGCCGACCAGATGCTGGACCTGGGCTTCGTCAAGCCGATCCGCCAGATCGTCAGCCGCATCCCGGCCAAGCGCCAGAACCTGTTCTTCTCGGCCACCATGCCGACCGAAATCGGGAAACTGGCCGGCGAGCTGCTGAAGGACCCGGTCAAGGTCCAGGTCACGCCGCAGTCGACCACGGTCGAGCGCATCAACCAGTCGGTCATCCACGTCGAACAGGGCCGCAAGCGCGCCCTGCTGACCGAGATGTTCGCCGACGACAACTTCACCCGCTGCCTGGTCTTCACCAAGACCAAGCACGGCGCCGACAAGGTCGCGGCCTATCTGGAAGCCGGCGGCGTCCAGGCCGGTGCGATCCACGGCAACAAGTCCCAGCCCCAGCGTGAGCGCACCCTGGCCGCCTTCAAGGCCGGCAAGCTGCGCGTCCTGGTCGCCACCGACATCGCCGCGCGCGGCATCGACGTCGACGGCGTCTCGCACGTGGTCAACTTCGAACTGCCGTTCGTGCCGGAAGCCTATGTCCACCGCATCGGCCGGACCGCCCGCGCCGGGGCCGACGGCTCGGCCATCAGCTTCGTCGCCGGTGACGAGATGAAGCTGCTGAAGGACATCGAGAAGACCACCCGCCAGAAGATCCCGGCCACCGACCGCCGCAACGACAAGTCGCTGGGCCTGCTGGACCAGTCGATCATGGCCGCCGGCGTCGGCACCAAGGCGACCATGCCCGACCGCGAGGAGCGTCCGCGCGGCGAAGGCCGTGGGGCGCGCAATCCGCGCCGCGACGGCGTCAAGCCGGCCCACGGCGGCCAGCCCCATCGCCAGCGCAAGCCGGCTCCGGGCGGCAATCGTGAAGGCGGCCGTGATGGTGGTCGTGACGGCGGCGGTCGCGACCAGAACCGGGGCCACAACGGCGACCGTTCGATCGTCAGCGTGACTCCGTTCGATCCCCTCGCCGCCGACCGCGCCCGCTCGGCCGCCAACGCCAACCGTCCGGTGGCCGCGGCCAAGCCCGACGGCGAGATCGCCCGCCGCCCCCGCGGCCGTCGCCCGTCCAACGGCGGCAAGGGCTACGTCGCCAAGGCCTGATCACGACGACAACGACCCGTCCGGTGCGAACCGGGCGGGTCAGTCGTAGATGCCCCCGCGTGGGCCGACGTCGATGACGATGACGATCAAAAGGTTACCTTCAAGCCGATAGATCACGCGGTAACTGCCGACGCGGAGCCTGAATTGGTCGCTGCCCGAGAGCGCCTTCACGTTCGGCATGGCGAACGGGTCTAGAACCAGGCGATCGATGGCATCGGAGATCCGACGACGCATCTGGGGATGCATGGCCGCCAGGGCGCGGTCGGCCTTGCGCTCGAATTCCACCGTCCACATCGGGATCACTCCTCGTTCAGGCGGTGAGTAGATTGGCAGAGGGCGAGCGCTTCAACGCCCGGTCGTTCGCTACTTGACTGGTGCGGGAATGTCGTATTTTTCCCGGATCTGCTCGAGCGTGAGACGCGGCTCGGGATCGGGATTCAGTATGCTGTCCTGGATCCGCGCCAGATCGACCGCATCCTCCCATTGCTCGAACTTCTCGGCGGTCATCAGGATGATCTCGCGACCCTGATAGTCGAGCGTGGCGAAGCCGTCCCCTGCATCCAGTTCCTGGACGGCGGCCTCCAGGATCGGGTCCTTCGCGGCGATGGGGCTGGCGTCGTCCATGGCGGTCTCCTCGCCGCAAACTATCACAGCGGGCCAACAACGAAAAACGGCGGGCCCCGCATGGGACCCGCCGTTCTGTCGTCAGGACGTCAGCTGGATCAGAAGGCCCAGCGCGCGCCCAGGGAGGCGGCGATCCCCTCGCCGTCGGCGCGACCGCGCAGGCTGCTGGTCGTCGCCGCCGCCGTCCCGGCGTAGAGGGTCCGATCGCTGGAGATGTCGGCGTCCTTCAGCGAGATGTAGGTCAGGGCCGCGTCGACCGTGATGGTGTCGGTCGCCTTGATCGAGGTGCCGGCCGAATACAGCCAGCGGTCGCCATCGGGGATACGGGCCGTGCGCTCGGTGTCGCGCGTCGGGGTCGGGTCATAGGCGACGCCGCCGCGGAAGGTGACGCGGTCGTTGGCGACATAGTCGACGCCGAGCGAGCCGCCCGTCACGTCCTTGTAGTCCTGGCGGATCTCGTTGCCCGTGGTGCCGTAGCGCACGCGGATGGCGTCGAACTTGGACCAGCCGGCGCGGTTGACCTGACCGTTCAGGGTCAGGCGCTCGTTGACCGCGTAGCGGACCGAGGCCGAGGCGAACCAGGGCGTGGTGAAGGTGGCCGTCCCGTCGCTGGCGACATTGCCGCCGGCGATCGGACCCAGCAGGCCCGAGATGCCGATCTGGCCGTCCAGCTCGTGCTCGATCTCGGACCGGTAGCTGAGGCCGAAGTCCCAGGCGCCCGTGTGGACCTGGGCGCCGACGTTCCAGCCGTAGTCGATTCCGTCGCCTTCCAGGGTCGAACGGCCGTCCGGCAGCAGGGGCGACAGGTTCGGCAGGCTGGAGCTGAGGAAGGCCTCGACATACTGGACGTCGACACCGGCGCCCACGTCCAGCCAGTCGTTGACCCGATAGGCGGCGGTCAGGCCGACGTTGGCCGAGCGCAGCTCCGAGGTCAGGGCGTCATAGCGGGTGAAGGAACCCGGCTCGTATTTGGTGGTGAAGTTGTAGGGCGCGGCGACGCTGAGGCCCAGCGCGAACCGGTCGCCGACCGGCATGGCGACGGCGAAGTTCGGCACCAGGCCGCTCTCGATCGGGTCACCCTCGTGGCCGGTCCCCAGGGGGCCGGTGACCGGGACGGTCGTCCCGCCCGGATAGGTGATGGTCGAGCCGGCATTGTCCACGCCGGAATCGAGCAGAAGGCCGTGCAGGCCGACATAGACTTCGCGGCCGCTGCGGGCGATCGAGGCCGGGTTCCACCACAGCGACGACACGCCGGTGTCCGCCGTTTCGCCCGAATAGGCCCGACCGGCGCCGCGCACCGACTGTTCCTTGAGGAAGAAGCTCTCGGCCAGCGAGGGGGTGGCGACCGCCATCAGGGCGGCGGCGGAGACGGCGAGGCGCAGACCGCCGACCGGGGTCTTGGAAACAGACATGGAGCATCCTTTCGGACGCTCCCATCACGTGGAGCGTCACTGCATTCGGGGGAGAAAGGGCGGGGGAGGCCCTTGTTCTGCCTGAGTGCGCGACGCGGTCAATTGTTGCAACATCTTCTTCCAAAATGTTGCAGTATTGTGTTTCAGACGCCGTCGTTCGTCGAACCGTGCAAAAATGCTGCGTTGCCTAGACGGTTTGAACCGTTTCGATCCCGTCCGCCGCCAGCCGCTCAGCGAGGGACCCCACGGCCCTCTCCACCGTCGCGGCGTCGCGTCCGCGGATCACCAGATGGGTGCCGATCTCGCCCTGGGATCCCGCTCCGAACGGATAGCTTCCGAACGACAGCTCCGGCTCGGTCCGCGCCGCCTCGGCCAGCGTGGCGGCGATGTCCCCCTCCCCCACCCCGGTGACCCGCAGCGTCTGCGCGTGGACGACGGCCCCTCTTCGCAGACGCGGGGCCACGTCCTCCAGCATCGCCGTCATGATCTTGGGCACGCCGGCCATGACGAAGACATTGCCGATCTGGAACCCCGGCGCGTCGGTGACGGGATTGGCGATCAGCGTCGCCCCGTCCGGGATCCGCCCCATCCGCCGCCGTGCCGCATTGATCTCGCTGCCATAGCGCCGGGCCAGGATTGCCATGGCATCCGCCCGTTCCCCGATCGACACGCCGAAGGCCTTGGCCACGCAGTCGGCCGTGATGTCGTCGTGGGTCGGCCCGATCCCGCCGGTAGTGAAGACATAGTCGTGGGCCGTCCGCAGCGCGTTCAGCGCCTCGACGATCTGGCCCGGCCGGTCGCCCACCGTCCGGGCCTCCATCAGGTCGACGCCCAGGGCACCCAGGAACCGCGCGATGGTGTTCAGATTGGTGTCGGCCGTGCGGCCGGACAGGATCTCATCGCCGATGATCAGGACGGCGGCGGTGGGGGATGCGGTGTCGGTCATGCGCGCCAATCTTCTAGAGCCAAGCCCGGCACCCGGGCAAATTCGCGGATGTTGGAGGTGACCAGAGTCAAACCCCGCCGCTTCGCCTGCCCGGCGATCAGGGTGTCGAACGGGCCGATGCCCTGGCCGTTGCGTTCCAGCTCGGCCCGGATCTGACCCGCTGCCCAGGCGTCGGCCGTGTCCAGTTCCAGCACCGTCACCCCGCCGTCGAGAAAGTCGTTCAGCCGGTCCAGATGCGTCGGATGCGCCTTGCGGGCCGCGCCATAGGACAGTTCGAACAGGACCACGGCACAGATGACCAGATCGCCCGCCCGCTGCGCCGCCGCCATCCGCTGCACCAGTTCGGGCGAAGGCCGACGGAGAAAGTCGACCACGGTCGTCGCGTCGAGGCTGAACACCTAGTCGTCCCAGGCGGGGGCCGGGGGCATCGGAGGCTGGTTCCGCCCCTCTTCCATGAAGGGAATGTCCCGATATTGATCCAAGGCGGCCAGCCACTCTTCGGTCGAGGCGAACATCGGCTCCAGCACGATCCGGTTTCCTTCCCGCCGAACCCGGACCCGATCGCCCTCGACGCGGAACGCCTTGGGCAGGCGGACCGCCTGGCTTCGGCCGGTCATGAACACCTTGGCAATGGCGGTTTCGCCCACGACACGCTCCTGATATGCACTTTGAGTATATACCGGATCGTCGCGACGCTCAATTGCATTGAGTTTTGTGCTATCCTCTCCATCTGAAGCGCCCGCCCCTCCCGAGACCGCCCGATGTACGAAACGCCCGATCTGGACACCGAGACCCTGACCCGGACCAGCGCCATCCGGGTTTATCAGCCGGAGGATTTCGAGGGCATGCGCATCGCCGGCCGGCTGGTGGCCGACGCGCTCGACATGATCACCCCCTATGTCGTGCCCGGCGTCACGACCCAGGAGATCGACGACCGCATCCGCCAGTATACCCTGGACCGCGGCGGCCTGCCCGCCTGCCTGGGCTACAAGGGCTATATGAAGACGGTCTGCACCTCGATCAATCACGTGGTCTGTCACGGGATTCCGGGCGACCGGGTGCTGAAGGACGGGGACATCGTCAACATCGACCACACCGTCATCGTCGACGGCTGGCACGGCGATTCCAGCCGCATGTATGCGGTGGGCGCGATCAACGCCCGGGCGCGCAAGCTGATCGACGTCACCTATGAAGGCCTGGCCGTCGGCCTGGACCAGGTCAAGCCCGGCAACACCTTCGGCGACATCGGCTATGCCATCCAGCGCGTGGTCGAGGCCAACCGCATGTCGGTCGTGCGCGACTTCTGCGGCCACGGCATCGGCCGCCTGTTCCACGACAGCCCCAACGTCCTGCACTATGGCCGCAAGGGCGAGGGCGCGGTGCTGAAGCCCGGCATGTTCTTCACCATCGAGCCGATGGTGAACCTGGGCAAGCCGCACGTGAAGGTCCTGTCCGACGGCTGGACCGCTGTGACGCGCGACAAGTCGCTGTCCGCCCAGTGCGAGCACAGCGTCGGCGTCACCGAGGATGGGGTGGAGATCTTCACCGCCAGCCCGCTGGGCCTGTTCAACCCTTCGGCCGCCAAGGCTTGAACGGCGCGATCCAGCCGCTAGCCTGACCTTCGCATTGCGGGGGTGAGGCGTGGCGGATCAGGGAAAAGAGGTCGCGTCGCAGGGTCCCAGGGCCCTGCCCCACCATGCCGGCCACCGCGAGCGCCTGCGCCACCGCGCCCGCATGGCCGGCCTGCACCACCTGCCCGACTATGAGCTGCTGGAGCTGTTCCTGTTCCGCAGCCAGCCCCAGGGCGACGTCAAGCCGATCGCCAAGGCGCTGCTGACCCGGTTCGGATCCCTGGCTGCCGTCCTGGCCGCCAGCGTCGAGGACCTGGTCACCGTGCGGACCGAGGACACGCGGGGCCGGACCAAGGCGGTGGGGGCGGAGACGGCCCTGGACCTGGTTGCCCTGCACGAGGTGGCCCAGCGTGTGGCCAAGGAGCCCGCCGCCAGGCGCCCCGTCATCTCCTCCTGGACCGCCCTGCTGGCCTATGTCCGGGTCGCGCTGCAGCACGAGCCGCGCGAACAGTTCCGTGTGCTTTATCTGGACAACCGGAACCAGCTGATCCTGGACGAGGTCCAGAACCGGGGCACGGTCGATCATGCCCCGGTCTATCCGCGGGAGGTCGTGCGTCGGGGCCTGGAGGTGAGCGCCAAGGCCATGATCCTGGTCCACAACCACCCCTCCGGCGACCCGACGCCCAGCCGCGCCGACATCGAGATGACCAAACAGATCGTCCAGGCGGCCCAGGCGCTCGGGGTCGAGGTTCACGACCATCTGATCGTCGGCCGCGAGGGGGTCAGCAGCCTGAAGCAGCTAGGCTTGATGTAGGCTCAGGCGGGCAGTTCGACCTTCAGCGGAGCGGTCTCGATCTCGCGCACGAAGGCCCCCGTCAGATTGCCCGACGCCTTCTCGCGCCGCCATAATGGCAAGGCTTGGCGTGGTCACGGGCTGACCTATGGTGGTGCGATGACCGTCTTGACCACGCCCCGCCTGACCCTGACGCCGGTGTCTCTGTCCGACTTCGACGACATCGCGGCCCTCTGGCAAGACGAGGCCTTCACCCGCCACATCACGGGTCGGGCCCTGCCGGAGGAAGACGTCTGGTCCCGCCTGCTGCGCGACCTGGGTCACTGGTCGGCGCTCGGGCGCGGCAACTGGTCGATGCGGACGCGTGACGACGGCCGATATGTCGGCTCGGTCGGTGTCCTCGACTATCGCCGAGCGGTGATGCCGGCGCTTGACGCGCCCGAGCTCGGCTGGGGCATCGGCGGGGCGTTTCAGGGGCAGGGCCTGGCCCGGGAGGGGGTCGAGGCGGCCCTCGCCTGGGCGGATGCTGCGCTACAGGCCCCCCGCACCGTCTGCATGATCGCCCCGGGCAACCTGCCCTCGATCCGCCTGGCCGGACGGGTGGGGTTCGTGACCTATGCGGAGGGGACGTATCACGGCGAACCGACCCTGTTGCTGGAGCGGGTGCGATTTCGCGAACCACACCTCCCTCCCCTCCGGGGGAAGGGAGACATCACCCCCCCGTAGCGACCCATTAACCCTTACGGCTCATTCTCCCTGCCGAAGTCGGAGCCCCCACCCTCCATGCCCATGCCCGTCGAGACCCTGCACGCCTATCTGGTTCAGGCCTTCCCTGACGCCGAGATCGCCATCGACGATCTGGCGGGCGACGGCGACCACTATCGCGCGCGCATCGTGTCAGCGGCCTTCGCCGGCCTGTCCCGGGTGAAACAGCATCAGCTCGTCTATGCGGCCTTGCAGGGACACATGGGCGGCGCGCTGCACGCCCTGGCGCTCGAAACCTCCGCCCCGCCCACCACAGGCTGATCCATGCGCTATCGCCCGTTCGGCGCGTCCGGCGCCGCCATCTCGACCCTGACGCTCAGTCTCGGCATCGACAGCCTGACGCGGGGCGTCCATGCGGCGAACGCCCTGATCTATACGGCGCTGGAATCGGGCATCAACGCCTACAGGCTGGAGACCGCCGACCCGGTGCTGGCCGAGGTCGTCGGCCAGGCCCTGGCCAATGTCGATCGCAAGCTGCTGAACGTCAGCCTGCAACTGGGCACCGGCGACGGCCGCCGCGGGTCGTCGAGAGACTTTTCGGCTGAAGGCATGACCGGGTGCATCGATCGGGCCCTGAACGTGTCCGGCCTGGCCTGGATCGACGTCGCCCTGCTGGAGGAACCGGGCGAGAATGAGTTGTCGCAATCCTCTCTGGCCGCTCTGAAGGCCCTGCGCACCGCCGGTCGGATCCGCGCCCTGGGGGTCTCGGGCGAGACCGAAGTCATGGACGCCTATGTCTCGACGGGAGCCTTCGACGTTCTGGCCACCCCGTTCCACGTCAACGCCGACTGGCGGATCCGGTCGCGAATCCGCGAAGCGCGCGAGCGCGACATGGCCATCCTGGCCTACGACTACTTTCCCGCCGTCCTCGACGCCGGGAAGACGTCCGCCACGCTCCGTCCGCCCAAGAAGGGTCTGTTCGGATTCGGATCCGGGGGGCGTTCGAAAGACGAGCCCCTGGCCGCGCCCGACACCTTCGCCTTCCTGCACCGGACGCCACGCTGGACGGCCGAGGCCATCTGCCTGGCCCACGCCATGAGCGACCCGTCCATCTGCAGCGTCATCGTCCGGGCGACGGACGCCGCGCGTCTGGACGTGCTGGCCGCCGTGCCCGAGAGGGACATGCCGCCCGGTCTGTCCGCTCAGATCGAAATGGCCCGGGTCGCGGCCTGAATCACGGGCTAACTTGTCGCCGGATCGCGCGCAGGTGATGGGCCCCGCCCTTGACCGGTCGGGTCGCCATCCCTAGCTGACGGCTGCAACGAAAGGCGTTCCCCTGTGTCCGACCAAGCTCTCGATACCGCGACCCCCGCCGATCCGATCCACGCCTTCATCGCCCAGACCGTGGCCGAGCATCCGGTGGTGCTCTTCATGAAGGGCACGCCCGACGCGCCGCGCTGCGGCTTCTCGGCCCATGCGGTGCAGATCCTGGATCACATCGGGGCCTCGTTCGTCGGCGTCGACGTGCTGCAGGACGACGGCCTGCGCGACGGCATCAAGACCTTCACCGACTGGCCCACCATCCCCCAGCTGTACGTGAAGGGCGAGTTCGTCGGCGGCTCCGACATCGTCAAGGAAATGTTCGCGGCCGGGGAGCTCAGCGCCCTGATGGTCGAAAAAGGCGTCCCGCTCGGCGAGGCCTGAGCCTTGGCCCGGCCGTCGCTGGAGCCGCGGCCCGACCGCGAGGTCTTCACCCTGCCGCTCCAGATCCGGCCCGAGCACATCGACGACAATGGCCACGTCAACAACGTCGTCTATGTCGGCTGGCTGCAGGACGCCGGCACGGCCCACTGGAACGCCCGCTTCGACGCCGAGACCCGCGCCCGCTGGTCCTGGGTCGCGCTGAGGCACGAGATCGACTATCTGCGCGCGCTTCAGCCGGACGCCACCGCCGTCGCCCGGACCTGGGTCGGCGACCCGCGTGGTCCCCGGTTCGACCGCTTTGTCCGCATCGAGGACGGCGAGGGCCGCCTGTGCGCCCAGGGCGTCTCCGAATGGTGCCTGGTCGAGGCTTCGACCCTGCGCCCCACGCGCATCCCGGCCGACATGCTGCCGGCCTTCGCCCGGCGCTGAGCGGGCTCAGCTCGTCGGCGGCAGCTGATAGGGGTTGTTGACCGAGACCCGCGATCCGGGCGTCAGGCCCAGTTCCTCGAACGACCACTGCAGCTCGACCCCGTCGGCCATGGGCCGATCGCAGCGGTCCTCGTCGATCCGCCGCAGGGTGATGGTCGAGTTCCGGCCCGCATGATCCACCACCGGCCGCAGGTCGTCCTTGTCGGTACAGCCGTTGGAGCTGACCCAGAACACCGCGAGATCGTTGGTGATGGACGCCGCATGGATAGGCTCCAGTTGACCGGGCATGGCGGCTCGCTCGGGCGACCGGCCCGGGAACATCGCGCAGGCCGAGGTCGCCGCGGCGAGCAGGGAGACGGCGACGATCGTTCGGAAGGGAGCCATGGCCGGCATCCTGTTCAGTCCTGAGGAGTCATGATCGCCCAATTCGGGCGGTTCTGCATTCGATTTTCGCGCGCGCGCACCGGAATGGAAAAGGCCCCGGATTGCTCCGGGGCCTTTCCAGACTGTAGCTGCCGCCGTCGCTGACGCGCGACGGGTCGAACCTTTACGAGGAGTAGTATTCCACGACCAGGTTCGGCTCCATCTTCACCGCGAACGGCACGTCGGCCAGTTCAGGGAAGCGGACGAAGCGCACCGAGAAGCCGCGGTCGCCCAGTTCCAGATAGTCGGGGATGTCGCGCTCGCCCGACTGCTGGGCTTCGAGCACCAGGGCCATCGCGCGGGACTTTTCCTTGACCTCGACGACATCGCCCGGCTTCAGGCTGTAGGAGGCGATGTTGACCTTCTTGCCGTTGACGGTGACGTGGCCGTGGTTGACGAACTGGCGCGCGGCCCAGGGGGTCGGCACGAATTTGGCGCGGTAGACGGTGGCGTCCAGACGGGCTTCTAGCAGACCGATCAGGGTCTCGGAGGTGTTCCCCTTCCGGCGGGCGGCTTCGTCATAGGTCTTGCGGAACTGCTTTTCCGTCAGGTTGGCGTAGTAGCCCTTGAGCTTCTGCTTGGCCTTCAGTTGCAGGCCGAAGTCGGAGACCTTGGACTTGCGGCGCTGACCGTGCTGGCCGGGGCCGTAGGACCGCTTGTTGACCGGGCTCTTGGCCCGGCCCCACAGGTTCTCACCCATGGCCCGATCGATTTTATACTTGGCGCTGTGGCGCTTGGACATTCGGTTCTCTTCTCTGTGATGCGGCCCGGCCCCTCCCCGAATGGAAGGGCGATCTCAACGGCGGTCCACGCATCGTCCGTAGTGGTTTTCGCGCATCCGACCGGGGTCGGGCGCGGGAAAGCGGGGCTTATCGACTCCGGGCCCGCCGGAGTCAACCTCAGGCCGCCGCGCTCGTCGTCGTCCCGGCCCCGATCAGGCGCGCAGGACGACCCAGCAGATAGCCCTGGACCTCGTCGCAGCCCTGCTCGCGCAGAAAGGCCAGCTGCTCCTGCGTCTCGACTCCCTCGGCCAGGATCGGAATGGCCAGGCTCTCGCCCAGAGCCAGCACGGCCCGGATGATGGCCTTGGACTGGGGTTCGCCGTCCAGCTCGGACATGAAGCTGCGGTCCAGCTTGATCTTGTCGAACGGGAAGGCCCGCAGCGTGGACAGCGACGAATAGCCTGTGCCGAAATCGTCCATGGCCACCGACACGCCCAGCAGCTTCAGCTGCCGCAGGATGTGGGTCGTGCGCTCCATATCCGAGATCATCGCCGTCTCGGTGATTTCCAGCTCCAGACGGTAGGGCGAAAGGCCTGTCTCGAGCAGGATCTGATGAACCAGGCGCGGCAGGTCGATGTGCGACAGCTGGACCGGCGACAGGTTCACCGCGATGCGATGGGGTTCCGCCCAGGACGCGGCCTCGGCGCAGGCCTGACGCAGCACCCATTCACCGATCGGGAGGATCATGCCGGTCTCTTCGGCGATCGGAATGAAGTCCGAGGGCGGGATGAACGACCCATCGGCCTGGCGCCAGCGCAACAGCGCCTCGTAACCCGTGATCAGCCCGGTCTCGACCGAGGCCTGAAGCTGGTAATGCAGTTCGAAGCGGTTCTTCTCCAGGGCCTCGCGCAGGCCCAGGGTCACGCGGCGACGCTGCCGGACCGCCTCGTCCATCGCCTCTTCGTAGAAGCACACGTCCGTCGCGAGCGACGCCTTGGCCCGGTACATGGCCAGGTCGGCATTGTTGATCAGCACGGAGGTCTCGGACGCATCGTCCGGCCACAGGGCGATACCGATGGCCGCCCCGCACTGAAGCTCGGCATGCTCGGCCATGAGCGGCTGCACCATGGCGGTCCGCAGGCGCTCCGCGGCGGTGTGCGCGGCCTCGCGATCGGCGATCGGAACGATGGCCACGAACTCGTCACCACCCAGACGCGCCACGAACTCGCCGTCCAGCGTCGCCTGCTTCAGATTGCCGGCGATATGGGTCAGAAGCTGGTCGCCGACGGCGTGCCCATAGAGGTCATTGACCTCCTTGAACCGGTTCAGATCGATGGCGAGCAGCGCGAACTGGCCCTCGCCGAACGTCGCCACCGTCCGATCCAGCTTTTCGAGGAAGGAGGTGCGGTTGGGCAGTCCCGTCAGGCTGTCGTTGCGCGCCAGGTGGGAGATGCGGCGCTCCTGGGCGACGCGAGATCGCAGGTCGCGAACGGCGAGGATGCGGAAGGTCTGGTCCGGCGTCGCCTCGATCCGCACGGCGATCTCGACCGGGATGGAGCCGTCGGCTGTGGTCAGGCGGCTCTGGACCAGAGCGTTGGGCGGCATGGAGTCGAGGTCCTCCACCCAGTCCGCCACGGCCCGTCCGACGAGGGCCTCGTCCGCGAGGCCGCAAAGCTCGGCGAAGGCGCGATTGGCCATGACGACCCGCCCCTCGGCCTCGACCAGCATACCGTCCACGCTGCCCTCGATCAGGCTGCCGAGGCGGTCACGCGACTGGCGTTCGGACTGTTCGTCCAGAGCATAGCTGGCGACGGCGGTGCCCAGGATCAGGAACCCCACGACCGCCACACCCACCGCCAGCAGCGTCTCGGCCTCGGTCAACGTCCAGGCGTCGTCCGAAGGCGCGAACGGCAGGACGGTCAAGGCGCCCATCCCTGTGAAATGCAGGCTGACGATGGTGAGAACCAGCAGCGCCGGGGTCAGAATCCTGCGGTGGCGCAGGGTGGTCTCCGCGCCGACGCTGAACGCCAGAGCCCCGCCCACCGTGGCCGCGATCACGGAGACGGCGACATAGGCCATGTTCCATTGGACGAAGGCCTCGGCCGTGAAGGCGGACATGCCGATGTAATGCATCGCCGTCACGCCCAGGCCGAACGCCGTCCCGCCGAGCGCCGGTGCCCAAGGCTGGCGGATGGACCCCAGGGTCACGGCGACGCCGCATCCGACCATGGCCACGAGCAGGGACACCCCGGTCAGCAGGGGCGCGTAGGCGATCTCGACCCCCGGCTTGTAGGCGAGCATGGCCACGAAATGGGTGCACCAGATCGTCGCCCCGCCGGCGACCGCGCCGAGAAAGACCCACGGCAGGCGGTCCCGGGCGGCACCCCGGCGGATCCGGGTATAAAGGTGGCCCAGGACCACTGATCCCACGACGCAGATCAACGCAGCCAGGCCGACGAGCCACGGATTGTGGTCCTGCGTCAGGCAGTCGAGAACACGCATACGGGCCGCCACTAGGAAAAGACTACAGCCGATCGCGTCTAAGCGTCGGTCGTTAAGCCTCCGGGCAATGAACACGGTTACCGATCCGTCAACGCCTTCCGGAGTCGTCGATCCGTTTAAGGGGCGTAGACCCGCACGACGGAGCCTGGGGCTTCGACGCTAGGGGGCGGGAACGGCCTCCGGCGTCCAGACCAGGGTTCCGTCGTCGCGCCGCGTCACCCGTCCAATGCCGGGATAGGGAAAGTGGACGGCGTACAGACGCAGGTTCTCGTCGGCCGCGCGGCCCAGAAGGGCGATCCGGCTCTGCATCGCCTGGGCATTGCCGTCGAAGCTGTTGGCCCAGTCCGGCTTCTGCACCGAGACGACATGGTGGTGGGCGCTGTCGGCGATATAGAGCAGGCGATCCTCGCCCGAGTGAACCTCGAAGCCGGAGTGGCCGGGCGTATGGCCCTGGATCGGCACGGCCAGGATGGCGGGTGTCACCTGGGCGCCGGGCGCGAAGGTCTCGACCTTGGGCGTGATCGCCGTGACCAGGGCCGCCATCTCGGTATCGGCCTGCAGAGCGGTCCACTCCGGGGCCGACATGCGGATCACGGCGTTGGGATAGATCAGGGCTCCGGACGCATCGACCAGACCGCCGACATGGTCCCCATGGGCGTGGGAGATCAGAATGTCGGTGATGGCGGACGGCTCAATGCCGGCGGAGCCCAGGCTGGCCACCAGCTTGCCGGCCCCCGGCCCCATCGCCCCACCGGCACCGGTGTCGATCAGCACCAGTCGCGACCCGTCGCGAACGAGCAGGGGCTGGACGCTGAGGTCGAAGGTCTCGCCGGCCAGACCGTTGGCGGTCAGGACGGCCGACACCTCGGCCGGGGTGCGGCCGACGCCCAGGATCTTGTTGTCATTGGGCAGGCCCGACAGACCGCCGTCGCGCAGGGCGATGGTCTCGATCGTGCCGACCTTGAAGCGGTAGACATCGGCGCTGGCGGCGGGCGCGACGGTCGTGGCGGACCCGGTCGACTGAACCGGCTGGCTGCAAGCGGCCGTGGCGATGAAGCCGGACAGCAGCAGGCTCGCAGCGGCGATCTTGAAATGGGGGATCATGGAAACCTCGGCGCGGGGTTGAACAGCCACGCTCACATAGGAGGTCGTCCCCATTGCGCCAGATGGGCGAACCGTGAAGTTTCCTCGACGGTCCGCCCCATGGCCGATCAGGCGGTCGCGGCCGCGTAGAGTTCGTTGGCCTTATTCCAGTTCACCACGGTCCAGAAGGCCTTCAGATAGTCCGGGCGGCGGTTCTGGTATTTCAGATAGTAGGCGTGTTCCCAGACGTCGGCGCCGAGGACGACCGCGCCCTTCTGTTCGGCCACGTCCATCAGGGGATTGTCCTGGTTCGGGGTCGAGGTGACCTTCAGCTTGCCGTCCTGAACGATCAGCCAGGCCCAGCCCGAGCCGAACTGGCCGGCGCCGGCGGCGTTGAAGTCGGTCTTGAACTGCTCGAGACCGCCCAGGTCGCGGTCGATCGCGGCGGCCAGCTCGGCCGAGGGCTCGCCGCCCTGGCCGACGGGGGCCAGCAGCTCCCAGAACAGGGCGTGGTTCCAGTGGCCGCCACCGTTGTTGCGGACCGCCTTGGGCGCGCTCGAGATGGAAGCGAACAGGTCTTCCAGCGACTGGCCCTGCAGGCCGGCGTCTGCGTCGACGGCCTTGTTCAGGTTGTCGACATAGGCCTGGTGGTGCTTGTCGTGGTGGAAGGTCATCGTCTCGGAGTCGATGGCAGGCTCCAGCGCGTCATAGGCGTAGGGCAGCGGCGGCAGGGTGAAGGCCATGAGAAGACTCCGTTCAGAGGGATTGAGATCCCCCTCAAGATAGGCCTCCCCGGCGTCAGGCCAAGACGCAAAGGCGGATTTCGCGCGGGCCTCGGTTAAGGACGATCGGCCGGAACGATCAGAGGCCAAGCTTCATTGGAACGACAGAGGAGATCAATCATGGGACTGATCCACACTCTCGAAGGCCCGCCCCGCCTGAGCGAACAGGCGCTGGAGGCCCTCTGTCGTCAAATGACGGATGCGGCCGCCGTCATGTCCGACGACCAGATCCTGCGCCTCGCCGATGCGCTTCATGACACCCTGAGAGCCAGACGGGCCCTTCGCCACCGGCTGCATCAGCGCGTCGAACGCCGCCTGGACGACGAACGCGGGACCGCTGCCTCGGCCTAGGCGGAAGCCTGGCGCAGACTGGCCTTCAGACAGTCGCGGACATCGCGCTTGAGACTGCCGGTGGCATTCAGGAAGTCGATGCCCTCGGCGGCGAACACCGCCTTGACTGCCGCGTCCAGCCCCTCGGGCAGGGCACCCACGACCTTGGCCTGCCCCTTGGTGTGAAGACAGATGCCCAGTTCGGTGCACAGGGCCGCGAACATCGGCTCGTGATCCGGGGCGGCGGTTTCGGGGGTCTCGGTCATCGAGTCAGGCTTTCAGTCGCGCGGCGTGGAAGGCGACATGGTCGGCGATGAAACTGGCCATGAAGAAGTAGGAATGGTCATAGCCCGGCTGCATCCGGAGCGTCAGCCTCTGACCCGCCGCATCGGCCGCCGCCTGCAGCCGCTCCGGCTTGAGCTGGTCGACCAGGAAGCCGTCGGCATCGCCCTGATCGATCAGGATGTCGTCGAACCGCCCCCGGGCCGCGCCGGCCTCGATCAGCAAAGCGGCGTCATGCCCGGCCCAGGCGTCCCGGTCGGGGCCCAGATAGGCGGTGAACGCCTTCTCGCCCCAGCCGCAGCGGGTCGGCGAGGCGATGGGGGCGAAGGCCGAGACGGAGCGGAACAGGTCCGGGTGGCGCAGAGCCAGGGTCAGGGCCCCGTGCCCGCCCATCGAATGGCCGCTGAGGCCGCGCATGCCGGTGGTCGGGAACTCCGCGTCGATCAGGGCGATCAACTCCTCGGTGACATAGGTCTCCATGCGGAAATGCGGAGCCCAGGGAGCTTCGGTGGCGTCGACGTAGAAACCCGCCCCCTGGCCCAGATCGTAGGCGTCATCGTCGGCCACGCCCTCACCGCGCGGCGAGGTGTCGGGGGCGACGATGATGACGCCATGCTCGGCGGCGGCGCGATAGGCCCCGGCCTTGGTGGTGAAATTGTCCTCGGTGCAGGTCAGGCCCGACAGCCAGATCAGCACCGGAAACGGCCCCTCCCCCGGCGGCACGAAGACCGACAGCGTCATCGGCGTGCCGGTGGCCGTGCTGTCGTGGCGGAGATAGCGCAGGGTGCCGCCGTGGACGGCGTGGGTCTTCAGGGTTTGCATACGACTCCGCTCATCCCGCCCGATGCATGGCGCAGATCTTGTTGCCCGAGGGGTCGCGCAGATAGGCCAGATTCAGGGTGCCGAACGGACCCTGGCGCGGGCCGGGCGGATCCTCGATGGCGGTGCCGCCGGCCGCGACGCCCGCGTCGTGGAAGGCCTTGACCGCGTCGGCATCCCTGGCCGCGAAACCGATGGTCCCGCCATTGGCATGGCAGGCGTCCTCGCCGTCGAGCGGCCGGGTGATGGCGAAGGCCCCGCGCGGCGTGCGCCACCAGTAGCGGCCCTTGTCGTCGGCCGCGCTCTCCGGGATGCCCAAGGCCCCCAAGGCGGCGTCATAGAATTTCCGCGACGCCTCCAGGTCGTTGGCCCCGACGGTCATATGCGTGAACATGGTCGTTCCTCCCTGTCTGCCCGGACGCTAGCCGGGTCCGTTTCTTATTGCAACGCGGCCTAAAACACCACCACGCTGCGGATGCTCTCGCCCGCGTGCATCAGGTCGAAGGCCTCGTTGATCCGCTCCAGCGGCAGGGTGTGGGTGATCATCGGGTCGATCTCGATCTTGCCGTCCATGTACCAGTCGACGATGCGCGGCGTGTCGGTGCGGCCGCGCGCGCCGCCGAAGGCCGAGCCCTTCCAGACGCGGCCGGTGACCAGCTGGAACGGGCGGGTGGAGATCTCCTTGCCGGCCTCGGCCACGCCGATGACGATGCTCTCGCCCCAGCCGCGGTGGCAGGCCTCCAGCGCCTGGCGCATCACCGTGGTGTTGCCGGTGCAGTCGAAGGTGTAGTCGGCCCCGCCGCCGGTCAGCTCGACCAGATGGGCGACGACGTCGGAGACCTCCTTCGGATTGACGAAATGGGTCATGCCGAAGCGGCGGCCCCACTCCTCTTTCGCGGGGTTCAGGTCGACGCCGACGATCATGTCGGCCCCGACCATCTTCAGCCCCTGGATGACGTTCAGCCCGATGCCGCCCAGGCCGAACACGACGGCATTGGCCCCGGGCTCGACCTTGGCGGTGTTCACGACCGCGCCGACGCCGGTGGTCACGCCGCAGCCGACGTAGCAGGCGCTCTCGAACGGGGCGTCCTTGCGGATCTTGGCGAGGGCGATCTCGGGCAGGACGGTGTAGTTCGAGAAGGTCGAGCAGCCCATGTAGTGGGCGATGGCCTGGCCCTTGTAGCTGAAGCGGCTGGTGCCGTCGGGCATCATCCCCTTGCCCTGGGTGGCGCGGATGGCGGTGCACAGGTTGGTCTTGCGGCTGAGGCAGGATTTACACTGGCGGCATTCGGGCGTGTACAGCGGGATCACGTGATCGCCGACGGCGACGCTGGTCACCCCCGCCCCGATCTCGACCACCACGCCCGCGCCCTCATGGCCCAGGATGGAGGGGAAGATACCCTCCGAGTCCAGCCCGTCCAGCGTATAGGCGTCGGTGTGGCAGATGCCCGTGGCCTTGATCTCGATCAGCACTTCACCAGCGCGCGGGCCATCCAGATCGACCTCGACGATCTCGAGCGGACGTTTGGCCTCGAAGGCAACGGCGGCGCGGGTCTTCATGGGTAGCTTCCTTGTTATTCCTCCCCCATCGGGGGAGGTGGCGCGGCGCCGCTTTGCGCCGTGACGGAGGGGGCCTGACCTGAATGCGGTGTCTGGGGTTGGCCCCCTCCACCGCTCCGCGGTCCCCCTCCCCCTACGGGGGAGGATCGTTCGCGCGCAAGCCTTTCCAGCACCCGCCCCCTGCCCTTCGACAGGGCGTGGATCACGCCGCGAAAGGTCGCGACCTCCTGCTCGGTGAACCGGCTGCGGCCCAGCATGACGCGCAGGTTCTGGCTCATCGATGGGGTCTTTTCCGGCGGATGGAAGAAGCCGGCCGCCTCCAGCTCGCGCTCCAGATGCTCGTACATGCCGACGGCCAGGGCGCCCGAGGCCGGCGGATCGCCCTCGCGGAAGTTCGGCGGCGGGGCGTCCAGAACGAGCGTGCGCCACTCATAGGCGTTGATGGCCACGGCCTGGGCCAGGTTCAGGCTCTGGTGGCGCGGGTCGATGGGGATGGTGACGATGCCCTGGCACAGGGCGATGTCGGTGGTCTCCAGCCCCGCCCGTTCGCTGCCGAACAGCAGGCCGACACCCAGACCGGAGGCGGCGTCGTCATACAGGACGCGGGAGGCCTCGCGCGGGGTGCGGACCGGCTGGCGGGTCTCGCGCGGGCGGGCCGTGGTGGCGAAGACAGTGGTCAGGTCGGCGGTGGCCGAGGCGACGCTGTCGAACACCTGGACCCCGTCCAGCACCCAGTCGGCGCCCGAGGCCAGGGGCCAGGCCCGGTCCTGGGGCCAGCCGTCGCGTGGGCTGACCAAACGCAGGCGATCGAGGCCGAAATTGGCCATCACCCGCGCCACCGCGCCGATGTTCTCGGCCATCTGCGACCGGTCGAGGATGACGACGGGGGGTATCGGGTCAGTCAACCGAAATCAGTCCTCGCCCGCCATGGCCAGCCAGGGATCGGCGCCGCCCGCCTCCACCTCGGCCACCTTGATGACGGGCCAGCCGACCGACTGCGTGCCGGCGTCGCGCCAGGCCAGGATGATCAGGTCGCGCAGCTCGGCCGCCCCGGCCGCCAGGCGCTCGGTGGCGAAAGCGGTGCCGCGCGGATCGCTGTCGGCGAAACCGCCGGCCTTCTCCAGCTCATAGAAGGGGGTGACCGTGGCATGAGTCCTTGTCAGGTAGGCGGCGGTGCGGGCGCGCAGGTCGAACCCGTCCAGCGCCGGCGCGGGCATGGCGGCCTCGACCGCGTCCAGCCGCGTCGACCGGCGCGTGAAGGCCCCCTCGAACATGGCGTGGGTCTGCCGTGAGGTGGTGAAGCCTTTCGGGTTGGGCGTGTTCCGGTCCCAGCCATTGTAGTGGATCGACAGATGGTGGGGCTGGGCCCCGTCGCCGACGAAATGCGACAGATAGCCGATGTCGCGCAGGATCAGGGCCTCGCGCCGCAGCCGGTCCTCGCGGTACCAGGCGCGCTTGCCCGGATCGGCTTCGCTGGCCTCGGCGGCGTTCAGCACGCGCCAGTGGGCGAAGTCGCGGGCCAGCTGCTGATAGCCGTCCATGATGGCATAGGGCAGGTAGCCGGCGTCATCGACCTTGATGCCCGCGGCCAGCAGGGCGGAGTCGTATTCGCTCTTCAGAACCGGCAGCTGATCGAGCGTCGGACCGGCGGCGGCCATCACATGACCGGCGTCGTCCAGATCGACGAAATGGGCGGTGTCGCGCTCGCGGTCATGGGGCTGGCCCGCGCCCCGGCTGCGGTCGGGTTCGCGCGACAGCTCGCCGACCTCGGCGGCCGCCCCCGGCGTGCGCAGGAAGGCGGGCAATTCATCGGACAGGGCGCGGACGGCGGCGACGCCGATCGTGCGGTGACCCGTCGCCCCCCAGGCGTCGACCTGGGTGGCCACGCCCGCGCCGAACGCGAGGACGGCGGCGGCGGAGGCGAGCAGGGCGATGCGCTTCATGGGAGGGCTCTCGGCGACGGGTTGGCTCGCCCTAGATCGGGGCACGGGCGGCGTCCAGACACAAGTTCGTCGCCCCGGCTTGACGGGGCCGAGCGGCGCCTCCTACGCCTGTGCACCGTCCCGCTTCCGGAGCCTGTCATGAAACGCCTCGCCCTCGCCGCCGTCTCCGTGATCGCCCTCCTGGCCGGTCCCGCCCTGGCGCAGCAGACCACCACCATCGAACGCAACGCGGTCGAGGCGCACATGAATTTCCTGGCCGGCGAGGAGCTGCAGGGACGCGGCAGCGCGACCCGCGATGAGGCCGTCGCCGCCGCCTATGTCGCCGCCCAGTTCCGCCTGGCCGGCCTGACCCCCGTGCCCGGCATGGACGGCTATCTGCAGCGCGCGCCCGTGATCAAGACGACGCCGTCAGGCGCGGCGCGGCTCAGCATTGGCGACGCGGGCCTGGTCCAGGGGACGGACTTCGCCGTCCTGACGGGGGGCCTGACCGCCGCCTCCGGCGCGATCACCGTGGCCGAGGATCCCGCCGCCCTGCCCGCCGGCGCCGAGGTGCTGATGATGGCCCCGGCGGAGGGACCCGGCGTTCGCGCCGTGTTCGGCCGGGCCATGGGCAGCGGGGCCAGGCTGATCCTGATGCGCCGCACCGAGGCCCTGGCCCAGGCCACGGCCGACAACGGCGCGCGCGACCCGGTCATCCGTCTCGCCGACGCCCCGGCCCGGGGCGGGCCGGTCGTCCTGGTCCTCGCGCCCGAGATCTATGATCGACTGAAGACGGTCGGCGGCACGGCGACCTATGACCCCGGCACCGCGACGGTCGAGCAGGGCGTGACTACCAACGCCATCGGCTGGCTGGCCGGCACCGAGCCCGACGGTCCCGTGCTGATGGTCTCCGCCCACCTGGACCACATCGGCGTCCGCTCGGACGGGGTGGTCATGTACGGGGCCAACGACGACGCCTCCGGCACCGTGGCGGTGATCGAGCTGGCGCGCGCCCTGGCCGGCACCGGCCCGCACCGGATGAATGTGATGTTCGTGGGTTATGGGGCGGAGGAGGCCGGCCTGCTGGGCTCGCGCTATTTCGTCGACCACCCGCCGGTGCCGCTGGAGCGGATCAAGGCCAATCTCGAGATCGAGATGATCGGCGACCAGGATCCGCAGCTGCCGGCGGGCGTGATGATGATGACCGGGTTCGAACGCTCCACCTTCGGGCCGGAGCTGAAGGCGCGCGGGGCCCTGATCGGTCCCGACCCCTATCCGGAACAGAACTTCTTCCAGCGCTCGGACAACTACGCCCTGGCCCTGCGCGGCGTGGTCGCCCACACCATCTCGGGCTGGGCGACCATCCCGACCTATCACACGCCCGAAGACACGATCGCCAACATCAATTTTGACTTCATGACCGCCGCGATCCAGTCGCTGGTCGCGCCCCTGTCGGCCCTGGCGGAGGGCGACTTCACCCCCGAATGGACCGAGGGCGGGCGGCCGGTGGCGCAGTAGCGTCTGTCTTTCCTTCTCCCGCAAAGCGAGAAGAATCAGGTGATGCCGAACGCGACCTCCACGCGCCCGATCCAATCCCGTATGCTCGGATAGGGGCCGAGGTCGAAGCCGCCTTCGGGGGCGACGCGCGTGTAGGCGACCAGGGCCAGGTCGGCGAGGGTGGCCCCCGCCCCTCCGGCCAGCCAGGCCGAACCCGCCAGGGCCTCTTCCATCCGTCTGAGCGCAGCGTGACCGCGTTCCATCAGGCGCGGCTCGACCTCGGCCGCCGAACGGCCCGCATAGACGCGCTGGAACCGGGCCACGGCGACATAGGGCTCGTGACTGTACTGTTCCCAGAACAGCCATTCGAACATCCGCGCCCGCTCATAGGCGTCCGCCGGAATCCAGGCGCTGCCCTCGGCCAGGTGCAGCAGGATGGCGTTCGACTGGGCCAGGGGGCGGCCGTCCTCCAGGACCAGGGTCGGCACCTGACCGCTTGGATTCAAAAGGAGAAATTCCGGAGTCCGGCTTTCGCCGGCCATGATATCCAGCGCGACCCACTGATAATCACGGCCGAGTGCGTCCAGCATCCACTTGACCTTCAAGCAGTTGCCCGAGCGAATATCTCCATAGGCAGTAAGCATCGGACCCCAGCAAAGGATTTATGATCGCCCAATACTGCTATCGCGCTTCGGGACGTTGCCCAACCCCGGTTCCGCTTATCTCAGGCCAGCAGCGACTGATCCATCCGCGACGGTGGACAACCGGCCGCAGGGAACCACATTGCCACATTTTGAACATGATCCACGGCGACACCCCGTCCTGCCGGTTAGGTCAGAGGGCCGGCGTCACGACGAGTTCGATCTGTGTTCAGCACCCTCGCGGCGTTCGCCATGCTTTGGGCCGCAGCCTTCCCGGCTGCCGATCCGATCACCTATGAAGCGGCTGTCGCCGCCGATCCGGTCGTCGTGGAAAGCCCTGAAAACGCGAACGGTTCCGACGAGGGTTCGGCCGATCTGACCGCCGAGCAGGCCGACCTGATGGCCCGCGATCCCGACTGGAACGCCAAGGCCAGCCTCTATCACGCCGGTGGCGGCGGGGCGACCGGCAACGATTCGCTGGGCTGCCGTCCGGTGGCGATGCGCACCCTGGCCACCGATCCCCGCGTCATTCCTCGCCGCACCCGGGTCTTCATCCGCGAGACGGTGGGCATGCGGATGCCCGACGGCTCGCTGCACGACGGCTACTGGTACGCATCGGACACCGGCGGCGCGATCCGCGGCCAGCGCGTCGACCTGTTCACCGGCAATGGCCGGGGCTCGATGCAGCCCGTGATGCGCTTCAACCAGCAGCGGCTGACCATTTCCAACGCCGGCCGTTTCGACGGCTGCCCGCCCGCCTGGAACACCGCGTCCAACTGACGCCGATCGGCGCTTTGCGAAGCGCCCCCCCGTCGTCCTAGTGTCGCGCATGGATGGCGTGACCCTGTCTTTCGGCTGGCGCGTGGCGATTTTGGGATTCGCCAGCCTGCAGCTTCTGCTGCTCGCCGCAGCCATCGCCCGGCAGGGCCCCAATGCGCTGGCGAACCGCCTGCTGACGGCCGTCCTGGTCGTGCTGGCCGGCGTGGTGACGCCCTACACCATCGGCTTCGCGGGAGCCTATGACGCCTGGCGCTGGCTGACCTTCGCGCCCTTCGCCCTCCCCCTGGCCCTGCCGCCCCTGCTGTTCGCCTATACCCACGCCCTGGTGCGCGGCCGGTTGCCGGACCGGTTCGGCCTGCACCTGGCGCCGCCCGTGATGCAGCTGGGGTATTTCCTGGTGTGTTTCGCCCTGCCGCTCGACGTCAAATGGGACTGGTACACGGGCGGCCATCGCGGTGTCGTCAGCCCGGCGTTCGACCTGGCCCTGCTGGGGTCGCTGGGCCTCTACGCCGCGGCCTCGCTTCGATTGCTCGCCGTCTATCGCCGCGATCTGGTCCAGGCGCGCAGCGACGACGACCGGTTCGCCACCGGCTGGCTGACGCGCGTCATCGTCGCCCTGGTCGCGGTGTTGGCCCTCTATGCCGGCTTCACGCTTTGGGACTGGCTGAGCGGCGGCATCGACTTCTTCCAGGAGACCGGCCTCTACCTGTCGTTGGTCGCCATCGGCCTGTACCTGGGGGTCGAGGGCTGGCGGCACGCGACGCTGCGGTTCCCCGTGCTGGACCGGTCGGCACCCGACCCCGTCCCGGCCGAGCCGACGGTCGCCCCCGACTGGGTCGCCGTCGCGGCCGGTTTCGACGCCCGCCTGCGCGAGGCCGGCTGGGCTCGGGAGCCCGACCTCAGCCTGCCGGTTCTGGCGCGACGGCTGGGCACCAACACCGGGCGGTTGTCGCGGGCGATCAACCTGGGCCTGGGCGTCAACTTCTCGGCCTGGATCAACGGCGTCCGCGCCGAAGCGGTCGCCGCCGCGCTGGAGGCCGGGTCGACCGCCGATTTGCTGGCCCTGGCCTACGACGCCGGCTTCAGTTCCAAGGCCAGTTTCAACCGCGCCTTCCAGGTCCGGTTCGGCCTCGCCCCCTCGCGCTACCGGCGCGGCGTCTCAGATCCTGATTTTTCGCCGCCCTTGCCGGAAATGAGGCGCGTGCCGGGCTGAACCCAGCCAGGCTCCGGACATCGCTCCCCGGAGGTCTCCATGCTGTCCCGCCGTCGCCTGCTGCACCTGTCCGGGGGCCTCGCCCTGGCCACCGCCACCCCGGCCTTCGCCCAAGACGCCGTGACCGAGGACTGGTCCGGCGACGTCGAGATCCTGCGACAGGCCTGGCAGGCGCTGCATTCCGGCCTCTATCGCTACAGCACGCCCGAACAGATGACCGGGCGCCTGGACGGCCTGTCCACCGCATGGAAGGCCCCGGCCGCGTTCCGCGCGCGTTTCCTGGCCCTGACCCGCGTCACCGCCGCGGTCCGCTGCGGCCACACCTATCCCAGCCCCTACAATGGCGAGGCGGCGCTGCGCGATCGGCTGTATCCAGGCCGCGAACTGGTGCCGTTCCGCTACGTCTGGATCGACGGGCGGATGGTGGTGACGCGCGACGACTCCGCCGAAGGACTGTTCCCGCGCGGGACCGCTGTCACGGCCATAAACGGCATCCCGACCCGCGACCTCCTGGCCCGCCTGATCCCTCTGGCGCGCGCCGACGGGCACAACGACGCCAAGCGGATCAGTCTGATGGCGGTGCGCGGCGACGACACCTATGAGACGGCGGACATCCACCTGCCGCTGGTTCTGCCGGGGCTCGTCGACCGGGCCGCCTTCACCCTGGCCGACGGGCGCGTCGTGCGCGGCACCCTTCTGACCCTGGCGGAGCGACAGGCCGGGGCCCCGAGCGCGGTCCAGCCGACCGGCGCGGCCAATCCCTGGACCCTGGCGCGCGGGGCGGACGGCATCGCCCGCCTGACCATGCCCGGCTGGGCCCTGTACAATTCGACCTTCGACTGGGAGACCTGGCTGGGGGGCGTCATGGACGACCTGACCGGCGACGGAGCCAGGGGGCTGATCGTCGACCTGCGCGGCAACGAAGGCGGCGAGGACTGCGGCAACGTCATCCTGACGCGCCTCGTCGCGTCCGACCTGGCCCTGCCCATGAACCGGCGCTTCACCCGCTACCGCCGCGCGCCCGAGGCTCTGTGGCCCTATCTCGACACCTGGGACCGGAGCTTCCTGGATTGGGGCGAGGCGGCCCTCGGCCCGGACGACAGGGGCCTCTACCGCCTGACCCGCTACGACGACGGCGACGCGCCCACCCTCATTCGACCGGCCGGACGGCGCTTCGCCGGGCCGGTCGTGGTGCTGTGCGACGCCAGCAACTCCTCGGCCACCTTCGCCTTCGCCCAGACGGTCAAGGACAGCGGCCTCGCCACCCTGATCGGCACGCCGACGGGCGGCAACCGGCGCGGCATCAACGGCGGAGCCTTCTTCTTCCTGCGGCTGCCCGCGTCGCGCATCGAGGTCGACCTGCCGCTCATCGCCACGATGCCCGACGGGCCGCAGCCCGATGCGGGCATCGTCCCCGACCGGTACGTGCCGACGACCGCCGCCGACATCGTTGCCGGAACCGACCCGCAGATGGCCGCCGCCACCGCCGACATCCTTGCCGCATGATCCGGAGCCCGACCATGATCACCCGCACGATCGCTGCCGCCCCGCTGCTGTTGACCCTGGCCCTGCTCATGCCTGCGCCCGCCGCAGCCGGCCCGCAGGACCGACCCAGCGCCACCGACCTGCGCCTCGGCCTGGTCGGCCAATGGTCCGGGGCCCTGGGCTATCGCGATTACCAGACCGACGCCCTGGTCGAGATCCCGGTGACCACCACCATCACAACGCCCGGCGACGGCGCCACCCTGGTGCGCCAGTCGCTGTTCGACGACGGGCCGTCCAGGCCGGTCTGGATCACCACCGTCAGCCTCGACGACCCCGCCGCCGGCACCTCGACCTCGGCCAGTTTCCGCGCCGGTCGCGCGCCGGAGCTGGACACCGAGGCGGTGCGCGTCGGGAGTGTCACAGACCCCACCCACTGGACCCTGATCTACACGCGGACCGGCGAGGACGACGACGCGCCCGCCGACATCCGCGTCACCGAGACCCGCGACGGCTACACCCTGCTGGAGGTCAAGGCCGTCCGCCCGGTCGGGGCTGATGATGCCGCCTGGCGCTTTCGCAACCAGACCCGGCTGACGCGCACCGGCGACTAGGCGGCGGGGGCGGGCTCGGCTCCAAGGGCGCGGCGCAGCAGGGGCCAGATGTTGGACAGGGCCGAGATGAAACCGACCACCGTGGCGATGCCCTGGAACAGGGCCCAGACGCTGCCGAACACCGCCCCCGACCGCACCCATTCGTCCAGCGGGAACAGCAGCTCGCTGATCCCGATCTGGAACCCGGCATAGATCAGGGAATATTCGATCGACCGGTCGGCGAAGAAGGCGAGGACCACGGCGGCCGCCACGGGGGCCCACAGCAGCGGCAGGCTCAGCACGATCGCCAGGGCCAGGACGATCAGCTTGGTACCGACAGCCTGCCCGGACAGCAGGGTGGCGATCACGCCGATCCCCAGCCCCAGGGCCGTCCCCGCCAGCATCACCGGCAGGACGAGGTCCACCGCGACGATCAGGTCGGCGAAGGCCGTGGCGACCAGGATGGCCAGACCGGCCAGGAGGAACGCCCCGACCCAGAGCGCGCCGTATTGACCCAGCCGGCGTTTGATATGTGCGATCATCTCGAGAATCCCGACGCCCAGCGCGCAGACTGCACCGCCTCGCGTCGGGAGTCGACTGACGGAACGGTGATCGCCCGACGTCAGAAGCGGCGACGGCCGCTGATGGTCTCGAAGAACAGGCGCCAGTCGCCCATCAGGCTCCACAGCGGATACTGGAACGTCGCCGGCCGGTTCTTCTCAAAGAAGAAATGGCCGACCCAGGCGAAACCGTAGCCGATCACCGGCATGGCCATGAACCACCAGGCGCTGACGAACAGGCCCAGGATGGCAGCCGCGATCACCAGTCCCGAGCCGACCACATGGATCCGGCGGCAGGTTTGGTTCGAGTGCTCGTGGATATAGTAGGGATAGAAGGCCTCGAACGAGGCGTAGCGTTGGCCCGGGGCAGGATGGTCGGTCATGACGCAGAGCGTCCTCCGAAATCCGCCCCCTGACAAGTCAGCCGCCGACGCCGGCCCAGAGCAGGGCCAGACCCAGGGTTCCGATCGCGATCCGCCACCAGGCGAAGGGCGCGAATCCGTGCTTGGAAATGAAGTCGAGCAGGAACCGCACCACCACCAGGGCCGTCAGGAAGGCCGTGACGAAGCCGACGACGATCAGGCCGATATCGGTAAAATCGAGGTCGTTGCGGCTCTTGAACAGGTCATAGGCGACCGCCCCGCCCATGGTCGGCAGGGCCAGGAAGAAGGTGAACTCCGCCGCCGACCGCTTGTCGGTGCCCAGCAGCAGACCGCCCGCCACCGTCGCTCCGGATCGCGATACGCCAGGCAGCAGGGCCAGACACTGGAACAGGCCGATCAGGCCGTAGACGCGGAAGGGGTAGGTGTTGACGTCGAGGTATTTCGGGACCCGCTTCATCCGATCCAGCAACAGCAGCAGGACGCCTCCGACGATCAGGGCGATGCAGATGATCACCGGTGTCTCGAAGAAGATCTCCTTGATGATGTCGTACAGAAAGACCCCGGCGAAGGCGGCCGGCAGGAAGGCGATCACCACTCCGATGATGAAATGGCGCGCCTGGGCGTCGTGCGGCCAGCGCGTGGCCAGGGCCCAAAGGCGCTGAAAATAGACGCTGATGATCGCCAGGATGGCCCCCAGCTGGATCACGATCTCGAACGTCTTGCCCTCGCTCTCGAAGCCCATGAAATGGCCGAGCAGCAGCAGGTGGCCGGTGGACGAGACGGGAATGAATTCGGTCAGCCCCTCGACCAGGCCAAGGATGATCGCCGCCAGCCAGTCAGACATGAAAACCCCGATTATGCCCCGGCGTCAGCCCCCTCGCCGCCCGGTCTGGGCCCCACATAGCGCAGTCGGGCGCGAATAGGCGAGCCATCCGTGATCTGATCCAGCGCATGCGCCATCAGACCGGGCAGGCGCCCGATCAGCAACACGTCCAGCGCCCCGTCGCGCGGCAGGTCCAGCCGGCGCGCCAGCACGGCCAGGGCCGCCGCGAACCCGGCCCGGGCCCCGCCGGCGGCCTCCGCCTCGCGCAGAATGGCCAGCAGATCACCGGGTAGTTCGGCCAGGGCCAGCATCGCATCGGCGCGCGGGTCACCATGGCGGAAGCTGTCGCTGCCGAAGCCCGGGATCGCCCCGTCGCTCGTCAGATGCCGCTGCGCCGCCCCGACCGGATCGCGGCGCGCCTCGGCGACATAGGCGGTCGCCGCCTTTAGGTTGCGCGCGACCGGCGAGCTGGACAGGGCGACCAGACCGGCCATGGCGGCACCGGCCGGGGACGCCCCGCCGGAGGCCGCCGCCCGCGTGGCCAGGACGGCCGGATTGAGGTCATGATCCGCCGCCAGCACCAGGGCGCGCCGCAGATGCACGCTGTCGCGCTCCAGCACCTTCCAGCCGCGCGCCAGCCGCTGGTGAAAGAACAGCCTCGGCCCCGGACCGGCGACGGCGTCGATCACCTCGTTCAGCACCGTGGCGGCTTCGCGCCGCAGGGCGTCGGGGTCGCGCCCGGTGGACGGCAGGTCCTCTTCCGCCCGGCGCGACAGGGCGGCGAACAGACGCGCGCGGTGCGAGGCCCCGCCGACGCTGTCGACCCGCACCCCCAACCCGGCGAAGGGGTTGGTGGCCCCGCAGCCCCACAGGAGCCGCGCGGTCTCCTCGACGGTGGCCGTCTGGGCCCATTCCGAGGCGTCGCGCCCGCGATAATAGAGGCGGCCGTCGGCGACGAAACTGACGGAGGACTGCACCACCGCCTCGCCCTTGACCGCCGGTTCGAACGGCAGGACCTGTCCGATCGCTTCGAACCCCGAGATGCCCTTCAGCCGGGCCACGTCGGCGGCGGCATACAGGCTTCGGCGCGGGTCGAGCGGATCCGAACGGGCCGCGATCCGGCCCCGGCTGACATAGGCGTAGAGGGTCTGGGGTTTGACGCCCAGCAGCGACAGGGCGTCTTCGCGCGGGATCCACCGATCCGCCGCCTCGCCTGCCCACTGCCCTACCCCTGGCATCATCGTCTTCCCCCGGCCGATTAACCAAACTGCGCCCTACCATGCGGCGGTTTCGTGACCAGCGCGCTAACACCGGTCTGCGACGACCGCATCCTTGGCAATTGGAGGACGATGGGCGAGAAGGGCGAGGATGACCTCCCCCGTCGCTTCGCCGTCCTTCGCCGTCCTGACCGCGCGTCAGATCACGGGCCTGTCCGTCGGGGTCGCGGTGGTCCTGATCGCGCTCAAGGCCTTTGCCCTGGGCGCCTCCGGCTCGATCTCGATCCTGGCCTCCCTGGCCGACTCCGCCCTGGACCTGATCGCCTCTCTGACCACCTTCTATGCCGTGCGCTGGGCGGCGCGGCCACAGGACGCCAGCCACCGCCACGGCCATGGCAAGGGCGAGGCCATGGCCGCCCTGGTCCAGGCCGGGCTGGTCTTCGCCTCGGCCGCCTTCATCGGCTGGGAAGCCATCCTGCGCATCTTCGACCCCTATCCGGTGTCCGGCGGCGTCTGGGCGGTCGGGGTGGTGCTGATCTCCATGGTCCTCACCGGCGGTCTGGTCTGGCTGCAGACCCGCTCGCTGAAGGCGTCGGGATCCATGGCCGTGTCCGCCGATCGGGCCCACTACGCCGCCGACCTGGCCGCCAGCGTGGTCGTGCTGATCGGCGTCGTCTCGGGGGCCTGGCTGCGCGCGCCGGGCCTGGACGCGGCCGCCGGCCTGGTCGTTGCCGTCTGGCTGTTCTGGGGGGCCTACGGCGTTCTGAAAGCGGCCGGGGATCAGCTGCTGGACCGCGAGGTGCCCGAGGCGGATCGCGTCGCCCTGACCCAGGCCGTCCTGTCCGATCCCCGGGTCGAGGGCGTGCATCAGCTGCGCACGCGGATGTCGGGCAACCGCCTGCTGGCCCAGATGCACATCGACCTGGACCCCACCCTGTCGTTCGAAGCGGCCCACGCCCTGGTGGTGGAAGCCGAGCGGCGCGTGACCGCCGCCTTCCCGGACTCCGAGGTGCTGATCCACGCCGACCCGCGCGGGGTTCGGCCCGCCGTGCCCGTCTCGCCCTGGGCGACACCGTAAACGCGGATTTAACGGGCAATGGCCCATGCACGCCCCATGTCGGCGAACGTCCTGTTCCATTTCCCTTTCGATCCCGGCTCGCGCGCCGCGCGTCTGGCCTTGGGCGAGGCGCGGATCGCCTGGACCGAGGTGCTGGTCCGGCCTTGGGAGGCCGACTGTCCGGTGGGCGACCTGAACCCCTCGGGCATGCCACCCGTGCTGCAGGTCGGCGGCCCCGCGGCCCTGACCCTGTGCGAAGCCCCCGCCATCCTGGGCTGGATCGAGGACGCCCAGAAGGGTCCGCTGCTGATGCCCGCCGACGCCGCCGAGCGCGCCGAGGTGCGCCGCCTGACGGGCTGGTTCGACCGCCGCTTCACCGACGAGGTCAACGCCGTCCTGCTGCACGAGCGGATGGAGAAACCACTGCTGCGTCTAGGCCCGCCCGAGGCGCGCGCGCTGCGCGAGGGCCGCGAGGCGCTGAAACACCATCTGGCCGTGCTGGAAGCTTTGCTGGCTCGCCGCGACTGGCTGGCCGGGCGACGCCTGAGCCAGGCCGACATCGTCGCCGCCGCCCATCTGTCCACCCTCGACTATTTCGGCGAGATCGCCTGGGCGTCCTGGCCGGGGCTGAAGACCTGGTACATGCGCATCAAGTCCCGCCCCTGTTTCCGCCCCCTGCTGGCCGACCGCTTCCAGGGCCTGGCCCCCGCCGGCCACTACGCGGATCTGGATTTCTAGGAGCTCTTCTCCCTCCCCCTCGGGGGAGGGTGGTCGGAGCGAAGCGGAGACCGGGTGGGGACGGCCCGGCGATCCATCGTGCGGCCGTTCCCTGCCGCCCCCACCCGGCGCTGCGCGCCTGCCCTCCCCCGCGGGGGGAGGGAGAGCTATACCCCTCCCATGCCCGTCGATCCCCGCGACAGTCTCCGTGCCCAGGCCGCCGATCTCGGCTTCGCCGTCTGCCGCTTCGCCTCGGCCTCCGAGCCGTGGAGCGCAGGCGAGCGGCTGGCGCATTTCGTCGAGGCGGGGCGGCACGGCGAGATGGGCTGGATGGAGACGACGCTCGAGCGCCGCGCCCACCCCACCGCCATGTGGGCGGAGGCCCGCACCGCCATCGTGCTGGGCATGAACTACGGTCCCGAGACCGACCCCCTGCCCGAGATGGCGGACCGGTCGGCGGGCTATATCTCGGTCTATGCCCGGGGCGACGACTATCACGAGCTGATCAAGGGCCGGCTGAAGACCCTGGCCGGCCAGGTCGCGGCGCGGCTGGGGGCCGAGGTCAAGGTCTTCGTCGACACCGCCCCGCTGATGGAAAAGCCCCTGGCCCAGCGGGCCGGCCTGGGCTGGCAGGGCAAGCACACCAATCTGCTGAGCCGCGAGCACGGCAACTGGCTGTTCCTGGGCGTCATCCTGACCGCGGCGGAGATCGAGCCGGACCCCACCGAGACCGAGCATTGCGGATCCTGTACAGCCTGCCTGACGGCCTGTCCCACCAACGCCTTCCCGGCCCCGTTCCAGCTGGATGCCCGGCGCTGCCTGTCCTACCTGACCATCGAGCACGCCGGGCCCTGGCCGGTGGAGTTCCGTATCGCCACGGGATCGCGCATCTATGGCTGCGACGACTGTCTGGCAGTGTGCCCGTGGAACAAGTTCGCCCAGGCGGCGCGCGAGGTGCGGCTGACGGCCCGAGACGCCTCGGTCAGTCCGCGGCTCGCCGATCTGGCGGCGCTCGACGACGCGGCGTTCCGGGCCCTGTTCTCCAAGAGCCCGATCAAGCGAGTCGGCCGCGACCGGTTCGTGCGCAACGTCCTGTACGCGATCGGCAACAGCGCGGACCCCACCCTGATCGCGGCGGCGCAGCCCCTGACGCGAGACGCCTCGCCGCTGGTGCGGGGCGCGGCGGTCTGGGCCCTGTTCCGGCTGATGGACCCGGAGGCCTTCTGGACCCTGCGGGCGCGGGAGCAGCCCCGGGAGACGGACGCGGCGGTGCGGGCCGATTGGGCCGTCGAGGCGGGCCCGCCGCTCGCCTGACCCGACCGCAAGGGGTCGTTAACCGAACGGGCGCACCTTCCGCTCAGGGAGACCGCGATGTCGAGCATAATGACCGCCAGCTACCGCAACCGCCGGGACCATTTCGAACCCAGCGACAACGACCCCCATGAACAGCGCCGGCTGCGGGGGCATCTGGAACAGATCGACTATACGGCCTTCGTGTCGAACCGCGAGGTCATCCCCCAGGTGCTGGGGCTGGGCACCAACCATACCGAGCCGGCTGCCTTCCAGCGCCTGGCCGTCGCCGCCGCCACCGCCCGGGCCCGCTGGATCGCCGAGGCCCTGAAGCTGACGGACGGCGGCGTCGCGGTCAGCGCCGCGGACGCCCAGCGGCTGACCGGCCTGCGGGTGGCCTTCGAGGAACTGACCGAGGCCTATGAAGGTCTGCGCCGGATGGTCGAGCGCGGCTACCTGCCCTATCGCGCCGCCGAGCGCTGAGTCTCAATCCAGAGGCTGAGGCCGGGTCTGGATCGGCGCATCGGGATCGGTCGCCTGAGCCTCAGCGGCCGTGGGCGGTGGAGCGACGGGGGCCACGGCCAGGGGCGCGGTCTGAATGCGCGGCTCCGTGGGCGTCTCGGCCGGACGCGGTCGCGGTGACGGCGTCGTGGTCGCCGGAGCCCCGCGCGCCGAAGCCGCTGCCGCTGCCGGGGGGGCTGCGCGCGCCGGGATGTCGGGAGTGGGTAAGGGCGGCTCCGGATCGGGCGTCGGCTCGACCTCTTCCACCGCCGCCTCGGTCTCGGGAACGGGAACCGCCTCGAGCGGGACCGGCACGGCCGGTGCGACCGCCGGCGGCCCGCCGGGGGCCGTGATCGCGGCCGGAGCGTCGGCCGCCGGCTTCAGGACCAGCCAGGCCACGCCCGCGATGACGACGAGGGCGATGGCCCCGCCGACCCAGGTTGCAACGGGGATACCGGCCTTCGGGCGCACGGCGCTGGCATAGGACGGAATGACGGGGGCTGCCTCGATCTCGGCGGCGTCGAGCGCTGTCGCGACGACCTCAGCCTGCCGCATCGGAGCCTCGGACGCGGCCGCGGGCGGGGACGTCGGCGAGGCCTCGAACGCCGGCGTGACGACCGGCGTCGCGGGCGCGATCGGCAAGGCATCGCGCGCCGGAGGCGGACTGGCCCGGGGGATCATCGACCCGCTCAGGATCCCGCTGCTGGAGCGGGAGCGCGGGGCGGGAACGGGCGCGGCCGGTGCGGCCGGAGCCATGATAGGCGAGGGCGCACGCGCGGGGGCACGCGGGGTCTGACCCACCTGGAAGACGGTCTGCGGCGGCCGCGACCAGACGATCTGGCCGCGTTTGAAGGGCGTGGGAGCAGCGCCGGCGTCCGGCTTGGGGGAAGGCGTATCGACCATGGCCCGTCTTAGAGGGTCAGGATGTGGCGGCGCAATGACGGCCTAGCGAACCTCGACGCCCTTCCAGAAGGCGATGCGATCCTCGATCTCGGCGGCGGCCGACTTGGGCGTCGGATAGAACCAGGCCGCGTCCCGGTTCTCCTTCCCGTCCACGATCAGCGAGTGATACGACGCCGTGCCCTTCCACGGGCAGACCGAGGTGGTGGCCGAGGGCGCCAGATACTCGGCCTTGACCGAGGCGCGCGGGAAATAGTGGTTGTTCTCCACCACCACCGTGTCGTCCGACTGTGCGATGATCTGGCCGTTCCAGGTCGCTGTGGTCATGGGTCGTCTCCGTCAGGATTTGAGGCGGTAGCCGGTCTTGAACATCCAGAAGACGATGCCGAGACAGACGATCAGGAAGCCGAAGGTGGCGGCAACGCTCCAGACGATGCCGACATCGCCCGAGCCGTAGAAGCTCCAGCGAAACCCACTGATCAGATAGACCACCGGGTTGAACAAGGTGACGGTTCGCCACGCCGGGGGCAGCATGTCGATCGAATAGAAGGAGCCGCCGAGGAAGGTCAGCGGCGTCACCACCAGCATCGGGATCATCTGCAGCTGCTCGAACCCGTTGGCCCAGACGCCGATGATGAAGCCGAACAGGCTGAAGGTGACCGCCGTCAGGATCAGGAAGGTCAGCATCCACACCGGGTGCAGGATCTGCAGCGGCACGAACAGGGCCGCCGTGGCCAGGATGATCAGCCCCAGCACCGCCGACTTCGTCGCCGCCGCCCCGACATAGGCGATGACGATCTCCAGCGAACTGACGGGGGCCGACAGGATCTCGTAGATCGTGCCGGTGAATTTCGGGAAATAGATGCCGAAGGACGCATTGAAGATCGACTGGGTGAACAGGCTCAGCATGATCAGGCCGGGCACGATGAAGGCCCCGTAGGGCACGCCGTCGATCTCGGTCATCTGGCCGCCGATGGCCGAGCCGAAGACGACGAAATAGAGCGCCGTGGTGATCACCGGCGTGACGATCGATTGCCAGACGGTGCGCAGGGCGCGCGCCATCTCGAACTTGTAGATGGCCCAGACGCCGTATCCGTTGAAGGTCATGCGCCCACTCCTTGCACGCTGGCTCCGGTGGCGATGTCCTGAGCCGGTTTGCGATGCACCAGGCTGACGAAGATGTCCTCCAGCGAGCTCTGCCGTGTGTTCAGGTCCTTGAAGGCGATGCCCTGATCCGACAGGGCGCGCAGCAGCGAGGGCACGCCCGTCTTCTCGGCATGGGAGTCGAACTCATAGGCCAGCTCGTTGCCGTCCGCCTTCAGCGTGAGGTCCCATTGGGCGAGCGTGGGCGGTATGGCCGCCAGAGGGTCCTGAAGGTTCAGGGTCAGGGTCTTCTTGCCCAGCTTCTTCATCAGCTCGGCCTTCTCCTCGACCAGGATCAGCTCGCCCTTCAGGATCACCCCGACCCGGTCGGCCATCTCCTCGGCCTCTTCGATATAGTGGGTGGTCAGGATGATGGTGACGCCACCTTCGCGCAGCTCGCGCACCAGGTTCCACATGTCGCGGCGCAGCTCGACGTCCACGCCCGCGGTCGGCTCGTCCAGGAACAGGATGTCGGGCTCGTGGCTCAGCGCCTTGGCGATCATCACCCGGCGCTTCATGCCGCCGGACAGGGTCATGATCTTGTTGTCCTTCTTGTCCCACAGGCTGAGGGCGCGAAGGGTCTTTTCGATGAAGGCGGGATTGGGGGCCCGGCCGAACAGGCCGCGGCTGAAGGTGACGGTGGCCAACACCGTCTCGAAGGCGTCGGTCGTCAGTTCCTGGGGCACCAGGCCGATCTTCATGCGGGCGTTGCGATAGTCGCTCTGGATGTCATGGCCGTCGGCGATGACGGTGCCGGTGGAGGGCGTGACGATCCCGCAGACGATCGAGATCAGCGTCGTCTTGCCGGCCCCGTTGGGCCCCAGCAGGGCAAAGATCTCGCCCTTGCCGATCTGCAGGTCGACGGTCTTCAGCGCCTGGAGACCCGAGGCGTAGGTCTTGGTCAGGCCCCGGATGTCGATGACGGGCTGTGCGGGGGTGGGCGGCATTCGGCGCGTCCTGGAAATCGGCCGAAGCGCCGTGGCCGCAATATGGCCCTGTTCGGCCGTCGCTCAAGGCTTCCCGGCGGTTAAGTTCGCCGGCGACCGCCGCCGCGCTTCACATGGGCGGTGCCCGGGTCGGGCCGGGTGGGCGGCACCCAGCCCTCCGGCGGTCGCCGCCGCGCCTGGTCGGTGCCCAGCCCCATGGCCCCCGGCACGCCGCGATGCAGCCGCGGCGGCGCGTCCGGATTCAGCGCGGCCAGCCGGTCGCGCACTCGGGCGGCCGTCTCGAAATCCTCGCGCTCCAGCGCCTGGACCATCTCGGCCTCCAGCGCGGCGGTCTCGTCCTTGCTCATCCCGCATCAATGCGCCCGCACGGGATCGGTTCGGACGACCTGGCGTTCAACGGCATCGCTTGGCAGGACACCCATGAGCACGCTCCCCGACCTCCGCCTGGACCGGCTTCGCACGCACGCCGGTCGCATCGCGTCGCGCCTGCGGCGGCGAAAGTCCTGGCGCGACCGATTCCCGGCCATCGATCGCGTGATGGAGCAGACGGCGCGGATCGGCTTCGCGGCGAACGGCTTCGTCTATCTGTCGGTCGGGGCGCTGATGCTGGCGGCCGCCATCGGCATGCGCGGCCAGGCGGTGGACCAGGAAGGGGCGCTGTCGGTCCTGGCCAACCAGCCGTTCGGCCGGATCTGGCTGATCATGGTGGGCACCGGCCTGTGGGCCTTCGTCGGCTGGCGGGTGCTGCAGGCCGTGTTCGACGCGGACCGCGAAGGGTCGGATCTGAAAGGCTGGGCCGCGCGACTGGGCCAGGGATTCAGCGGCCTGGCCTATGCCGTCCTGGCGTCGGGCGTGTTCGAACTGCTGGACGAGGTCGATCCGCCCATGGGGGCCGAACAGATGGCCGAGAACCAGGAGAAGGCCGCCATGGTCCTGGGCCTGCCGTTCGGCGGGGCCATCCTGATCGGCGTCGGACTGTGCATCGCCGCCGTCGGCGTGGGCAATATCATCATGGGCGCGACCAACGACTTCGCCGCCACGCTGAAATGCTCGCCGACGGTCTGTCGCCGGGTCCTGCCCCTGGCGCGGGTCGGCTATGCGGCACGGGGCCTGGCCTACCTGCCGTTGGCCCTGTTCGTCGTCCTGGCGGGCTGGCGGGCCCAGGCCTCGCAGGTCGAGACCTTCGGCAGTTCGCTGGACGCGCTGCAGAGCCAGCCGGGCGGCAGCTGGATGCTGGGGGCCACGGGGCTCGGCATGCTCGCCTTCGGGGCCTATGCCTTAGTCGAGGCCCGCTACCGCCGGATCCGCGCGCCGCGCGATCTGAAGCCCGGCTGAAGGCCGTGCGCATTGGCCGCGTCCAGAACGCGACCCCGTGCCGTATCTTGCGCGTCGTGTCCTGAACGGAGTTAGACCATGTCGCGCAGACCCGTGAACCTTGTGCTCGCCTTGGCCCTCGGCGGGGTCGCCGTCGCCGGGCTGGCGGCCTGCGCCACGACCCTGTCCCAACGCCAGATCCGCGCGCCACAGCCCGCGCGGTCCGTCGATGCCGAGCGTCTTTACAATGGCCGCTGGCTGGAGATCGGTCGGCTGCCGATGCGGCTGACCGACGGCTGCGTCGCCGGGGCCTCGACCTATACGCTGCGCTCGCCCACCACCCTGGCGGTGCGCGACACCTGCCAGTCCGGCACCCCGACCGGCAAGGAGAAGGCCATCGGGGCCGACGCCACCATCCTGGACCCGGGCACCAACGCCAAGTTCCGCGCCCGCTATTTCGCCGGCCTGGTGACCTGGGAATACTGGATCCTCGACCACGACGACGACTACACCTGGTTCATCTCGGCCGATCCCAGCTTCGACAAGCTGTGGATCTACACCCGCGCGGTGCCCAGCCCGGCGCAGCTGGCCGAGCTGATCGCGCGGGCCCGGGCCCTCGGGTATGATACGGATCGTCTCGAGTTTCCTGCCACCGCCTGACGCCCAAGGAGATCCCGAATGGTCGTGCGCCTTTCGATCGCCGCCGCCCTGACCGCGGTCGCGGGTGTGTCGGCCTGCGCGGCCCCGCCCCTGCTGCCCCCCGGCGCGACCTTTGGGGCCCAGCCGACGATCGCCGCGCCGCACCGCAACCGGCTGACCCCGACGGTCAACATCGCCCCGGCGGTGGGCTGGCCCGAAGGCCGCATGCCGGTCGCCGCCGAGGGCCTGCGGGTGCAGGCCTTCGCCCGGGACCTGGACCATCCCCGCTGGCTCTATCGCCTGCCGAACGGCGACATCCTGGTGGCCGAGTCCAACGCCCCGCCCAAGCCCGAGGACAAACAAGGCGGCATCCGCGGCTGGATCATGGGGCTGGTCATGAAACGGGCGGGGGCCGGGGTCGAAAGCCCGGACCGGATCACCCTGCTGCGCGACGCCGACGGCGACGGGGTGGCAGAGATGCAGACGCCGTTCCTGACCGGCCTGAGCTCACCGTTCGGCATGGCCCTGGTCGGCGACCGGCTGTTCGTGGCCAATGCCGACGCGGTGGTCGCCTTCCCGTATCAGACGGGCCAGACCCGGATCACCGCCCCGGCGACGACGCTGGCCGCCCTGCCGGCGGGTCGCAACCACCACTGGACCAAGAGCCTGGTCGCCGCGATCGACGGCACGAAACTGTATGTCGGGGTCGGGTCGAACTCGAATATCGGCGAGAACGGGATGGACGAGGAGGTCGGCCGCGCCGCCATCCACGAGATCGACATCGCCACCGGCCGGTCGCGCCTCTACGCCTCGGGCCTGCGCAATCCGGTCGGCATGGCCTGGCAGCCGGACAGCGGCAGGCTGTGGGTGGCGGTCAATGAGCGGGACGAACTGGGCAACGACCTGGTGCCCGACTACATGACATCGGTGACGCCCGGCGGCTTCTACGGCTGGCCCTACAGCTATTACGGCCAGCACGTGGACAGCCGCGTCCAGCCGCAGGACCCGGCCAAGGTCGCCGCGGCTCTCAGCCCGGACTATGCCCTGGGGGCCCATACCGCCTCGCTGGGGCTGACCTTCTACGAAGGCCGTCTGCTGCCCGACCGCTTCCGTCACGGGGCCTTCGTCGGCCAGCACGGGTCGTGGAACCGCGAACCCAAGGCGGGCTACAAGGTCGTCTTCGTGCCCTTCGCGGAGGGCGTCCCCAGCGGTGCGCCGGAGGATGTCTTAACCGGCTTTCTGAACGAGCGGGAAGAGGCCATGGGCCGTCCCGTCGGGGTTCAGAGCGATGCGACCGGGGCCCTTCTGGTCGCCGACGACGTCGGCGACGTCATCTGGCGGGTGTCGCCCAACCGCTGATGGAACCCCCCGGGTCTGCGCTTCGAACGTTCCGTCGCGTCACCCGTGCGTCGGGTGCCACCCCTCCGTCCGAAACGGCAAAGACCGCGGTTACGCATGCGCTGTTCGGTTGACCCGGCCCCGGCCGTTGTTCATCAGGGTGCAAATCAACGCATTCAACGGGAGCGACGCTGAGCATGGGGCTAGCCGCCAATATCCGACGCGACCTGACGTTCGCGGCCGGTCTTCGTCGGTTGCTGCAGCGCATCAAGCCCATCGCGCTCGATAGCGACGTCCTGGTCTGCGACGATTTCGAGGAGGCGGTCGACAAGTTCGGCGACAACGTCGCGCTGGAAGACGAACACCGGACCCTGACGTACCGCGAGCTGGACAGCATGGCCAACCGCTTCGGCCACTGGGCGCGCAGCCGGGGTCTGCGGCGCTCGGACGTGGTCGGTCTGGTGATGAACAACCGGGCCGAATACATCGCGGCCTGGATGGGCTTCTCCAAGGTCGGGGTGGCCACCGCCCTGATCAACACCAACCTGACCGGCCAGGCCCTGGCCCACTGCCTGAACATCGCGGGCGTGTCCCAGGTGGTGGCCGACGAAGAGACCTGGGGGCGCTGCGAAGAGGCCCGGCCCTTCGTCACCCGGACCATGATGCTGTGGGTCCTGGGCCTGAAGGAAGAGGACGAGGTGTCGGAGCGGCGCGGGCTCGACAATGCGGTTCGCAGCGGCTCGTCGGTCCGGCCCCAGAAGGCCGTCCGGGACGGCCTGACCAACCGCGACACCGCCCTGTTCATCTACACCTCGGGCACCACGGGCATGCCCAAGGCCGCGCGCATTCCCCACTCGCGGGCGCGGACCTATATGCGCGCCTTCGCCGGCGCCACGGCCGCGACGCCGCAGGACAAGGTGTTCAACGTCCTGCCCCTGTACCATTCGACCGGGGGTCTGGTCGGCATCGGCCCGGCCCTGCTGAACGGCGGGCGGCTGATCCTGCGGCGCAAGTTCTCGGCCACGAGTTTCTGGCCCGACGTCAACGCCACCGGGGCGACGCTGTTCGTCTATATCGGTGAACTGTGCCGCTATCTGGTCAACTGCCCCCCGCAGGAAGGCGAGCGCGGCCACAGGCTGCGCCTGGCCTTCGGCAACGGGCTGCGGCCGGACGTCTGGACCGATTTCCAGTCGCGGTTCGGCATTCCGAAGATCCTGGAGTTCTACGGCTCGACCGAGGGCAACGTCTCGCTGTTCAATTTCGACGGCAAGGCCGGGGCCATCGGCCGTGTGCCCAAGTTCCTGAAGAAACAGATCAACATCCGGCTGGTCCGCTTCGACATCGACACCGAGGCCCCGGTTCGCCTGCCCAGCGGGCTATGCGCGGAAGCTTCCGTGGGCGAGATCGGCGAGGCGATCGGCGTCATCGGCGACGACATCCGCCACAACTTCTCGGGCTATGCCGACAAGGCCGCCTCCGAGAAGAAGATCCTGACCGACGTGTTCGCGCGCGGCGATCGCTGGTTCCGCACCGGCGACCTGATGCGCCAGGACGCCGAGGGCTATTTCTACTTCATCGACCGGATCGGCGACACCTTCCGCTGGAAGGGCGAGAACGTCTCGACCGCCGAGGTCGAGCAGCGTCTGACCGAGGCCCCGGGGGTTTCCGAGGTGATCGCCTATGGCGTTCCTGTGCCCGGGGCCGAGGGCAAGGCGGGCATGGTCACCCTGATCACCGAGGGCGCGTTCGGGGCCAAGGCGTTCGGGGCCTATGTCGACGAGCAGTTGCCGCCCTATGCGCGGCCGGTGTTCGTGCGCCTGGCCAAGACGCTGGAGACCACGGGCACGTTCAAATACCGCAAGGTCGACCTGGTGGCCGACGGTTTCGACCCGGCGCTGCCTGGCCAGGTCTATGTGCGCGGCAAGTCCGGCTATCAGAAGCTGACGCCGGAAGCCTATGAGGCGATCCAGAACGGCGTTACCCGCCTCTGAGCGCAAGGCGACGTTAAACATTAACCGTCAAGGTCTGCGTCTCTACCCTCGGGGACGTCGGGCCGCTTCATGTTTCAGATCATCGGCATCGTCATGCTGTTCGGCATGGTGTTCGGCAGCTACGCCCTGGCGGGCGGCAAGTTCGAGGTCATCCTGCATGCGGCGCCGCACGAGTTCATGGCCATCGGCGGATCGGCCGTCGCCGCCTTCCTGATCTCCAACAGCGTCGGGGTGGTGAAATCGGCCCTGGGCGGGCTGGGCAAGTCCTTCGCCGGACCGAAATGGAAGAAGCAGGACTACAAGGACCTTCTGTCGCTGCTGTTCCAGCTGACCAAGACGATGAAATCCAAGGGCGTCATCGCCCTGGAAAGCCACATCGAAAAACCCGCCGAGAGCACCATCTTCCAGAAATATCCCAAGGTGCTGAAGGACCATTTCGCCACCGACTTCATCTGCGACACCCTGCGGATGATGACGATGAACCTGGAGGATCCTCACCAGATCGAGGACGCCATGGAAAAGCAGCTGGAAAAGCATCACCACGAGGCCGCCAGCGCCCCCCACGCGCTTCAGGCCATGGCCGACGCCCTGCCGGCGCTCGGCATCGTCGCGGCCGTTCTGGGGGTCATCAAGACCATGGGTTCGATCACCGAGCCGCCGGAGGTTCTGGGGGGCATGATCGGGGGCGCCCTGGTCGGCACCTTCATGGGCGTCTTCCTGGCCTATGGCCTGGTCGGACCACTGGCCGCGCGGCTGCAGGCGATCGTCGACGAGGAATTCTCCTACTACAAGATCATCCAGTCGGTGCTGGTCGCCCACCTGCACGGCAACGCGGCTCAGATCTCGGTCGAGATCGGCCGGGGCGACATCCCCTCCGCGGCCCAGCCCTCCTTCCTCGAGATGGAAGAGGCCCTGTCGGCCGCGCCCGGCGAAGCTTAACGAAATCAAAGCTTAGCGGCTCTTTTTCGGAACCGGTTTGGAACGAGGCATCCTGTCTTCGGTTCACCGTGGATCACGATCACGTAACCCCATGAGGGGCGGTCATCTGGGCCGAGCGATCGGAACAGGGAGCCTGCCATGAAAACCACCCTTCTCGCGGTCACTGCGATCGCGGCCTTCGGCCTCGCGGCTTGCCAACCCGCCAGCGACGCAGACACGGCCGCCACCACCGGCACCGCCGCGGAATCGTCGATGCCCACGCCCTCGACCAGCGACACGAGCGCCATGAACCCGACGACCGGCCAGATGAGCTCCGAAACCATGCCCGGCGGCTCTACCAACGCCACGCCCGGCATGACCCCGGGCGGCACCATGACGCCGGGCACCGCGGCCGGGGCCACCAACGCACCAGGCGCCAGCGGCGGTACGGCGACGCCCGGCTCCGGCGCGATGGACACGACCGGTTCGACCGGCTCGACCGGATCGAGCACCCCGCCCGCGCAATAAGCGCTCGCCTTGATCGAGAAGCCCGCGATCGCACGATCGCGGGCTTCGTCATGGGCATCTGCCCGGCCCGGGAGAGTCTTCCGACACGCGGGGAAGCGATCACGAAGCCGTGAGGATTTCGCTTGCAGAGCTGCTCACGATCCCGTTATCTCCTGAGGAGCGAGTGGTCGAAAAAGCTCGCACAAACCCTGGGAAGGATACCTCCAATGCGCTTCGTAGCCCTGATTGCCGCCTCGGCCGCCGCTCTGGCCCTGGCCGCCTGCCAACCCGCCGCCGAAGACAAGGCCGACGCCGCCGCCGCTGACGCGACCGCCGCTGCCGACACCGCCACGGACGCCGCCGCGACCGCCGACGCTGCCGCCACCGACGCCGCCGCTGCCGCCGGTGCCGCCGCCGACGCCGCCGCCATGGCCCCGGCCGATGGCGCGATGGCTCCTGCCGCCGCCCCGGCTGCCGACGCCGCGATGGCACCGGCCGCTGCCGAGAAAGCCGACCACTAAGGTCGAACGACGGATCGGGCTTCGGTCCGACCGGGGAAAGGGGTCGCCCGCGGGCGACCCCTTTTTTCGTGCGCGCGATGCCGCCGCTCGCGTCGCGGTCGCCCCCGCGCTACCTCCACGCCGATGAACGATGGTGCTGACCGCGATCCCAGACTGGTATGGACCGAGGCCGACGAGCCACGCTCCGGGCGGTTCGACGACGTCTATTTTTCGGCCGAGGACGGTCTGGCGGAAACCCGCGCCGTCTTTCTGGACGGCTGCGACCTGCCGCGCGCCTGGCGGGATCGGCGCCATTTCACCATCGCGGAGCTGGGCTTCGGGACCGGGTTGAACATCGCCGCGGCGCTGGAGCTTTGGCAAAGAACCCGGTCGCCGGGCGCGCATCTGTCGCTCTTCTCCGTCGAGGGCTTTCCCCTGAGAGCCGACGAGGCCCGCCGTGCGCTCGCGCGCTGGCCCGAGATCGCCGAGGCGACGGAGGTCCTGGTCGCGGCCTGGCCCGCCGGCACGCCGGGCTTCCACCGGCTGGACCTGCCGGGCTTCGGCGCCACCCTGGATCTGGCCGTCGGCCCGGTGGACGGGGCCCTGTCCCAGTGGACGGGGCGGGCCGACGCCTGGTTCCTGGACGGCTTCAGCCCCGCCGCCAATCCGGACATGTGGTCCGAGGCGGTCATGGACCAGATCGCGGCCCACACCGCGCCGGGGGCCCGAATCGCCACCTTCACCGTCGCCGGCGACGTGCGGCGTCGCTTGGGCGAGCGGGGCTTCGCGGTCGAGAAGCGACCGGGCCACGGCCGCAAGCGCCAGCGGCTGGAAGCCCGGCTTCCGAGCATCGCGGCAGCAGAGACGCCGCCGCCCCGGGTCGCGGTGATCGGGGCCGGGATCGCCGGGGCCTCGGTCGCGCGCGCCCTGGCCGCCCAGGGCATCGCGGCGGCGGTGTTCGAGGGCGCGGGGCTGGGGCATGGGGCCTCGGGCTTTCCCGCCGCCCTGGTCACGCCCCGCTTCGATCTGGGCGACGCGGCCATTTCCGCCCTGTTCGCCCAGGCCCTGGAACGCGCCGGCGCCGTGTATTCCGCGGTCCCCGAGGCCGTGCTGGGACGGGGCGTCATGCAGAAACCCAGGTCCGACCGCGACAGCGCCCGCTTCGCCCGCATCGCCGATCAACCGGTCTGGCCCGATGGCGCGATGCAGATCCAGCCGGACGGCGCTCTGTTCATGCGTGACGCCCTGACGGTCGCCCCGCTGCGCATCCTGGCGCAGGGGCTGGCCCGGGCGGCGGTCCACAACGAAACGGTTGCCGCCCTCGAAGCCTCGTCCGACGGCTGGCGACTGCGCGACGCGGCGGGCGCGGTCCTGGTGCAGGTCGACGCCGTGATCCTGTGCGCCGGGCCGGACACGGCACGGCTGGCCCCCGACCTGGCCATCGCCCCGGTTCGAGGTCAGGCGGACTGGGTCGTTGGCGCGCCGGCGCCCGCGACCGCCTGGGGCGGCTACGTCGCCCCGACGCCGGACGGCTTCCTGTTCGGGGCGACCCATCAGCGCGGAGGCACCGCGACCGACGTCCGGGCAGAGGACACGGCGCGCAATCTGGAGACCCTGGCCAGCCGCTTTCCGGACCGCGCCGCCGCGATCGATCCCGACCGCCTGGGCGCGCGCGCCGCAATCCGGGCCACGACGCGTGATCGCCTGCCCGTCTGCGGCGCGGTGCCCGACCGGTCCGGACTGTTCGTCCTGGGCGGGTTGGGCTCGCGCGGCTTCTGCCTGGCCCCCCTGCTGGCCGAGCATCTGGTGGCGCTGGTGCTGGCTCGCCCCTCGCCGCTCCCGGCGACGCTGGCCCGGTCCCTGGACCCGGCGCGACCGGCCCTGCGCCCTCTTGTGGAACCTCGCCCGGCGTAGGACCTTCCCAGGTCCGAGGAGATCAACCGATGCGCTTCCGCCTGTCCCTGCCGGTTCTGGCCGTATTCACGATCGCCACGACCGCCTGCGCGCCGGTGGATGCGGGCAGGGTCGCCTCCTCCGGCGCGGCGTCCCCCGCCGCGCGTCAATGTTTCAGTCAGAGCCAGGTTACCAACTTCCGGCAGGGGCAGGACGAGCGGATCTATCTTCGGGTCCTGAACCGCGACGTCTTCGAACTTCAATCCTTCGGCGGCTGCGACCTGGAGCGCGCCAACGCCATCCAGATCGGCCCCGAGCAGGGCGGATCCAGCCGGCTGTGCATCGGCGATCGGGTCCGCATCCCCAATGACGGCAGCGATCTGGTGAACGTCGCCTGTCGCGCGCGGATCACCCGCATGCTGACTCCGGCCGAGGTGGAGGCCCTCCCCTCGCGGGACCGGCCCTGAGCCTCACGCCTTCTGGGCGTAGCCCAGCCGCTGGTTCAGCTTCTCGATCAGGTCGATGGCCGTCTCGGCGATGACCGATCCGGGCGGATAGACCGCCGCCGCGCCCAGGTCGATTAGGGTCTGCACATCACCGGGCGGGATCACCCCGCCCACCGTGATCATGATGTCCGGTCGCCCCAGCTTCGCCAGCTCGGCCTTCAGCTCCGGCACGAGGGTCAGGTGCCCGGCCGCCAGCGACGACGCGCCCACGACATGGACGTTGTTGGCCACCGCGTCCCGCGCCGCCTCGGCCGGGGTCTGGAACAGCGGCCCGGCCACGGCGTCCAGCCCCAGGTCGCCATAGGCCGTCGCCACCACCTTCTGGCCCCGGTCGTGGCCGTCCTGACCCAGTTTGGCGATCAGGATGCGCGGCGGGCCGCCGTCGTTCTCGACGAAGGCGGCGACCATGTCGCGCGCCCGGCTGGTCTTCGGGTTGGCCCCCGCTTCCTTGGCATAGACGCCCGACACCGTCTGGACCGTCGCCACATGCCGGCCGAAGGCGGCCTCGAGCGCGTCCGACATCTCCCCGACCGTGGCATGGGCCCGCCCGGCCCGGACGCACAGCTCCAGCAGGTTCTCGGACCCCTTCGCCCCCTCGGTCAGGGCGTTGAGCGCCGCCTGCACCGCCGTCTCGTCCCGTTCGGCCCGCAGCCGCTTCAGCTTGTCGATCTGGGCCGCCAGAACCGCCGCGTTGTCGACCTTCATCACCGGGATGTCGTCGGGCGTATTGTTCAGATAGCGATTCACCCCGACGACGGTCTGCTGTCCGGTGTCGATCCGCGCCTGGGTGCGGGCCGCCGCCTCCTCGATCCGCAGCTTGGGCACGCCCGCCTCGATCGCCGCCGCCATGCCGCCCAGGGTCCGCACCTCGGCCATGTGGGCCCGGGCCCGCTCGGCCAGCTCATGCGTCAGCCGCTCGACGAAGAAGCTGCCGCCCCAGGGGTCGATCACCTTGGTCAGGCCGGTCTCCAGCTGCAGCAGCAGCTGGGTGTTGCGCGCGATCCGGGCCGAGAAGTCGGTCGGCAGGGCCAGGGCCTCGTCCAGCGAATTGGTGTGCAGCGACTGGGTCTGACCACCCGCCGCCGCCATGGCCTCGACCATGGTGCGGGGCACGTTGTTGAACACGTCCTGGGCCGCCAGCGACCAGCCCGAGGTCTGGCAGTGGGCCCGCAGCGACAGGCTGCGCGGATCCTTTGGGGCGAACTCGGCCTGCACGGCCTCGGCCCACAGCAGGCGGCCGGCGCGGAGCTTGGCCACCTCCATGAAATAGTCCATGCCGATGGCCCAGAAGAAGCTCAGGCGCGGCGCGAACCGGTCGACGTCCATGCCCGCCGCGACGCCGGCCCGGATGTATTCCAGTCCGTCGGACAGGGTGTAGGCCAGCTCCAGATCGGCCGAGGCACCCGCCTCCTGCATGTGATAGCCGCTGATCGAGATGGAGTTGAACTTCGGCGTCTCCTGCGCCGTCCAGGCGAAGATGTCGGCGATGATCCGCATCGAGGGCCCGGGCGGATAGATGTAGGTGTTGCGGACCATGAACTCCTTCAGGATGTCGTTCTGGATGGTCCCGGTCAGGGCGGCGTGCGCCACGCCCTGCTCCTCGGCCGCCACGACATACAGGGCCAGGATCGGCAGGACCGCGCCGTTCATGGTCATCGACACCGACATCTGGTCCAGCGGGATGCCGTCGAACAGGGTCCGCATGTCCAGGATGGAATCGATCGCGACCCCCGCCATGCCGACGTCGCCCGCCACCCGCGGATGGTCCGAGTCGTAGCCCCGATGCGTTGCCAGATCGAAGGCGATCGACAGCCCCTTCTGCCCAGCCGCCAGATTGCGCCGATAGAAGGCGTTCGAGGCTTCTGCGGTCGAGAAGCCGGCATACTGGCGGATGGTCCAGGGGTTGGACGCATACATGGTCGGATAGGGCCCGCGCACGAACGGAGCGAAGCCCGGCAGGCCGTCGGTGAAGTCGAGGTCGGCGACGGCCTCGGGCCCATAGGCGGCGGCGATGTCGATGCCTTCGGGCGTGCGGATGGGCGCGCGGCCGGGCCGGTCGGCCAGCGGGGACAGGTCCAGGGGGGCCTTGGTGAAATCGGGGCGATCGGTCACTGGCTCGCTTCCTTAGGAGCGCGGACCTCCAGGTCCGCCTGGTCGCCCGATGCGGACCTGGAGGTCCGCGCTCCATCTTCGAAGGCCTCGGCCCAGCGGATCGGTGGCAGGGGCGGACACCGGTCCCCGCCACAGTCCGCGATCGCAGCGGCCCCCGTCTCGACCGCCACCGGCCGCGCCTCGGCGTCCACGAACTTCGTCACCCCCACCATCTGCCCCCCGCCGTCGGCGAGGGCAGCCTTGCCCGCCGCACGCGCCGCCACGATCCGGGACTGCAGCCCGCCACCGCGCAGGGAGGCGACGAGGCCGCCTTCGCGCTCGATGCGCTGGAACTCGGCCCAGCCCGCCTCGGCCAGATCACGGGTGCGGTGATCCAGGTACCAGGACCCGGCCGCCGGATCGGCCACGCGGCCAATGTGCGCCTCCTCCATCAGCACCAGCTGGGTGTTCCGGGCCGCCCGCCGTGCGAAGGCGTCCGGCCGCCCGATGGCCCGGCTGAACCCGTCCAGAACCACGGCGTCCGCCCCGCCCACGGCCCCGGCGAACCCGGCCGCCGTCAGCCGCAGCAGATTGGGCCAGGCGTCCTTGGCCGCCAGCATCCGGCGCGACGACCGTGCCTCGATCCGCGCCGGGGCCTCATGCCCGAAGGCCCGGCTGATCGACCGCCAGATCAGCCGCAGGGCCCGCACCTTGGCCATGCTGTCGAAATATTCGGCATCGACGCTGACCCCCAGCACCGTCCCGGCCAGGGCCCGCTCGATCGGCAGCCCGGCCTCGACCGCCGCCTTCAGATAGGTGGCGGCAGACGCGGCGGCGAAGCCCAGCTCCTGGCCCGCCGATCCCCCGGCTTCATGCGCAGCGCGGCCGGTGGCCAGGAAGAAGCTCGCCTCCGGATAGGCCCCGGCGTGCCGCGCGGCGGTGTTGGCGGCCAGGCCGACATGGTCCTCGATCGCGCGCGGCGATCCGCCGGCGGCGGCGAAGGCGGTCAGCGGATCCAGATGGAACATCAGCTTCGCCCGCGGCGCGCCCTTGGCCGCCACCGCCAGGGCATTGGCGGCGTCCGCCCCGTCCAGGCCCGCATCCAGACCGACCGGGGCCAGCTCCAGCGCTACCCCCGCCAGGGCCCGGCCCAGGGGTTCGGAGTCCGCCAGCACCGCGCCGGACAGGATCACCGAGGCCGCTCCGCCCTCCAGGTCCGCCAGCATGGCCGCATTGACCGCCTCCGGATCGTCGCCCTCGACTTGGGTGCGCAGGTCCCAGGCCCGGCCGTCGGCGTCCGAGCCCCGGGGCGCGAACACGGCCTCGGTCGCATTGGCCCGGCCGTACAGGGGCCGGGTGGTCAGGTGGTCGACGTCCAGATGCACGAGCCCCTCGACCGGCCGGCCCTTCAGCGCCTTCTCGGCCTCCGCGCGCCAGTCGGCCGGCGAGGGGATAGGGAAGGTCTGGGTCAAGGCACACTCCGGGACGGCGAGAGGCGCTTCTATGGCGACTCCGGCCCCCGCGCGTCCAGCCCGGGCGTCAGACCTTGGCGGGGGCGTAGTTCGGCGTGAGGATGTGGATGACCAGCAGGGCCACCAGATAGGCCGAGGCGGCGACCACGAAGATCGGGGTGTAGCTGCCGATCTGGTCCAGCACATAGCCGGCGTATTTGGCCATGGCCATGCCGCCGAAGCCGCCGATCATGCCGCCGATGCCGACGACCGATCCGACCGCCGAGCGCGGGAAGACGTCCCCCGGCATGGCGTACAGATTGGCCGAGAAACCCTGGTGCGCCGCCGTGGCGATGCCGATGATCAGGACCGCGACCCACAGGTTGTCGGCCATGCCGGCGAAGGCGACCGGCGTCACGGCCAGGGCGCAGATCAGCATGGTCAGCTTGCGCGCCTTGTTCAGGCTCATGCCCCGCTTCAGGAACTGGCTGGACAGCCAGCCGCCGCCGACGGAGCCCACGTCGCTGAGCAGATAGATGGCGATCAGGGGCGGGCCGAAGGTCAGGATGTTCAGGTCGTAGGTCTGCTGCAGGAAGCCCGGCAGCCAGAACAGGAAGAACCACCAGATCGGATCGATCAGGAACTTGCCGAGCGCATAGGCCCAGGTCTCGCGCACCGTCAGCAGTTTCAGCCAGCCGATCTTGTGGGCCGGGTCGGGGGCGTCCTGGGCGATCCAGTTCAGCTCGGCCGGGGTGACCTTCTTGTGCTCGCCCGGGCGCTTGTAGACCGCGAACCAGATCGGCACCCAGATGAAGCCGAGCACGCCGGTGATGATCAGGGCCATGCGCCAGTTGGGCTCATCGACCGTGCCCAGCCAGATCGAGGCGATGAAGGGGATCAGCAGCGGGGTGATGATCGCCCCGATGTTGGTGCCGGCGTTGAAGATGCCGACGGCGAAGGCGCGTTCCTTCTTGGGGAACCACTCGGTCACGGCCTTGATGCCGGCCGGGAAGCCGCCCCCCTCGCCCACGCCCAGCGCCACGCGCGCGAAGATGGCGGTGTTCAGGCTGCGGATGCCGGCGTGGGCGATGAAGGCCAGCTGCCAGATGATGAAGGCCAGGCCGAAGCCCCAGCGGGCCCCGATGCGGTCCACCAGCCGGCCCCAGATCAGATAGGAGACGGCATAGGAGGCCTGAAACCAGAAGACGATGTCGGCATAGTTGGTCTCGGTCCAGCCGAACTCGTCCATCAGGGTGGGCTTCAGCACCCCCAGCGCCTGACGGTCGACGTAGTTGATGACCATGGCCGCGAACAGCAGCCACACCACCACCCAGCGGTATTTGCCCGGGGGCGGGGCCGTGATCGAAACGGGTTCGACCCTGTTCGACGGTGTGTCGGTCATTCTGGTCTTCCTGTCGTTCCTGCGGCCGGTCCCGTTCTGCGGCCCGGGCCGCGACAGGTTGAGGCCATTCCGATTCAGATGCCGGCTTCGACCACCGAGCAATGGATGTCGCCGACGCCGGAGAAGCGGCACACGGCGGTCGCGCCGATCGCGGCCTGGTGCACGCCGGTCACCGCCCCGGTCGAGATCAGGGCCCCCGCCGCCAGCGGCCGCCCGCGACGCGCGCAATGTTCGATCAGAAACCGCACCGATTCCACGATCCCAAGGGGGATCGACCCGGCCGTGCCCTGGCCGATCAGGACCCCGTCGATTTCGGTCTCGACCTCGATCCCGGCCAGACGGGCTTCCCAGTCCTCGATCGCCAGCCCCAGAACCAGGCCCCCGTTGTTGCCGAAGTCCGAAGCCACCACGGCCGAGCCAAGGTCGTTGATGGTCGGCAGGGAGCTGCCGGCCAATTCGACGCCGATGTGCAAGCCCTCGATGGCCGCCCGAGCCTGGTCCAGGGTCCAGTCCATCTGGTCGGGATCGACCGCGCCGATCCGGGCCACGAACTCCGCCTCCACCGCCGCGAACCCGTCGCGGATGGCGGGCAGCCGGCTGGGCGCCTCGCCGACGCTCCACAGATTGCGGGCGAAGATGGGTCCGGCCAGACGGTGGGCGTTCAGCCGGGCCTGCTGCGCCGGCGGAACCATGCCGACCTTCCAGCCGACGATGCGGTCGGGGAACAGGTCGATGGCCGCGTCCTGGGTGGCGTAGGCCGTCGCCATGTCCTGCGGCACCGCCCCCGGATAGTCGGGCGTGGCCTCGAAATTCAGCCGGGCGGCCACGAACCGCGCCGCGATCGCGGCGACGCCCGGGTCGACGTCCGAACGGTCCGCGACGCTCATGCCCGGCCGTGTGGAATACTGAGTCAAAATGGTCACGCCCGTCCGCTGCCTGCCCGTTGTCTTTGGCCGATCTGATGTCGGAGGCCGATGATTGAAGGGGAAGGTAACCGGTGTCAACGCTCTTCCGGGGCCCAGGGGGGGCATAGCGTCCCCGGCGGCACGGCTGTAAGGCAAACAGCGAAACCCGAAGAGACCCCGCTTGGCCGACGACAACACGCCTCAAACGCCCCCCGGGCTGAAGCCCGGCAAACGGCCCACGATCAACGACGTCGCGCGCATCGCCGGCGTCTCGAAGAAAACGGTCTCGCGCGTCATCAACCAGTCCCCGTTCGTGCGCGAGGAGACCCGGGTCAAGGTCGGCGCGGTGATCGACGACATGGGCTTCGTCCCCGATCTGCAGGCGCGCGGCCTGGCCTTTCGGCGGTCCTTCCTGGTGGGTCTGATCTACGACAATCCCAGCCCCAACTATGTCGTCAACATGCAGCAGGGCGTGCTGGACGCCCTGAAGGGATCGGGACTCGAGCTGGTCGTCCACCCCTGCTCGCGCCAGTCCGAAACCGTGGTCGCCGACATCCGCGCCTTCGTCGAACGACAGAAGCTGTTCGGCGTGATCCTGCCGCCCTCGGTGTCCGAGGACGAACGCGTCATCGACACCCTGCGCGAACTGGACTGTCCCTATGTCCGCATCGCCTCCATCGCCCTGGACGCGCCGGAGTCGATGCTGGTCACCAACGACCATCTTGGCGCGGCCGAGGCCGGGCGCCACCTGGCCGACCTGGGTCACACCCGCATCGGCTTCATCTCCGGTCCCGCCTCCTTCCGGTCCAGCGCCGTGCGCGGCGGCGGCTTCCGCGAGGCCCTGGCCGAAAAGGGGGTGGCCCTGGAGGCGCGTTACGTCGCCGAGGGGGCCTATACGTTCGAGTCCGGGGTCGAGGCGGCCCGGATCCTGCTGGCCCTCGACCCGCGCCCCACCGCCATCTTCACCGGCAACGACGAGATGGCGCTGGGCGTCTTCAAGGTGGCGCGCGACCTGGGCCTAGCCATTCCGGACGACCTGTCCGTGGTCGGATACGACGACCTGCCCATGGCCTCGCGGGTCTGGCCCAACCTGACCTCGGTGCGCCTGCCGATCCGCGACATGGGCCGGATGGCGGCCGAAAAGCTGCTGGCCCCGATGCGCGGCATCGACCCCGCCAAACTGGTCCAGCCCGAAGTCCGGCCGTCGCTGGTGGTGCGGGAATCGGCGAAGGCTATGCCTCACCCGTAGGGGAAGGGGATCGCAGCGCGCTTGCCCTGTGGTGGAGGGGGCCAGCCGCGAACGCTGTGTTTGGTTCGGCCCCCCTCCGTCACGACGCGAAGCCGCGTCGTGACACCTCCCCCAAGGGGGGAGGATTAGGGTTGCCCACGCTCCTGACACCGGTTACCAAGCGCCAAACAACACAGGGAAACGCCATGTACGCCAAGGTCTATCACTCGACCCATCCGGACATGATGGAGGGCGCGTCCAACGACGATCTGCGCGACCGCTATCTGGTCGGCGGCCTGTTCCAATCCGGAGCTCTGGCGCTCAACTATTCCCATGACGAGCGGATGGTCATCGGCGGCGCCATGCCCACCGGATCGCCCCTGTCCCTGCCGACCCACAGCGAGCCCGCCTCCATGGCCGGCAAGCCCTTCCTCGCCGCGCGCGAGCTGGGCGTCGTCAATATCGGCCCCGGCGCCGGCCGCGTCGTCGCCGATGGCGTGACCTTCGACCTCGGTTTCCGCGACGGCCTGTATCTGCCCATGGGCACCGCCGAGGTGACCTTCGAGAGCACGGACGCGGCCTCGCCCGCCCGCTTCTACCTGATCTCGACCCCCGCCCACGCGCGCTACGAGGCGGCCAAGATCTCGATCGACCAGGCCGTGCCGCTGGAACGCGGCGCGCTGGAGACCTCCAACGAGCGGACCATCTACCAGTACATCGTCCCCGAGAAGGTGAAGTCCTGCCAGCTGCTGCTCGGCGTCACGGTGCTGAAGCCCGGCAGCGTGTGGAACACCATGCCGCCGCACCTGCATGACCGCCGCTCCGAGGCCTATCTGTATTTCGGTCTCGGCGAGAACGACCGGGTGTTCCACTTCATGGGCCGGCCCGAGGCGGCCCGTCACATCGTCATGGCCGACGGCGAGGCCGTGATGAGCCCGCCCTGGTCGATCCACATGGGGGCCGGCACCTCGAACTACGGCTTCATCTGGGGCATGGGGGGCGAGAACCTCGACTACACCGACATGCACGTCCTCGACATCTGCCAGCTGAACTAGCCGCCATGGCCAATCCCTTCAGCCTGCAGGGCAAGGTCGCCCTGGTCACCGGCGGCAACACCGGCATCGGCCAGGGCATCGCCCTGGCCCTCGCCGAGGCCGGGGCCGCCATCGCCTCGGTCGCCCGCCGCGCTTCGGACGACACCGTCGGCCAGTGCCTGGCCAAGGGCGTGCAGTCGATCTCCATCCAGGCCGACCTCGGTTCCATGGAGCCGATCGAACGCATTCTGGACGAGGCGACAGCGGGCCTTGGCCCGGTCGACATCCTGGTCAACAACGCCGGCATCATCCGCCGCGCCGACGCCGTGGAATTCACGGAAACCGACTGGGACGACGTCATGAACGTCAATCTGAAGTCGGTCTTCTTCCTCAGCCAGGCCGCGGTCCGGCGGATGATCGCGGACAATCGTGGCGGCAAGATCATCAACACCGCCTCGATGCTGTCGTATCAGGGCGGCATCCGCGTGCCGTCCTACACCGCGTCCAAGTCGGGCGTCGCCGGCCTGACCAAGCTGATGGCCAATGAGTGGGCCAAGCACGGCATCAACGCCAACGCCATCGCCCCCGGCTATTTCGCCACCGACAACACCCAGGCCCTGCAGGACGACCCGGTGCGCTCGAAAGAGATCCTGGGTCGAATTCCCGCCGGCCGCTGGGGCCAGCCGTCCGACATCGGCGGCGCGGCGGTCTTCCTGGCCAGCGCCGCCAGCGACTATGTCCAGGGCATCACCCTGCCCGTCGACGGCGGCTGGCTCGCGCGCTGACCAATCGAACGCGGTCGGACGAAACCGCTTTCCACATACGCCGATCCCGACCTAGGTTTCCGTTATGATCGCCCATGTCCCGACCGGCCGAATCGTCTGTTTCGGCGAAATGATGCTCCGCCTCAGCCCGAACGCGAACGAACTGCTGATGCAGTCCCCCGCGCTGTCGGTGCGCCCGGGCGGGGCCGAGGCCAATACGGCCGTGGCCCTGGCGCGACTGGGCGCCCCGACCTCCATGGTCTCTGTCCTGCCCGACAACACCCTGGGCCGTGCCGCGCGCGACGAGCTTCGTCGGCACGGCGTCGATACCCGCGACATCCAGTTTCGCCCCGGGCGGATGGGGCTGTATTTCCTGACGCCGGGGGCGGTGCGCAGGCCGTCCGAGGTCCTCTACGACCGTGCCGGCTCGGCCTTCGCCTGCCATGCCGACAGCGCCGTGGACTGGAGCCGGGCCCTGTCCGGGGCGTCCTGGCTGCACGTGTCCGGCGTGACGCCCGCCATCGGTCACGCGGGCTCGGCGGCCGCCCTGCATGCCATTGCCGCGGCCAAGGCCGCCGGGGTGCCGATTTCCTACGACGGCAATTTCCGCGGCAAGCTGTGGGCCGAGTGGGACGGCGACCCGGCCGAGGTCCTGGGGGCCATGCTGTACGCCAGCAGCCTGGCCTTCGCCGACGACCGCGACTTCGCCCTGATGCTGGGCCGGACCTTCGACGACCCCGATCCGATCGTCCGCCGCCGCGCCGCCGCCGCCGCCGCCTTCGACGCCTATCCCAGCCTGGAGCGGATCTGTTCGACCATCCGCGTCAACGACAGCGTCCAGGATCAGACCCTGGCCGCCGTCATGTTCACGCGCGACGGCGAGCATCAGGCCCCCGCGATCGCTCTGACCAGCGTCGTCGATCGGGTCGGGGGCGGCGACGCCTTCGCCTCGGGCGTGCTGTTCGGTCTCTGGAGCGGCTGGTCCAACGACACGTCCCTCGCCTTCGGCCTCGCAGCCGCCGGGCTGAAGCACTCTGTGCCCGGCGATTTCAACCTGTTCGACGAGGCCCAGGTGCGCGCCGCCATGGCCGCCGACGGGTTCGACATCCGCCGCTGACCCCCCTAGGAAACCGGTGTCATCGGTGTATCCTGAGGGTTAGCGGTCGCCAGAACCGTCCCTTCAGGAAACGACCGGAGCCCTCCCCATGCCTGCATATCCGCCTGCGGTTCTGTCGCGCCGTGCCGTCCTCGCCTCGGGCGCCGCCCTGGCCACCCTGACCGCGGCGGGACCCGTCCTGGCGCAGGCGGTCCCTGACCGCGCCACCCTCCTGGCCACGATGAAGCGCGCCACCGCCTTCATGACCGACGAGGTCGCCGTGGGCGGCGGCTATGTCTGGCAGGTCCTGCCGGACTTCTCGCGCCGCTGGGGCGAGCTGGAAGCCAAACCGACCATGATCTGGGTCCAGCCTCCGGGCACCGCGACCGTGGGTCATGTGTATCTGGACGCCTATCACGCCACCGGCGACGAACAGTTCTACGCCGCTGCCAAGGCCTGCGCCGACGCCCTGATCGCAGGCCAGCACCCACGCGGCGGCTGGAACTACGTCATCGACACGGCGGGCGAGGCCAGTCTGAAGGACTGGTACGAGACGGTCGGCGGCAACGCCTGGCGGCTGGAGGAATTCCAGCACTACTACGGCAACGCCACCTTCGACGACGCCGGCACGGCCGAGGCGTCCCAGCTGCTGCTGCGGGTCTATCTGGAGAAGCGCGAGCGCAAATACCGCGCGCCGCTGGACAGGGCGATCCAGTTCGTCCTCGACGCCCAGTATCCGAATGGCGGCTGGCCCCAGCGCTATCCGTTCGTCGAAGGGGCGGGCGGCCTGCACGGCAACCCGGACTATACGCCCTACATCACCTTCAACGACGACGTGGCCGGCGAGAACATCGAGTTCCTGCTCTATGTCCATCAGACCCTGGGCTCGAATGACCGGCGGCTGGTCGACGCCATCCAGCGCGGCATGGACATCTTCGTCGCCACCCAGCAGCCCCTGCCCCAGCCCGCCTGGGGCCTGCAACACTATCCCGACACCCTGAAGCCGGCCCCCGCCCGCACGATCGAGCCCCGGGCCTTCGCCACCCACACGACGGCGACCAACATCCGCTCGATGATCGGCTTCTACCGGCTGACCGGCGACCGCAAATATCTGGCCCGCCTGCCCGAGGCGCTGGACTGGCTGGATCAGGTCAAGACGCCGCAAAACCTGATCGCGCCCGGCCGCACGCATCCGACCTTCATCCTCGAGGGCTCCAACACCCCGGTCTATATCCACCGGAAGGGGTCCAATATCCGCAACGGCCGCTACTACGCCGACGAGAACCCGAACAATCTGATCGTCCACTACGGCTCGTTCCGCAATCTCGACACCCAGGCCCTGCGCGCGGATTACGAAGCGGCGGCCGCCCTGACGCCCGAGGCGGTGATGGCCACCTCGCCGCTGAAGGCCCGGCCCGGCACCCTGGCCCTGCCCAAATACTTCACCCTGCGCGACGTCAGCATCTGGGACATGGACACCGAGGGCCGGCGCCCCCGCCCGGTCCCCGCCGCGCGCGCCGCCCAGCTGGCCGCCGGGCTCAATGAACGCGGCTACTGGCCGACCCTGCTGACCACCACCTCCAACCCCTATATCGGGCCGTCGCCCGAGGCGGTGACGGGCGGCGAATATCAGACCACCCGCGTCGGCGATTTGTGGGACACCTCGCCCTACACCACCGACTTCCCGGTCGAGGGCATCTCGACCCAGACCTTCATCACCAACATGGGCGACCTGATCGAGGCGCTGCAGACGTGATGGACCGGCGGCGGCTTCTGATCGGCGGCGGGGCGGCGGGTCTGGTCGGCACGGGTGGCTGTGCCTCGCTGATGGGCGCGAGCCGGGCAGATCCGGTCGTCTGGCGCTTTGGCGACCTGGATCGGCTGGCCGCGCCGCTGACGATCGAGGGATCGCCCCAGCGCGTCGACGGCCCGGCTGCGGCCGCCGGTGGGGCCCTGCGGTTCGACGGGGTGGACGACGCCCTGTTCATTGGCCGGCATCCGCTGGCGGGGGCCTCGACCTTCGCCATCGAGGCCGTCTTCCGGCCCGACGGCGGGGCGTTCGAACAGCGCTGGCTGCACCTGCAGGCCGACGAGGACGTCATCACCGGCCAGACCCCGATCGGGACCCGCTTCCTGTTCGAGATCCGCGTCTATGACGACGAATGGGCGCTGGACGCCTTCGTCAAGGGACCGACCTACAACCAGACCCTGCTGTTCCCCGACAAACGCCACCCAGTCGGCCGCTGGCATCACGTCGCCCAGACCTACGACGGCACGACCTATCGCGCCTTCGTCGACGGCGAGCTGCAGGGCGAGGCCGCGATCGCCTTCACCCCCCAGGGCCCGGGCCGGGCCTCGGTCGGCACCCGGATCAACCGCGTCAACTATTTCAACGGCGCGATCGCCGAGGCCCGGTTCACCCCGCGCTTCCTGCGGCCGGACCAGTTCACGGGCGTCCGTCCAGGCTAAAGAAAAAGGCCCCGGCGTTTCCGCCAGGGCCTTTTGCATATCGGGGCTCAAGTCGGCCGAAGGGCGGTAGCCCCCAGAATCATGCCTCGTCGGTGGCCTTGTCGGCCGAGCCCGTGACCGGGACCACGGCGCCCTTGGCGGCCGGGCGGACGGTCTGGCGTTCGGCGATCCGGGCCGACTTGCCGCGACGGTCGCGCAGGTAATACAGCTTGGCGCGCCGGACGACGCCGCGACGCTTGACCTCAATGGATTCGATGTTCGGCGACAGGATCGGGAAGACCCGCTCCACGCCCTCGCCGAAGCTGATCTTGCGCACGGTGAAGTTCTCGTTCACGCCGCCGCCGGCGCGGGCGATGCAGACGCCTTCGAAGGCCTGAACGCGCTCGCGCTCGCCTTCCTTGATCTTGACGTTGACGCGCAGGGTGTCGCCGGGCTGGAAGTCCGGGATCGCGCGAACGGCGATCAAACGGGCTTTTTCTTCCGCTTCCAGCGTCTGAAGGATGTTGGCCATGGTCTATTCTCCTCGGGCTTTATCGCCCTTTAGCTTTGATTTGGCGGAAGATTCCGCGGGTCTTGTCGCCAGATGCGCGGCCCACAGATCGGGCCGTCGTTCCTGGGTCGTCATCTCCCGTTGGTCCTGACGCCAGGCCGCCATCTTGCGATGGTCGCCGGACAACAGGATCTCCGGGATGTCGATCCCCTCGAACGTCCGCGGTCGCGTGTACTGCGGATGCTCCAGAAGACCGTCCTCAAAGCTTTCGGAGGACAGGCTTTCGGCCTGGCCCAGAACGCCGGGGATCAGTCGTACGCACGCCTCGATCACCACCATCGCCGCCGCCTCGCCACCGGCCAGGACCGCGTCTCCGACGGAGACCTCCTCGAACCCCCGGGCGTCGAGCACCCGCTGGTCCACCCCCTCGAACCGGCCGCACAGGACGACGATGCCGTCCGCCCTAGCCCATTCCTTGACTCGCGCCTGCGTCAGGGGTCGACCGCGTGCGCTCATGTACAAAAGCGGCCGGGGCGGCCCTGTCAGGCTGTCGAGAGCCCGGGCCACCACGTCCGCTTTCAATACCTGTCCGGGGCCGCCACCCGCGGGGGTGTCGTCCAGGAAGCCGCGCTTATCTTCGGAAAACCCGCGAATGTCCAGCGTCTGCAGGTCCCACAGCGCCTTCTCCCGCCAGGCCGTGCCGATCAGCGACACGCCGAGCGGCCCGGGAAAGGCCTCGGGGAACATGGTCAGGACGGTGGCGGTGAAGGGCATGGGCGCGATCTAGCGCCCCTGCCTGCCCGCGTCACGCCTTGGCGCTGATCCCCGTCTCGGCCAGCCATTCCAGGATCTTGCCCTTGGGCATGGCCCCGACCTTCATCGAGGTCATCTGGCCGTCCTTGAACAGCATCAGGGTCGGAATGCCCTTCACGCCCAGTTTCGACGGGGTCATGGGGCTGTCGTCGATATTGACCTTGGCGATGGTCACCTGACCGGCCAGTTCATCGGCGATCTGTTCCAGCGCCGGGCCGATCTGCTTGCAGGGGCCGCACCACTCCGCCCAGAAATCCACCAGCACCGGCGTGGACGCCTTCAGGACGTCGGTGTCGAAGCTGTCGTCGGAAACCTTGACCGTGGCCATGGAAGAACTCTCTCTGCTAAGGCGGGCGGCCGCTTAACCGGCGGCACCCGATGTTGGCAAGGGATGTGGGGCGAGTTCCCGGGGAAATCAACGTGGGGCCATCGGCCCGGACGGTCCGCTTGCTGACGGTCCCCGCTTCGCACCCGTGCCTGCCGGCGAAATCTCCAAGGCATGCTCTTCTACCCAGGCATCCAGCGCGGTCACCACCGGGCTGATCGACCAGCCGTGCTCAGTCAGCCGGTACTCCACGCGAGGCGGAACCTCGTTAAACGCGTGACGGCTTACGATCTGCGCGGTCTCGAGCCGGCGCAGCGTCTGCACGAGCATCTTTTCCGAGATCCCGCCTACGCGTCTTCTCAGGGCCCCTGTTCGTGCGGGTCCCTCGCTCAGCGCATGGATCAGCAGCAGAGACCATTTGTCCGCAAGCAGGGACAGCAGCGCGCGGGCCGGGCAGTCCGGATTCATCACGTCACAGGGCGGGGTTCGGAACGGCGGTTTCATACTAACCCGAAGGTAGGTACTTGATGCCTGGAGAGCAAGCGGACACCTGCTGCAGGGCGACCCGTAGCACCACCGCAAGCGGACCGTCGCTGGAGACTGACGAGATGACACACAGCCACGCGCTGGCAGGGGATCAGGAGCTGATCGTGATGCTGCGGCTGAACTTCAAACCGGGCACGGTCGACGACGTCCTTCGTGAGATCGTGCCGATCGTCGGGCTGACGCGCGAAGAGGCGGGCAACGTCGAATTTCAGGTCTTCCGGGCGAAGGAAGACCCAGACCAGCTTGTCCTGTTCGAGCGCTGGACCAGCCAGGCGGCGTTGGACCGCCATTGGGAGCTGGACTATACGAAACGCGCGCTGGCGGTGTTCGACCAGCACCTCATCCGCCCGCTATCCCCGGCCGAGGACGTGACCTACCTCAGCGACGGCATGCGAGCCACTTAGGTCCTCGCCTCTCGACACTCCTCCCCCCTCGCCAAGCGGTGGGGAGGAGATCGTGTCTCACCTCATCGCCGCCAGCGCCGCGTCGATCATCTCCTGCGGCACCGGCATCAGCTTCGGTCCGTCCGTCCACACCAGCGCCGCCTCCACCGGCCGGTCCGGATACAGCCGGGCCAGCACGGCCACATAAGTCGCCATCTGGGCCACATAGGCGGGGTCGGCGGCCTCGATGCGGTCGGGGGCGGGGCGATTGGTCTTGTAGTCCACGACCAGGACCCGCTCAGGCGTCACCACCAGCCGGTCGATGCGGCCGTTGATGACCACGCCCGACGCCAGCCCCGGAGCCGCGCCGGTCAGGGCGATCTCGGCGCGGGAGCCGGCCCCGAACACCTCGGCGAACCGGGCGTCCTCCAGCACGCCGAAGGCAGCCTCGATCATCTCGGCGCGCTGGGTGTCGGACAGGTCGCGCTCCCGGGCCAGCAGCCGCGCCGCCGCCGCGCGCCGGTCGGCGGCCGCGATCTCGGGCAGCCGCTCCAGCAACAGGTGGATCAGGTCCCCGCGCCGGAACCGGCCCAACGCCGCCCCGCCGTCGGACGAAGCCACGGCCAGGGGCGAGGGCGCGGCCAGACGCTTGCCCGCCTGCACCTGCGACGGCGACACGTATCGCGCCGAGGGATCGACGGGGGGTGCGGTCCGCGCCCAGGCCGGCACTTCCGCCCCGGCGACCGCCGTCGATCCGGCCGCCGCCAGGACCTCGGGATCGAAGCCGTACCGCCTCCGCCCGTCACCGATGTCGCGGACCTGTCCGCCCAGCCGCTCGAAGGTCTCGGTCAGCACGGCCCACCAGCTGCCGTCGTCATAGCCCTGTTTGCCGTTGCCGCAGGCCCGGCCCAGCACCACCACCCGGTCGCGCGCCCGGGTCAGGGCGACGTAGAGCAGCCGCAGGGTCTCGTCGTGGACACGCCCCTGGCGCGCCGTCCGCGCCGCCAGCGAGGCCTCGCAGTCCTCCTTCTCGGAGCCCGGACACATCAGCCAGGCCTCGGTCCCGTCCTCCAGCTCGACGGGCATCAAGGTCGGCCCCTGGGCCTTGGCCCGAGAGGTCGTGTCCGGCAGGATCACCACCGGAGCCTCCAGCCCCTTGGCCCCGTGCACGGTCATGACCCGCACCTCGCCGCGCGCCGCCTCCAGCTCGCGCTTCACCTCGACGTCGGCGACCTCCAGCATGGCCAGACAGGTCTCCAGATCGCGCCCGCCTCGCTGCTCGGCCGCCAGCACCTGGTTCAGCGTCTCGTCGATCGCTTCTTCCGCCTCGCGCCCCAGCCGGGCCAGCAGCCGCGCCCGGCCCGAGACGCCCGTCTCGTCCACCCGGTTCAGCAGGCCGGCGAAGAAGGCGAACGGGTCGCGGCCCGCAGAAGCTATTGCGAAGTCGATCAGGTCGCGGGCGCGGGCCCATTGCGGGCGTTCGCCGGCGCGGTCGCGCAGGGTCCGCCACAGCCGCCCGCGCTTCGGATCGGCCCCGGCCAGGTCGAACAGACCGGCCTCGTCCACGTCGCAGAAGGGGCTGCGCAGCACCTCGGCCAGGCTCAGCTCATCGTCGGGATAGAGCGCCACCCGGGCCAGGGCGATCAGGTCGTCGAAGGCGATGTGGGACGACAGCTTCAGCCGGTCGGCCCCCGCCACCGGTACGCCGACCGCCTTCATCGCCCGGATGATCTCCTCGAAGGTCGCGTCGCGCCGACGCACCAGCACCAGGAAGTCGCCATAGCCGCAGGGGCGCAGGATCCGTTTGCTGCGGTCCTGCACCGCCACCCCCGCCATCACCTGTCGCCGGATCTCGCGCGCCAGGTCGGCGGCCATCCGTTTGCGCGCGCTCTGCACCGGCTCCTGATCGACCGGATCGTCCCAGGCGTCGCGCTCCGGAGCCTTCTCGTCGGCATAGAGGGGCCACAGGTCGATGCAGCCCTGATCGTCCGCCCGTTTGGCCACGTGGGGCGGGATGGCGGCGACGCTCTCGCCCACCAGCGACCGGGTCCGCTCCGGACCTTCGAAGACGGCGTCGACGAACTTCAAAACCTCGGGCGTGGAGCGGAAGGAGGTCGCCAGCTCGACCCCGGCGAACTCGGCACCAGCCCCCTTCACCAGGGTGTCATAGCGCTGCGATTCCTGGCGCAGCCGCTCCGGCCGCGCGCCCTGGAAGGAATAGATCGACTGTTTCTCGTCACCGACGGCGAACACCGTCCGCTCGACCCGCCCGGCCCCGAAGCGGCGCGAGCCGATGCCGGAGAAGAAGCCCTCCGTCAGGGCCCGCACGATGTCCCACTGTTCCGGGGCCGTGTCCTGGGCCTCGTCGATCAGGACATGCTCGATGCCGCCGTCCAGCTTGTACAGCACCCAGGCGGCGCTGGAACGCTGGGTCAGCAGGTCGACCGTCCGCGCCACCAGATCGCCGAAATCCAGCGCGCCCTTCTTTTCCTTGGCCGCGTCGTAGAGCGCCCCATGGGCCCGGGCCAGCCTCAGGACATGGACCGTGTCCTCCGCCACCCGCGCCTTCCGCAGCTCGCCCAGGGTGGCCCCGACCTTGGCCTGCAGGGTCGTCATCCAGTCGCGCGCCTCGGCGGGGGCGCTCTTGGTGGCGATCCGGCTACGCAGCTTGCCCTCGGTCAGAAAGACCCCCGCCACGCCCGGAAAAGTCCAGTCGGCGGCGTACATCCGGTTGGCGCATTTGCCGTCGTCGTTCCCGCCGCTCGCCATCATCTCGGCCATGGCCAGCCATTCGCTGCGGTCCAGGAACCGCATGAACTCGTCCTGGATCGAGGCCACATCGCTGTCCGGATCGGCCCCGGCGAGGGCGTGGGGGGCCAGGGCGGGATCCGCCTCGGCCCGGGCCGCATAATCCAGCAGCCGCACCCGGTCCTGCTCGATCCGTGCCAGCAGGCCTTCGAAGCTCTTGAAATCCAGCTCGACCGCGAAATGGGCATAGGCCCGGCCGATCGCCCCGTCCGCGTTCGACAGGGCCCGGCGGGCCAGGTTTTCGCGCGCGTCATGCGACAGGGCGAGGGCCGCCTGGTCCTCCAGCACGGTGAAGCCGGGCGTCACCCCGGCCTCGATCGGGAACCGCCGCAGCAGCTTCTCGCAGAAGGCGTGCAGGGTCTGGATCTTCAGCCCGCCCGGCGTGTCGAGCGCCTTGGCGAACAGACGCCGCGCCTTCGACAGGTCCTCGCCCGACAGGGTGGCCGCGTCGCGTCCGTCCAGATCGGCCAGCGACGCCGACAGCGTCCGGTCGTCCATCACCGCCCAGGCCCCCAGCCGGTCGAACAGCCGCGCCTGCATCTCGGCGGCGGCGGCCTTGGTATAGGTGACGCACAGGATCTCGCCGGGCTGCACCTCCTCCAGCAGCATCCGCGCCACCCGGTCCACCAGGGTCGAGGTCTTGCCCGAGCCGGCGTTGGCGGTGACGAAGACCGACTGGCGCGGGTCCGCCGCCGCGATCTGGGCGGGGTCGGGCAGGATGCGGACGGCCTGATCCACGCTCATGCTTCCGCCTCCTCGGCCCCGGCGACATGCCATTCCCACACCCGGGCCAGGTGATCGTAGTTGCCGCCGTAGTTGCCCATGAACTGGGGCGCGACCCAGCTGAGATAGGGCGTCGTCTGCACGTCGAACCGCGCCACCCGCGCCTTCAGCCCGGCCAGGGCCGCCATCGACAGGTCCGCCGCCTCGCTGCCCTCGGCCCGCACCGCCGCCTCGCCCGGCACCTTGCGGCCGACGACGCGGACATAGGTCAGCTCCTCTGGCTCGACCGGGCCGGACCCTTTCAGCCCCGCCTCGGCCAGGATCGCCCCGGTCAGCGTCAGCTGCGGCGCGAAGCCGGACCTGACCTGTTTGGCCGAGGGGGCCGCCCCGGTCTTGAAGTCCAGGATGGCCGCGCCCGTGGACGACAGCTCGATCCGGTCGGCCTTGGCGGTCAGGGTGAAGGGTCCGGCCTCGGCGTCGAAGGTCATCGTCACCTCCTCCTCGACCCGGATCTCGATGCCCTTGGCGCGCCGACGCATCTCGAACCCGGCCAGCCAGCGCGCGGCATTGCGGGCCAGGGGGCTTTCGCGCGCCATGGCCGCGTCCTCGAAGCCGTGGTGGCGCAGTTCCTCGTGCAGCAGATGGACGATCTGGTCCTCGCAGTCCTCGGGCAGGACGTCGGGCCAGGACAGGGTCAGCCGCTCCACCGCCTTGTGGATGGCCGAGCCGCGCAGCAGGGCCTCGGCCGACTGGCCGGGCCGGTCCATCGGCTTCAGGTTCAGCACATAGCGGGCATAGACCGCATAGGGATCGCGCACCCAGCGCTCGACGCCCGTGACCGGCAGCTGGCGCGGTCGCCGCTCCACGGGGGGCGTCGGGGCCGGCCGCTTCGCCAGCCGCAGCGGACCGGGAGCCGGCGCGTCCAGGGCCCGGGCCGCATCGAGCGCCCCGGTCGGCCGGTCGATCGTCACGCCCGCGCCATTGGTCAGCATTTCCAGCCGCCACAGCCAGCGCGAGCGCACCGCCGGCTGGCCGCCGCGCCGCTCAGTGTGGATCAGGATGGCTTCGGGCGCGCAGGCCGCCTGGACGAAGTCCTGGGCCGTCTGCCCGACCCGCCGCTCGGGCGGCGGCAGGCCCAGGTCCTTGCGCATCGGCCGCGACAGGAAGGGGTCGATCGGCGCGCCCTGCGGCCAGACCCCCTCCTCCAGCCCGGCCAGGATCATCCGGTCGGCCCGCACCAGCCGCGCCTCGATGGCCCCCAGGATCCGCAGCGACGGATGCGTCGCCCCGCCGGTCCGCACCGTGGTGTCGTGCAGCAGGCCGGAGACCAGTTCGGCGAACTCGCCCGGCGACACCGCCCCCAGCGACGCCCCGCCTTCGATTAGTTGGGACAGCAGCGACGCTGCCGCCTCCCCGTCCGGTCCGGCCCAGACCTCGACCCCCGCCAGGGCCTCGACCAGCCCTGTCAGGGCCCGGGCCGCATCGTCCAGCGCCGCCATGGGGTCAAACCCCGCCCCGACCTCGGCACACAGCCCCTGCAGCCGCCCGGCCAGGGCCGTCGCGGCCGCCAAGCGCGCCGCCATCGCCTCCGACGGCACCCGCCCGTCGCGGCGCGGGGCCGAGGCCTCGGTCAGCCGGCGCTCGATCCGGGTCCAGTCGCGGGTGCGGGGCCCGCGGAAGGCGACCGCCTCCAGCTGCATCACCGCCGCCGGTGTCGCCTCGGCCAGGGTGGTCAACGCATGCTTGATGAGGCCCAGGATTGTCTGCGGCTTCAGCGGATCCGCCATCCAGCGCGCCGCCAGATCGACCAGTACCCCGACCGGCATCTGGTCCAGCCCGGTCCCCGACGAGGAGTCCGCCACCACGCCCCAGCGCTCCAGCCGCGCCGCCACCCGCCGCCCCAGGGCCAGGTCAGGGGTCACCAGGGCGCAGGTCTGGCCTGGGGTCTCCAGCGTCTCGCGCATCATCAGGGCGATGGTCTGGGCCGCGTCCTCCTCGGTCCGGGCCGTGACCAGCGACAGGCCCTCCAGCCCCAGGGCGATCGGGTCCGCCGCCACGCCAGCCTCGGCTGACCGCCGGCGCAGGTCGCGGATCTCGGCGCGCCAGTCCGCCGTCGCATCGGCCGGGCGCAGCGCCTCATTGACCAGCCTCTGCCGCGCCAGGCCCCGAGCCTCGCTGGTCGTGTCGACCGGCGGCCGGAACCATGGCCGCACCGCCGCGCGCTCGACCCCTGCCCGAACCAGCAGCCGCTTCAGCGCGCTCTGCGGATGCTGTTCGTCGATCGCCCCCCAGGCGTCCTCGCCCAGACCCTGGTCCAGCCCCGGCAGGACCACGCACCCCAGAGGCGCGTTGGCCACGGCCCTCAGCACGTCCGCCGCCGCCTTGACCGTCCCGGTCGAGCCCGCCGCGATCACCGGCCCCTGCGGCGGATGCGCGGCCCAGCGCTCGGCCAGCAGCCGCAGCAGCCGCGTCCGTCGCCACGAGGCATCCACCAGCCCCATCAACGCCAGCCGTTTCGGCCAGGCCTCGACCGCCAGCCCCAGGAACTCGGCCGAGGCCTGCCAGTGCTCGGCGAAATCGGCCTCGACCAGGGTCGCGATCCGGCCCGGATCCTCGACCTCCTCGATGTGGCAGGAATCGAGGAAGGCCCCCAGGCTGTCGGCCATCTCCAGCGCCCGCATCGGCCCCAGGCCGGGGGCGAACTCCTCGACGATCATCCGCGCCATCTCGAACCGGCGGGTCAGGGGGGCGATGGCGGGCGGCAGGTCCAGACCCAGCTCGCCGGGCGTGAACGGCGGCTCGTCCTCCTCCAGATCGCCCAGCGGACGGACCTGGGGCAGCAGCACCGGCCGGTCCCCGCTCAGCCGCGACAGGGCCGAGGTGAAGGCCCGCGCCGCCCGGCGGTTGGGCAGCAGCAGGGTCGCGTCCGACAGGGTCTCGGGGGCCTGCGTCCCCAGCCAGTGCAGCACCCCCGCCGCCAGATCCTCCAGGAACGGGCGGTGCGCCGGGATGGTGAACCAGCGCGGTGTCTCGTGGTCGAAGGGGTTGAACGGCGTATTCACGTCCGCGTCCTCAAGCAGTGAGCCGCCGCGCGGCGAACGTTAGGACGCATCGGCTGCAAGCCGAATGTCAGCCTCGTCGCGCGCCTGGGGGTCGCCGACGTGCATCCAGTCGCCGTCCAGCACGCAGCCGTACAGCCGCCCCGCCGCCGCCGAGGCCCGCCACAGGGGGCTCAGCGAAAACGCCCCCTCCGGCCCGCCGTCGGCATAGTCGGACCGGGTGATATGCACGCCCATATAGGCGAAGGGCACCTCCGCCGCCTCGCCCCGGAACGTCAGCCGGCCGTCCTCGGCCAGGAAGAAGTCGCCGTCGCCCTCGAACCCGATCGACCCCTCGCGCCGCGCCAGCAGCAGGCAGGCGTCCATCTTGGTCGGGTCCCACAGCCGCACCAGGTCCTCGGCCCAGGCCGCGCCCACCGCCCCGTCGGTCCAGACGCTGTCGATATTGGCCACGAACACCGCGTCAGCACCCAGCAAGGCCTTGGCCTTCTTCAGCCCCCCGCCGGTCTCCAGCAGGGCCTCCCGCTCGTCCGAGATCACGACGCGGGGCCGGTCGCGGCCGGCCAGGTGCGCCTCCAGCCGGTCGGCGAACCAGTGGACATTGACCACCGCCGTCTCGACCCCCGCCTGGACCAGCCGGTCCAGCACATGGTCGATCAGCGCCCGCCCCCCGACCTCGACCAGGGCCTTGGGCCGGTCGTCGGTCAGTGGCCGCATCCGCGTGCCCAGCCCCGCGGCCAGCACCATGGCCGTCTTCGGCGCGGTCATGCCCATAGCCCTTCCCCCGCTTGCGGGGGAAAGCGGCCTGTCGATCGCGCAGCGATCCAGGGCAGATGGGGGAAGCCTTGTCTTGCTTTGACAAGGCAGAAATTCCCCCATCCGTCCTGTTCTCGCTTCACTCGAAGACGGACGGCTTTCCCCCATGAAGGATGGGGGAAGGGCTGCTGCGTCGCCGTCATCGCCTCATCTCCACGGGAACATGCCGGTCGAACCAGCGGGCCACGCCCTCGAGCCCGGGCTTGGTCAGATTGGCGTTTAGGTGTCGCCACATGCGCGGCATGAAGCCCGCGTAGCGCGGCTTGCCGTCGCGCACGATCAGCCGCGCGAAGATGCCCAGGATCCGCGCCTCGTTCAGCGCCGCCAGCCCGGCATAGGCCCGCAGAAACTGCTCGCGATCAACAGAGGGCCTCTGCCGGAAATATCCATCTAGCACCCAAGGCTCGATATCACGTCCAAGGTCTCGACGAGCATCTTGCAATAGAGAGTGCAGATCCCACGATGGATGGGCTCGAACCGCATCCTGAAAATCGATCATACCTGCTCGGGCGAACCCGCTCCGATAAGGCAGCCAGATCAGGTTCTCGGCATGATAATCCCGGTGTGCCATGACCGTCGCGCCACTGGCCCCTTCTGCAACGATCGGAGCCCAGGCCGCATGCCACTCGCTGACGATATCGGCATCGAAGGTAAGTTCGGGCTTTAGCTTCGGCATCCACTCGACAAACAGGTCCGCTCCACCCTGCAACGCCGTCTCGTCATAGACTTGCAGCGGCCAATCCCCGGCCGGCCCATGCAGAACTTCCGGCGTCGGAGCCTCATGCAGGCGAACCAGCGACTCGACGGCCGCGACATACATCCGCTCTTCTGGCTCTCCGCGCTCGATCACCCGCGTGAACAGGTCATCGCCGAAATCTTCAAGGACCGCGAAGCCCTGCTCTGCGTCTGTGTCGAAAACCTCCGGCGCTGACAGCCCAACCGAGCGCAGATGCGCCGCCACGGCCGCGAAGGCCTCGATCCGCCCGGCCGACAGCCGCGCGATGGCGTTCCAGCCCTCGGCCTTGCGCCGCTCGGGCGACCACGACGGATCGGCCGGCGGGCTCTCGGCCGCCGCGACCTGGTCCATCAGCATCAGCGAGGCCCCCGACGGCGGGGTCAGCCGCTCATACCGCCGCGTGGACGCATCGCCCGGCAGGGGCGCGCGCACGGCGTCGCCCAGCCCCGCCTGTGCGAGGAACGCCACCCTCTGCGCCTCGCGCTGTTGTCCGACGTCAGCCATTCAGTCCTTCGATCCCCGCATCGATCTTCACCGCCCATGTCCCGGAACCGGCGAGCGTGGCAATCCGCCCGTCGCCGTCCTCCGACAGCACGATCGACAGCCGGTCCGGCCCCAGCGTCCGCTCCAGATCCTCGCCCAGCCGTTCCGGCCATTCGATCAGGGCGACGCCTGTGTCCAGCGCCTCGTCCAGCCCGATCTCGAACGCCTCCTCCGGCCGGCTCAGGCGATAGAGGTCGAAATGGGCCACCGGCGGAGCGGTCTCATAGAATTGCACCAGGGTGAAGGTCGGCGACGGAACGTCCTCGTCCGGCCCCGTCAGGGCCCGGATCAGACCGCGCGCCAGCGTCGACTTGCCCATCCCCAGCGGGCCGTACAGCAGGATCGCCTCGCCGACGCCCAGCGATCCGGCCAGGGCCGCGCCCAGGGCGGTCGTCGCCGCCTCGTCGGCCAGGGCCACCGCGACCGTCCCCCTCATGCGAAATCCGCGTCGGGCTGGCTGGGCAGGACCCGTTCGGTGAAGGCCTTCAGCGCATAGGTCGCCCGCGCGGCGTCGATGTCCAGCCGCGACGGCGGGATGGACTTGCCGACGCTGAGGCGGAACGGCATCTTCCGCTTGTTCAGCAGCTCGTGGAACAGGGTGATGTCCCGCAGCTCCGCCGAGACCCGGTTGAACAGGTGGAACAGCGTCGATCTGGGCCCGGTGACATGGATCGGTATGATCGGAGCCTTGTATTTCCGCGCCAGCGACACTGCCGTCGGGGCCCATTCCGGATCGGTCAGCTGCCCGTCCTTGCCGACCCGCGCCAGCCGGCCGGCGGGGAACAGCACGACGCAGCGTTCGGCCTCAAAGGCGGCGCGGGCGGCGTCCAGGGTGGCGCGGGTCTTGTCGCGCGTGCGCTTGTCGACGACCCATTCCACGGGAATGACCACCTCGGCCAGACGGGGCGAGACGCGGAGGGCGTCGGCATTGGCGAAATAGATGGCGTCCGCCCGGCGCTTCCGGATGGCGTCATAGACGGCGATCCCGTCGGCGATACCGGTCGGATGGTTGCAGACCACCACGCACCGGCCCGTGGCCGGGACCCGCTCCAGGTTCAGTGTCGAGACCTTGAGGTCCAGCAGGTCCGAAACATGCTCGAGCGCGGCCCGCCCCGGCATCGGCTCGATCGTATCGGCCATCCGACGCGCCTTGCCGTAGCCCAGCAGCGCATAGAGCCCCGGCCTCATGACCGGCCAGAGCCAAAACCCGGTCAGCCCCGGGGCCCGCTCGGCGATCAGCGCATCGATGATATGGTCATGCCGCCGCCCGGTCGTGGCGGGCGCGAGGTCGGCGGATGCGGAAAGCGAAGCGGCCATGCCCGGCCCTTGTCGCCTTTGCGGGCAGGGCAGGCAAGCGGATCGGCACTACCAGAGACGGGTCGCGCCGAAACTGTCGAACAGCTTCTCATTTGAGATGATGGTCATGTCGTTCAGAAGCGACTGCGCAATCAGCAAGCGGTCGAAAGGGTCGCGGTGCGGATGGTCCATGCGGCCGGCCATCTGCGCCTCGCGCAGCGAAATCGGCAGCCCTTCGAACCCCTCGGCCGCGATCTCGACCTCGAACGCCCTGGCAAGCCGCTCCGCACTCGGCAGCTTCCCCATCCCGTGTTTAAACGCGACTTCGTACGCGGAGACTGCGCTGACAAAGATCGTGTGGCCGGGCGAACCGAGCACGGCGATCACCTCGGCACTGAGGCGTCGGTCGTCTGTCAGCCACCAGAGCAGGGCATGGGTGTCCAGCAGGTATCTCAATCGTCGCGCCCGTCGTTCCCCTCCCACAACAGCAGGTCCTTCTCCGGAAGCGGATCAAAGAAGGTTTCGTCGAAGGCGATGATCCCCTTCAGCCGGCCCGGCTTCCGGACAGGCTTTGGGACCGCGACCGGGCTATCCACCGGCACGAGACGGACAGCGGGCTTGTTGCCTCGCGCGATGACCACCTCCTCGCCCCGCTCGGCGGCGGCGATCAGTTTGGACAGGTGCGTCTTGGCATGGTGCACGGTGACGGTCGTCATCGTCCGGTCTCCTTGGTCCCACTTCCTTAGCTAACCCGACGCCATTCGGCAACTTTCGCCCCGCTCCGCGCGGTGCTACCCCGGCACGCTGAAGTCCCCCAGGAGCCGCCCGATGCGTACCCCGTCCCTGCTCGCCGCCACCGCGGTCCTCGCCCTGATGACCGGCCTGCCCGCCGCGGCCGAGACGTCCGACGTCGCCGCGCCCGCCCCTGCCAGCGCGCCCCAGGCGGCAGAGCGGGCCTTCACCTACACCGACATGCTGGCCGCCAACCGCCTGTCCGACCCGCGCGTCTCGTCGGACGGGACGAAGGTCGTCTACGCCGTGCGCGCCACGGACATGGAAGCCAACCGCGGCGTCTCCAGCCTGTTCATCAAGGACCTCGGCACCGACGCCGCGCCGCGCCGCCTGGCCATCTCGGACCAGGGTGCCAACACCGCCCGCTGGGGCTCGGACGGTGCCCTGTATTTCCTGTCGGGCCGGTCGGGCACCAGCCAGGTCTGGAAAACCGATGCGACCGGCACCCGCGCGACCCAGGTCACCGACCTGCCGCTCGACGTCAACGCCTATCGCCTCAGCCCGGACGCGTCGAAGATCGCGGTGAGCCTCGCTGTCTATCCTGAGTGCGATGACCTGGCCTGTTCGGTCGCCCGCGGCACCGAGGCCGCGGCGCGCAAATCGACCGGCCAGGTCTATGACCGCATGTTCGTGCGCCACTGGGACACCTGGGCCGACGGGACCCAGAACCACCTATTCGTCGTCAACGCCGACGGCTCGGGCGAGCCGGCCTGGGTCACCCAGGGCTTCGACGGCGACACCCCCTCCAAGCCCTTCGGCGACGAGACCGAGTTCACCTTCACGCCGGCGGGCGACGCCCTCGTCTTCTCCGCCCGCGTGGCCGGTCAGACCGAGCCCTGGAGCACCAATTTCGACCTGTTCAAGACGAACGGCCTGACCGGCCCGGGCTTCACCAACCTGACCGACGACAACGACGCCTGGGACACCGGCCCGGTGTTCTCGCCGGACGGCCGCACGATGGCCTATCGCGCCATGGCCCGGCCGGGGTTCGAGGCCGACCGCTGGCAGATCACCCTGATGGATGTGGCGACCGGGGCAAAACGCCAGATCGCCGCCAACTGGGATCGCTCGGCCGACAGCCTGCAGTGGTCCGCCGACGGCCGCACCCTGTATGTGGTCGCCGGTGACACCGGCCAGACCAGGCTGTTCGCAGTCGACGCGGCCAATGGCGCGGTCGTGCCGATCACGGGCGAGGGCCATGTCTCGGCCGTCGAACAGACGCCGTCCGGCTTCGTCATTGCCATGGACAGCCTGACCTCGCCGTCCGAGCTCTACGTCAAGACCTTCCGCGGCCGCGAGATGCCGATCCAGATCACCGATGTGAACCCCGAGCTCGACAGCCGCCTGTTCGGCGAGGCCGAGCAGTTCACCTTCGAAGGCTGGAACGACGAGACCGTCCACGGCTACGTCATCAAGCCCGCCGGCTATGTCGAGGGCCGCAAATATCCGGTGGCCTTCCTGATCCACGGCGGGCCCCAGGGGTCGTTCGGCAACAGCTGGTCCTACCGCTGGAACCCGTCCAGCTACGCCGGGGCGGGCTATGCGGTGGTGATGATCGATTTCCACGGCTCCACCGGCTACGGCCAGGGCTTCACCGACGCGATCTCGCAGCACTGGGGCGACCGCCCGCTGGAGGACCTGCAGAAGGGCTGGGCCGCCGCCCAATCGAAATACAGCTTCCTGGACGGCGACAACGCCTGCGCGCTCGGGGCCTCCTACGGCGGCTATATGGTCAACTGGATCGCCGGGAAGTGGTCCGACGAGTTCAAATGCCTGGTTAACCACGACGGCGTCTTCGACGTCCGCGGCATGGGCTATTCGACCGAGGAGCTGTGGTTCACCGAGTGGGAATACGGCGGCACCGTCTATGACAACCCCGAGGGCTATGAGCGCTTCAACCCGGTCCACCATGTCGAGAACTGGAAGACGCCGATGCTGGTGATCCAGGGCGACCTGGACTACCGCATCCCGACCGCCCAGGGCCTGTCAACCTTCACCGCCCTGCAGCGGCGCGGCATCGAGAGCAAGCTGATCGTCTTTCCGGACGAGAACCACTGGGTGCTCAAGCCGCAGAACAGCCTGCAATGGCACAACGAGGTCTTCCACTGGCTGGACGACCACCTGAAACCCCAGGACTGACCGCATGGCCCTTCCCTCCCCGGAAACGCCCGACGGTCAGCTCGTCGGGCGGGTCATCGCCATGCCCGCCGACACCAACCCCGAGGGCGATATCTTCGGCGGCTGGCTGCTGGCCCAGATGGACCTGGCCGGCTCCACCCCCGCCTTCGACCTGGCCCAGGGGCGCTGCGCCACCATCGCGGTCGACGCCATGGTGTTCCACCTGCCCGTCTCGGTCGGTGACGAGGTCTCGCTCTACGCCACGGTCCTGAAGACCGGCCGCACCTCGATCCGGGTGCGGGTCGAGGCGTGGAAACGGCCGCGCTCGACCCAGGGCATCTCGCGCGTGACCGAGGGCGTCTTCACCTATGTCGCCATCGACGCCGACCGGAAGCCGAGGCCTCTGCCCGGACAGGACTGAACGTTCGCCGAGGGCGCGCCTCGAACCGCGCTCAGGCCGCCCGCTTCTTGCGCGCCGCCTCGTCCAGTGCCGCCACCATCCGCTCTTTCCAGTCGCCACCGTCTTCGGCGAAGGCGGCAATTGTGGTGGGCGACAGGCTCAGGCTCACCTCGCTTGCAGCGATAATGCGGGCATAGGCTGCCGGCGACATCACTTCGCGCGCCGGGCGCATCCGGGCAATGTCCGCATCGGTCAATTCCGGATTGTCGATGTCCTCGACGATGTCAGACACTCCGGAGTTGCTCATATTTTCTGACCTCGCGCGGATTGGCCCGGCGCAAACTGATTATCCGTGTGGCCTCGTCCCGCTCAGTATAGACCACGACATGCAATCGACCGGCGATCGGGAGATAGCCGTACCAACGGACCTCATTATAATCCCTTCGATCATCGATGGCGATATAGGCTTGGGTCTAGTCTCCGACCTCGGCCAGACTCAGCGACACGCCGTGCTTGGCGCGGTTTGCTGCGTCCTTCTCGGGGTCGAAGGCGACGCTCACTCGAACAGGCCTGCCTGTCCCGCCCCCGCCGGCTTGGGCGGCTCGCTGAGCCCCAGGTGCGCATAGGCCTTGGCGCAGGCCATGCGGCCACGCGGGGTGCGCATGATGAAGCCCTGCTGCAGCAGATAGGGTTCGATCACGTCCTCGACCGCATCGCGCGCCTCGGCGATCGCCGCCGCCAGGGTGTCCATGCCGACCGGCCCGCCGCCGTAGTTCTCGATCAGGGCCTTCAGGAAGCGCCGGTCGTTGGCGTCCAGACCGGCCTCGTCGATCTCCAGCCGGCTCAGGGCCCGCGCCGCCACGATCCGGTTGATCACGGGAGACCCCTCGGCCTCAGCGAAGTCCCGTACCCGCCGCAGCAGCCGGCCCGCCACGCGCGGCGTGCCCCGCGACCGGGAGGCGATCTCGCCCGCCCCCTCGTCGTTGATCGGGGCCCCCATCTTGCGCGCCGCCCCGGTGATCACCCGCACCAGTTCGGCCGGGGTGTAGAACTCCAGCCGCAGGGGGATGCCGAACCGGTCGCGCAACGGCGTGGCCAGCAGGCCTGCCCGGGTCGTGGCCCCGACCAGGGTGAAGGGGGCCAGGTCGATCCGCACCGACCGCGCCGAGGGCCCTTCGCCGATGATCAGGTCCAGCACATGGTCCTCCATGGCGGGATACAGGATCTCCTCCACCGTCGGGGCCAGGCGGTGGATCTCGTCGATGAACAGGACGTCGCGCGGTTCCAGATTGGTCAGGATCGCGGCCAGGTCCCCCGCCTTGGCCAGGATCGGCCCCGAGGTGGCCCGAAAGCCCACGCCCAGCTCGCGCGCCACGATCTGGGCCAGGGTGGTCTTGCCCAGCCCCGGCGGGCCGAACAGCAGGACGTGGTCCAGCGCCTCGCCGCGCCCGCGCGCCGCGTCGATGAAGACCTTCAGATTGCCCTTGGCCGCCTCCTGGCCGACGAACTCCGACAGGGTCTGGGGCCGCAGGGCGCGATCGTACTGTTCGCCGGGCGCGGGCTGGGGCGAGATGATGCGGTCGTCGGTCACCGCCCCAGCTCCTGCAGCGCCGCGCGAATGACCGCCGACAGCTCGCCGTCGTCGCCCAGGCGGATCAACGCCTGGTCCACGGCCCGGCGCGCATTGACCTCGGCCACGCCCAGACCCAGCAGGGCCGACACCGCCTCGCCCGTGACGCTCGGCACCGGCGGCGCGACCTCGGCATGGACCCCCGCCGCCGAGGGGGTAAACGACACGTCGCCCAGGGGCTTGCCCTTCAGCTCGGTGACGATCCGCAGGGCCAGTTTCGGCCCCACCCCGTTGGCCCGTCCGATCGCCGCCTTGTCGTCGCGCGCCACGGCGCCGGCCAGCTCGCCCGGCGGCAGCACGTCCAGCACCGACAGCGCCGCCTTGGGGCCCACGCCCTGGATGCCGAGCAGCGCTGTGAAGGCCCGACGCTCGTCGCGCCCCAGAAAGCCGTACAGCCGCGGGCCCGCGTCCTCGCTCCACTGAGAATGGACATGCAGGGTGGCCTCGTCGCCCGGCGCTGGAAGCCGACCCAGCGTCCGCGCGCCGCACGCCACGACATAGCCCACGCCGGCGCAGTCGATCAGGCAGTGGCCCTCCTCGATCTCGGCCAGCACGCCCCGCAGCCGCCCGATCATGCCGCCCCCCGCACCGGATTCATCGCTTCCAGCAGCGTCCGCTTCCGCAACTGCGCATGGGTGATGGCCACGGCCAGGGCATCCGCCGCATCCGCCTTCACGTCCCCCGCCGAGGGCAGTAGCCGTTTTACCATGAAGGCGATCTGGGTCTTGTCCGCATGTCCCGCCCCGACCACCGCCTTCTTGATCAGGTTCGGCGAGTATTCCGCGACCGACAGCCCGGCCCGCGCCGGGGCCAGCATGACCGCGGCCCGGGCATGGCCCAGCTTCAGGGTCGAGGACGGATTGACGTTGACGAACACCTCCTCGATGGCCGCCTCGTCGCAGTCATGGGCGGCACAGACCTCGCCCACCTTCTCCAGCAGCCAGAGCAGCCGTTCCGACAGGGGCAGGGCCTCGGGCGGAGCCACCACCCCGTGCGCCACCCAGCGCAGCCGTGCGCCTTCGGCCACCACCACACCCCAGCCGGTGCGGCGCAGGCCGGGGTCCAGCCCCAGGATGCGCGTCGGCCCGTTCTGAATCATGGTGTTCGTCATTCGTTCCAGTCATGCCGCAAACAAGGTTGACGAGCAATGAAGGCCGCCCGATCGCAACAACGCGCTGTAGTCGGTTGCCCCACCAAAGGGTCGCCTGGCCATGTGCCGGACCTCATAGATTAGGGTCGCATCGTCGACGATCTCGTAGATCAGCATCATCGACGTACCTTTGATGGGCAGAAGACGCACTCGTGTCCCACTGTGTTCCAGGCCGCGCAGCGGGAAGTTCACCAGATCTTCCGCCGCTTCGAAGATGCGTCCGACCAGGGCATCCGCAGCCCCGAGCTTATCGCGAGCGATAAAGTCTCGCGCAGATCCTGCAGCGCGGGACCTGTCCAGCGAAGCCTCAACCGCGCCGCCGCCAGGCCGCCCGCCGCTCCTCAAACTCGGCCACCACATCAACGTGGTCGTGAACATCGCCGGCGGCCAAGGCGGCCTGCCCCCGCAACCTTGCGTCCGCGATATGCCGGGTATCCGCCAGATAAGTTTCCACGGCATCGGTCAGCACGTCGGCCACAGGGACGCCTCTGGGCTCAGCCCAGGCGTCCAGCTCTGCCTTGGCCTTGTCCTCGAGCGGGATCGTGACGTGGACGGTCATGCTTTCAGTCTAACACCACCGCGAGGTCGGGCCAATCCGAGGCGCCGCCGCCTCTATCCGTGCTGCTCGATATAGGCGTCGGGATCCTTGTTCACGGCCTTCACACCCGTGATGTGGTCGGCCTCGAAGGCGGCGAACTGAACGGCCAGGGCGTGCCGCGTCGCCACCGGGGCGTGGCGGCGGAAGTCGGTCAGGCCCTGACGCTCCTCCTCGCCCATGTGTTTGGAGTTGACGACATTGGCCTTGCCGACCGCCTCGATCCAGGCCCCGGTGCCGACCGGGTACTGGGCAACGGCGGCGACCGCGTCGCGCAGCTTGTTGTGATCCTCGATCGCGTCCTCGGTCTCACCCTCGACCGTGCCGTCCTCGGCGTCGTTGGCCCCCTCGCCCAGCTTCAGCAGCTCGGGATAGAAGAAGCGCTCCTCGGCTTCGGCATGGACGTCGAGGAAGGCCGACAGGCGCGACCAGACGGCTGTCAGGGCCTCGGTGTCGGTCGGGTCGATCTGTTCGATGATGGCGAACAGACGACGCTGCTCGGCGTGGTCGTCCAGGATCAGCTGGGTGATGTCCATGGGGCGGTCCTTGGGTCAGAAGCCCGGTGTGAACCCGGACCGTGACCGACGGTTCCGCCCGGACGACCTCAGCCCACTAGGGCCTGCACCGCGCCGTGGCTTTCGACGGCGACCGAACGTCCGCCCCGGTCGCGGCGCGCCGCCTCCAGCGCCGCGCCGGTCATGGCCGCCTCGGCGCGCGAGGCCTCCAGTTCGGCCCGCAGCGCCGTAGCCTGCTGGATCATCGCCTGGGTCTTGGCGTGGTGATCGTCCTGGGCCGCGGCCAGCTTGGCCTGCAGCTTCAGCATCCGGTCCTCAGCCCGGGCGATGGCCTTGTCGTGGGTGGCGGCGGCCTTGGTCAGGGTCTCGGCGCGATCGACGGCGGCGAGGCGTGCGATTTCCATCCCGGCCAGACGCTGGCGCGAGTCCTCGACCTCGCCTTCCAGGCTGCGGACCCGCTCCACGGCGCGATCCAGGGCGATCTGCAGGCCTTCGGCCTTGCGTTCGGCGTCGTGCTGGCCGGACTGCAGGTCGCTCAGACGGCTGGCCTGTTCGGTGTTCAGCACCTCCAGACCGTTGGCCCGGGCCGTCGCCGTGTCCAGCCGGGCCGACAGGGAGCCGATCTCGGCTCGGGCGGTCTCGACCTGGTTCTCGAGCGCCCGCATGGCGCGGGCGGTCTCGCTCTGCTCGGAGGTCGCGCGCGCCCGCTCCGTGGCCAGCAGGCCCTCGTTCGCGGCCGATGACCGGGCCAGGGCCGCGATCTCGCTGCCCAACTCGTCCATGCGCCGACGCAGGATCGTGTTCTCCTCCAGGATCAGGGCGTGATCGCGCTGGATCTGGGCCCGGGCCGTTTCCGACTCGGTCCGCAGGCTCTCGGCCTGTTTCAGCTGGTTGCGCAGCGCGTCCTGGTCCTGCTCCAGCTCCTTGATCCGCTGATCGTTGGCGCGCTGGGTGTTTTCCAGGGCCTGGGCCCGGGCGGTCACCTGGGACAGTTCGCTGCGCAGCCGGTCCGTTTCGATACGAGCCTCCTGCAAGGCGGTCGTCTGTTCGCCGTTGCGGGCTGCCAGTTCGTCGGCACGGCCCTCGGCCTCGGCCAGGGCGTCGGCCAGTCTGCGCGCCTCCGCGTCGGTCGATTCGAGACGGCCGCTGATCTCGACGGTCGCGGCGCGCAGGTTGATCAGTTCGACATGGTTGTCGCGCCGCGATTGGAATTCCGCTTCCAGCGGGTCCCGCAGCTGGCCCAGAAGGGTCTCGAACGTGCCGAAGCGACGCGCCATCTCCGCCATCTGGTCCAGACTGTCCTGGATGGTCTCGAACCGCTCGCCGATTACGCCGGCCGCATCGCCGGGATGGGCCGCACGGGCGGGCGCCAGGGCCGACGTCGGCGTCGGCGCGCGATCACCCTTGCCGTTTCTCGAAAGAACCCGGTCGATCCTGGACAACATCATGGTCGCACTCCCCTTTTCGGGGGGATGCAGCCCGATATTGCGGCTTCGAATCGAACCGTCATCCTTCCCGTCCAAAAGGTTAAACCGGGGCAACAGACCTGTCGATACCGTCGTTCGTGTACGTTCGATTACCTAGCCCGCGAACTTGGCCATGTCCTCGTCGGAGATGTCCTCGTTGGAATAGACCATCGAGACGTCGTCCTCGGCATCCAGCGCGTCCAGCAGCTTCATCAGCGTTCCGACGTGATCGCCGGTGACGGGCACCTCCGTTTGCGGCCGCCAGACGATGGCGGTGGACTTGGGATCCCCCAGCACCTTGGACATCGCCTCGGCCACTTCGTTCAGGTCCTCGAAAGCGGTCCAGATCGTGTGGCCCGGCGCGTCCTCGTAGATGTCGGGCTTTTCCAGGTCGCTCTCGACATCCTGGGCCCCCGCCTCGATGGCGGCCTCCATGATGGCGTCCTCGGTGCCCGCCTCGGCCGGATAGACGATCTTGCCGACCCGGTCCCACATGAAGGCGACCGAGTTCATCTCGCCCAGCGCCCCGCCGTTCTTGGTGAAGGCCACGCGGATGTTGGAGTTGGCGCGGTTGCGGTTGTCGGTCAGGGCCTCGACGATGATGCCCACGCCGCCCGGGCCCCGACCCTCGTAGCGGACCTCCTCCATCGTATCGACGTCGCCGCCCGAGGCCTTGTTGATCGCCCGCTGGATGACGTCCTTTGGCAGGCTCTCGGCCTTGGCGTTGTTGACGGCCAGACGCAGCCGGGGGTTCAGGGCCACGTCGGGCATGCCGGACTTGGCCGCCACGGTGATGTCGCGCGACAGTTTCGAGAACAATTTGGAGCGCACGGCGTCGGCGCGCCCCTTGCGGTGCATGATGTTCTTGAACTTGGAATGGCCGGCCATGGGTGACTCTTGGAAGGGGCGCTGGCGCTGCGGCCGCGCGTTCGGATCAGGTTGGGGCCACGCCTCTAGCCCATGGTCGCGAGTGTGTCACGACAGCCCGGGAACCGCTAAGGTGGACGGGGGGTTGATGCACCGAACCCTCGCCGGAGCCGCGCCATGCAAGCCGAAGACGTCTATTACGACGACCAGACCGAGGACGAGGCCGACATCGTCGAATGGTATGCCAAGCGCCCGGTGACGGTCTCGACGGCCGTCGCCACGGGGTCGATCATCGCGGCCTTCAGCCTGGGTGTCCTGACCGCCGTCGGCGCCCTGGCCCTGCTGGGCTATATGGACGACTGAACGGCCTGACGGAGCGTCAGGCCAGCAGGTTCTCGACCACGGCCTTCAGCGTCCCGTCCAGGGGCTTGGGCCGGCGCGTCGCGGCGTCGACGTAGACGTGCACGAAATGGCCGATGGCCGCGGGCGTGGCCGTGCCGCGACGGAAGACGGCGAAACCGTAGGTGACGCTGGAGGTGCCGACGCGGTCGACCTTGATGCCCACCTCAATCACGTCGGGGAAGGCGAGGGCCGAGGTGTAGCGGCAGCCGCTGTCGACCACCAGACCGATCGATTCGCCGAGGGCGCCGGCCACCAGCAGGTGGGCGTTGACGGCCGAATCGACGAACTCGTAGAATTTGGCGTTGTTGATATGGCCGTACTGGTCGTTGTCGGCCCAGCGGGTCGAGACGGTGTGGAACGCCCGGTAGGTGGCGCGTTGGGCCAGGGGGCCTTCGTCTCTGGCGGGCATGTCAAACTCCGGAGCGGCGTCTCGGGGGGAGAACCCAAGCCTTTCGTTTGGCGCCCGCCGCGTCAAGCGCATAGCGCCATGAAACTGCATCCGCCGGGTTGCGGGCGGCCGGCCGGCGCGATCGCGACATGCGACCCCGGGGTCGGCGCCGCGCCCTATTCCTCGACCGGCGGCCGGGCGACGGCATCGGCCGAGACGCTCTCGTCGTCGGGCGCGACCGGTCCGGGGACGGTGACGTCCTCCGGCGCGTCGTCATCGTCGGACGGCGGCGCGACGGCGTCCACCGGCTCGGGGGGTGGCGCCGGCTCCGGTTCCGCGGGCGGCGGCAAGGGCTGGGTGCAGAAGGCGAAGAAGGCCTTGATCTGCGCCCGGCCCTCCTCCTTGGCGGTCAGCGTCAGGTCGGCGTCGTCCAGCCCGACCGACAGGGTTCCGCCCGAGCGAAAGGCGGTGAAGACCGGAGAATCGGCGGCGGCCTCGCCCTGTTTGCGGAAGGTTCCCGTCGCCGTCCCGCTGGTCAGGACCGCGTCCCCCTGACCCGGCCAGTCGGCGCGAACCCGCTGGGTGTTCAGCCGGCACCCCAGTCGAAACAGGCGGTCCGCGTCGTCGCCGCCGTCCTCACCGAAGGCGAGGGCCGCCGTGCTGCCGGTCGCGGCGAAATGCCAGTCCGCATCCACCGGAACCGCGTCGCGCGCCCTGGTCGTCGACACGGCGGCGTCGCCGGCCGCGGGCCGACAGGCGCCCAGCCCCAGGATCAGTCCCACGAAGATCAGGGATCGCTTCATCGGTCACCGCGAGACGCACCGTCCCCCCGACGGCCTTTTAACCCTAGAACCAATCCCCACTTGCCGCCAAGCTGTCGTCGGCCGAGACGGAGGGCCGCGACACCTTCCGCTTCCGCGTGGAGCCGCCGGAGACTGCCATGACGACCGAACTCTACGACCTGACCGTGCCGGTCTTCACCCGGGGCCTGCGCGCCCTGTCCGCCATCCTGGACAAGGCCGTGGCCCATGCGGCCGCCACCGGGGTCGATGCCAACGCCTGGCTGTCGGTGCGGCTGATCGATGACATGAATCCACTGATCAAACAGGTTCAGACGGCGTGCGACAGCCCCAAGCTGTGCGTCGCGCGGCTGTCCCGCGTCACCGCCCCGGTCCATGACGACTCCGAAACGACCATCGCCGATCTGCAGAACCGGATCGCCGACACTCTGGCCTTCATCGGGTCCGTGCCGCGCGAAGCCATCGACGGCCAGGAGGGCCGGCCGGTCGTGGTGCGGTTTCCGGGCGGAGAGATGACGTTCCTGGGTCAGCCCTATGTCACCGGCTTTGCCGTGCCGAACTTCTACTTCCACCTGACCATGGCCTACGGCCTGCTCCGGGCCCAGGGCGTGCCCCTGGGCAAGCGGGACTACATGGGCGCGCCCGGCTGAGGCTCGATACCGGACCGACGGGAACCATCCCGCCCTCGGCGCTTTCTCCGACGTTCAGTTTACGGAAGAGTTGGCCTTGATCGTCAAGCAGTTCACGGGCCGGGGGCGGTCCGCCATCACCCGGTCCGACCCGCCGCGTGGCGGATGGATGTTTCGCCTGTTCATGGCCTGGTTCAGCCGAGGCGTCCGCCGGCGATAGGCGGGCTGCCGGCCCAGGTCGTCGGCAGAGGAAAGGGGACCGCGGACGGGGCAACCCCCGTCCGCGGTCCTTCTGCGCGGTTTAGAGGCCCACCACGCCGCCGTCGTCCTTGGTAATGACGATGGTGGACGAACGGGGGCGCGCCACGGCGGTCGCGCTGGTCTGGCTGGCGGGCCAGGCCGAGGTCGGGGTGGCGATCGAGCCGCCGTCGCCCGGATGCTGGATGTTGACGAAGATCGTGCGGCCATCCGGCGTGGAGTCGATGCCGGTGATCTCGCAGTCCTTCGGTCCGACCAGGAAGCGACGCAGCGTCATGGCCGGGGCCTTGCCGACGATGGTCGCCTGGGTGCGCGTGGCGCCCGTCGAGCTGGTGTTGGTGATCGTCCGCGGGCCACCGTCGCCGACGACCCCGGGTTGGGCGACCAGCATCTGATTGTTGGTCTTGTCGGTGAAGGCCCCGTCATCGGTCTGGATCCACAACAGCGGATTGGCCAGTCCCGACGCATTCTGCGGGCGGCCGAACCACAGACCGTCCGGCGAAGAGAAGTCGTTGGTCGCATCGAGACCGGACAGGTTGATGTTGGTGGCGTCCAGAGCCGAGTCGGCACCGAAGGCATAGATGTCCCAGGTGAAGGTCACGGCCTCCGGCGTATTGCCGGTCTCACGCAGGCGGATGATGTGGCCGTTCGGGTTGCCGTACTGGGCCGTGTTCGCCGCGCCGCGCGGGTCGTTGTAGTGACGCGGGTTGGCGGCGTCCGTCGCGGCCAGCGGGCGCGAGCTGGCGTTGGTGTTCGTCAGGGTCAGGTAGACCTCGCCATTGGCCGGGTTGATCGCGGCCCACTCCGGCCGGTCCATCTTGGTCGCGCCGGCCGCGTCCGCCGCGTGGCGGGCGTTGATCAGGACGTCGGCCTGGCTGGAGAAGCTGTAGGGGGCATAGGCCGAGGTTACGAAGCCCTGGCCGAAGACCAGCGGCAGCCACGTGCCCGAGCCGCTGGCGTCGAAGCGGGCGACATAGAGGGTGCCGTTGTCCAGATATTTGTCGCCGATCGCCAGGCGGTTGGTCGCCGTCGCATCGGCGGCGGACCAGGCCGTGGCCGAGACGAACTTGTAGAAATAGTCGCCGCGGTTGTCGTCGCCCATGTAGAAGACGGGACGACGGCCGGCCACGAAGTTGGCGGGCCAGGCGCCCTCGTGGCCCATGCGGCCCAGGGCGGTGCGCTTGCGCGGCACCGAGTTGACGTCGAACGGATCGATCTCGACGACCCAGCCATACTGGTTCGGCTCGTTGCGGAAGTCGGCGGCGGCGTTGGCGCCCAGCACCGAGGCGTTCCACTTGGCGAACACGGTCGAGCCGGCCACCGACGGGGTGACGGAGGCCCAGTTGTTGGCGCCACCGGCGCCTTGCGAGACCCCGTAGCGGCTGAGGGAGGCGATCTCCTTGGCGGTGCGGGAGGCGTTGTCGGTGGACGAGCGGCGGAAATAGCCGGCCCAGTTTTCTTCGCAGGTCAGATAGGTGCCCCAGGGCGTATAGCCGTTGGCGCAGTTGTTGATCGTGCCGCGGCCCGCCACGCCCGTCGGCGAGTAGGCGGTGACCATGGCGGCGTCGCCGCGCACCGGTCCGCTGATGTCCATTGGCGTGTTGGGCGTGATCCGCCGGTTGAAGGTGGAGTTCTGCACATAGCTCCAGCCCGTGGTGCCGCGCAGCACCTCGATGACGCTGACGCCGTGGCACTCGATCTCCTTGATCGCCTCGGCCTCCGGGCGCGCGCCGGCGACCGTGGTCGGGCCGTTGGGGTGCAGATAGGTTTCGGTGATGTTCTCATGGTTCAGCACCAGCAGGCCGCGCGCGCTGGAGGTGTCGTCCCGCAGGCCCGAGGTCGCGCCCAGACCGAAGAAGGACATCCCGTCGTGGTGGTCGCCCGCGCGGTTGGCGAAGCCGGTGTCGGTGCCGTTGTTGGCATAGGCCGCCGTGGCGGTGTTGATCGGATCGCCGAGGCGATACAGGACGTTGACGCTGTAGCCGGCCGGCACCGTCACGACATCCAGGAAATTCTTGGCGATCGAGGTGAAGCCCAGGGTCGCCGGGCTGACGGCGACCGTGGTGGTGGCCGAGCTCGGCACGCCGTTGCCGCCCGAGCCGTTGAACGAGAACACCAGATTCGTCGCCGCCGTCACCGACGGCGCGATGAAGGTCGCGGTGTTGGTATTGGCGTTGGTCAGGACCACGGTCGGGCCCGACTCCTGAACCCATTGCACGGACGTGGTGCCCGAGGCGGTCCCCGTCAGGGTGACCAGCCGGCCGGAGTTGGTCGCGCCCGTGGTGCCCGCCGTGATCGTGGCTTCGCTGCCGCTGCGCCCATCGCCGTCATCGTCGCAGCCCGCCAGGCCGAACAGGGCCGCCACCGAGGCCATGCCGCCCAGGATGCCGCGGCGCGACTGGCGCTGTTCGATGATCGAGGCGAACGTGGGGTTGGACGAGACGTTGAGCTCGACGTCGCCATCGTCGTGGCTGCCGGTCAGATGAATTTCGGACATGAACTTCCCCAGATGTGTGTGGGGTCATGGGTATCGACGCTCGTTGAGGGTCGCGTGTCCGCGCGATTACCGTTTTATGGGTTTAACGAGACGGTCCCGCTAATCCCGTTCCGCGTTCGGAGGATCCATCCGAAGGCAGGCCGCGACGCAGGCCCGGGCCAGGACCTCGGCGGAATCCACCAGCGGCACCCGAACCTCAGGGGCGGCCAGCAACAGCGGCACTTCCGTGCAGCCGGCGATGATGACCTCGGCCCCGGCGTCCGCCAGGGACCGGGCCAGCCGCGCCATGGCGCCGCGGTTGGCGGTCCCCACATCACCGCGCTTGACCCCGTAGACGCACGCCATGAAGGCCTCCCGGTCCGCGCCCTGCACCGTCATCGGCGTGATCCCCTGCGTCGTCAGCGCCGCGCTGTAGAGGGCCTCCCCGCCCGGCGTGGCCAGGATGCCGACCCGACCGGGCCGGTATGGCCGGGCCGCGGCCACGGTGATCTCGATCATGTCCAGGAAGGGCAGGCCGACGGCCTCTATGCCCGCCTTCTGGGCGTGGGCCGTATTGCATGGCATCGCCAGCACCTGCGCCCCCGCCGCCCGCAGGCGACGCGCCATGGCCCCCAGTTCGGCCTCGGCCTCGCCCGGCCGGGTATTGCGGTCCGGCACCTGGGGGTTCATGTCCATCACGACCCGGATATGGTCTGCGTCGCCCTGCGCCGGCGTCAGCGCCTGCACCCGTGCCAGGAAAGCCACCGTCGCGGCCGGCCCCATGCCGCCCAGGACGCCCAGGACCCGACTCATTCGCCCCGTCCCGTCTCGTCGTGCCGGACCGGGCAGACCCGGCGCGAGCCGGTCTGGCGAAAGGGCGACAGCCGCAGCTTGGCCTCGTGGTCGCCGGGGCCGGGCTTACCGTCCGGATGCAGCCCGCGATAGTACAGCTTCTGCCACTGGTCGGCGGGGGCCTTGGGCTGGGCCTTCTTGACCCAGGCCTGGAAGGCCAGCCGCGCGTCGCGCCAGGCGTCGAACGACCTGAGCAGTTCCGGCTCGTCCTCCATCGGCCGCAGTTCGGGCTTCAGCCGCTCCAGCACGCCGCGCGGGGTCGGAAAGAAGAAGCAGAAGGGTTCGTTCTCCTCGAACCGGATCCAGACGTCCGGCCGGGTGAAGCGCCAGTTCATGGTGAAGGTATAGGGCGACCAGTCGGTCTCGATCACCCCGCCCATCGGGGCGATGCCGTCCTTCATGGCGTTGGGCGGTCCGCCGACCCACAGGTTCCAGCCCTCGGACGTCCGCAGGATGCCGTCGACGTGGAAGGTGATCGTGCCGCTCCCGAACAGCGAGGTCGGGGCCTTGGCCGGATCGGCCCCCTCATCCAGCACGATCTCGACCGCCCCGACATGGTCGCCGCCGTGCCAGCGCGCCTTGAAGCCGACGGGGCTCAGCATCTCCCAGCCATGGGTGTTGGCGATGGCCAGGGGCAGGCAGCGGTAGGCGAAACTGTCGGGCGTGGCATTCATCCAGTCCCGCCGGGGCGAGGCCGGGGCCACCCGCGGGGTCCAGCCGTCGCGCACATAGCAGACCAGTTCGGTCTCGGCCGCCCGCTGCGGCACGCCCCGCGGCCGCTCCGGCGCCGAACCCTTCAACCGTTTCCGCATGCCACGATCCCGTCCATTGCCCACGCCGCCTTATGGCATGCGGCCGGTCGACGGCTCCAGCGCTCAGTCTTTGCCGCCCGACGTGACGAACCGCACGATCCTCCCGGCACCAACTGACCGACCCGGGGTCTTTGACTTCCATTCGCAGAGCGGCGATAGGCTTCGGTCTTCATCGGGGGGTGAACCATGAACGCAACGAACCGCGTGCTCGCGCGCGCTGACGAACGCTTCTTCCTATGGTCCGCCATCGCCATGGCGCTGGTCATCGTGGCGGGCTTCTCGCTGCAGTTGACGGCCGGTCGGTCCAGCTTCCAGGCGCCGATGCTGGTGCATGTCCATGGCGTCGTCTTCATGGGATGGCTGGTCATCTTCCTGGCGCAGAACGCCCTGATCGCCACCGGACGGGTCGGCTGGCACCGACCGCTGGGGTGGCTGGCCGCCGCCTGGCTCGTGCCCATGCTGGTGCTGGGCTGGCTGGTCACCGTGGCCATGGTGCGCGAGGGCAGGGTGCCCTTCTTCTTCCGGCCCCTGCAGTTTCTGATCTTCGACCCCCTGTCGCTGGTGACCTTCATCGGGCTGACGATCGCGGCCATCGCGCTGCGCCGGTCCACCGACTGGCACCGCCGCCTGCATTATTCGGCCATGGCCATTCTGGTGGGGCCCGGCGTCGGCCGGCTGCTGCCCATGCCGCTCCTGGCCCCCTGGGCCTGGGAGGCCACCCTGTCCGTCACCCTGCTGTTCCCGATCGTCGGCATGCTCGCCGACCAGCGCCGCATGGGCCGCGTCCACCCGGCCTGGATGTGGGGCCTGGGCGTCCAGCTGGCCATGATCGTCACGGTCGAGGCGATCACCTATGCGCCGCTCGGGACCCTGTTCTACGACGCGGTCGTCGCCGGCAGCCCCGGTGCCGCCGTGGCCCCCCTGGACCTCGCCCCGCCGCCGGGCCCGCCGCCGGTCGCGACCGGGTCGCCGCCCTAGGGCTCCGCGGCGCGGGTCGGACGCAGCCGCTCGACCGGCTGCCCGTCCCGTCGCGACGCGGGGCTTCAGCCGGCGGGGGGCCCCTCCCGGCGGCCGGATCGATCCGGCTTGGCGTAGCCGCGTCCGTTCAGGATCGGGGCCAGGACGGCGCGGTCGGCAGGCCCCAGCGTGCCCAGTATGGCCACGGCCTCCGCTTCCAGAGCCTGGCGGCCCCGCGCCTCGGCGGCCCGGGCCTGGTCCAGCAGCGTCGCGACGCGGGCCGGGTCGAAGGGGTCTGCCTCGGCGGCGGCGATGGCCTGACGGCGGGCGTCGCGCGACGCCTGGAATTCGGGCCGGGCCCGCTGCGCCGCCGCGCGAAGCGCTTCGCGCACCGGCGCGCGCGCGGCCGGACTTAGGTCCCGGATCAGTTCACGGGCCGACGGCCGACGCGGGGCCTCCTCCCGCGTCTGTTCGACCCGGGCCGGTCCCCGCAGCGCGGTGAAGGCCGCCGTGGCGGCGAACAGGTTCGCGCCCATCGACACCGCCAGCGCCGCCCCCAGGACGATGGCCACGGTCCGCGCCTTCATCCCAGCACCATGGTGTCGTCCAGCCCCGTGACCATCGCCTGTTCCAGGACGAGATCGGTCTGGAGCTCGGCCGCCCTCTGACTGCCCAGGGTGGTGCCGAAGATCACGCCGGCGCAGGCGGCGGCGGCCCAGCCGACCCCGCCGATCCAGAACAGCCGCTTCAGCGCCGCCCCCATGCCCGCCCGGGCCTTCAGCCCCGCCGCGCTCGCCGAGGCGACCACCCGATCCCGCAGCGCCGTCGACACGATCGGCGGAGCGGAAGCGTCCAGGGCGGCGTCCAGCTGCCGCGCCGCGAACAAGGCCCGCTCGGCCGGCGCCGGGTTGGCCGCCATCCATCGCGCCGCGGCCTCGCCGTCGGCGGCGGGCCAGCGACGCAGGTCCCCGCCCCAGATCTCGGCCAGGGCCGTCAGCCTCGCTTCGTCCATCTCAATCCTCTCATGCCCGGTCATGGTTCAGCCCCGGGCGCCAGATCCGACAGGGTCTGACGCAGGGTCCGGCGGCCCCGCGACAGCAGACTTTCCAGCGCCTCGACGCTGACCGACATCACGCCCGCCGCCTCGATATTGCCGAGCTCCTGATAGTGACACAGCACGATCGCCTCGCGCTGCCGCTCGGGCAAGGCCGCGAGGGCCCGGTTGACCCGGTCGCCCAGTTCCGAGACCAGCAGGCCCCGGTCGGGCGCCGGCCCCGGATCGGGCCGGTCCGGCGGCGTCTGGGTCGGCACCTCGCGCCGCCGACGCAGCCGATCGTAACACAGGTTCAGCCCGACCCGGTGCAGCCAGGTGTCGAACTTGGCCTTGCCCGGCTGCCAGCGCGGGGCCTGTTTCCAGGCCCGCATCAGGGCGTCCTGCGCCACGTCCTCGGCCTCGGTCGCATCGCCCAGCATGCGCTGCGCCAGCGCCAGCATGCGCGGCAGCTTGCGCGCCACCAGGGCCTGGATCGCCGCCGGGTCGCCCTGACCCACGCGGCGCACCAGATCCTCGTCGGGGTCGACGATCGCAGCCAAGCGGTCCCTTTCCGGACAGGAGAAAGAGGCGGACGTGCGCCGTCGACCCCGACATGAACCCTACTCCGAAGGCGCCGTCGAAGGCGACGGGGTTGCGGCGTTTCGGGCGGCCCGGCGCTCGCCCCGATGCTCATGACGCGCCTTGCGCATCTCGCCGCGCGCCGCCTGACGTTCCTCGGCCGTCAGATAGCCGTCGCCGTCCGTGTCCATCCGGGCGAAGGCCGCCGTGCTGCGGGCCTGAACCTCGGCGATGGCGACGGGGCCACGCTCGCCCCGATCGCGCGCCGCGCGAGGGCCGCGATCTTCACCGCCCGGACCCCGACCGCCCCGACCGCCACGCTCGCCGTGGAGGGTGACGAACTCCTCGCGGCTCAGGCTGCCGTTGCCGTCGACATCGGCGCGATCGAACCGCGCCGAGGCCTGCTGGTTCCGCCGCGTGTCGATGCCCGAACGCCGCTCCTCGGCCGAGACGGAGCCGTCGCGGTTGGCGTCGACCGCCGTCAGCATGGCCACGCGGCCCTCAACGAACTCCGTCCGGCTTATGCGGCCGTCCGCGTCGGCGTCGGCGCGCAGGGCCGGGCGCTCAGCCTGCGGACCGGCCTGTGGCCCGGCCTGATACGCGCTCTGCGCCACGGCGGCACCCGCGAGGATGGCCAGGACGCCGGCGGCGGCCGTGGCCAGAAGGGTCTTTCTCATGATGTCGTCTCCGAAGGGGCGCGCCCTGCGCGGCCCCGAACTTGCCCACCAGCCCATTGAACGCAGGGCGGGGCTGAGTCCGTCGCGGGCCCGCAGAGGTCAGGCGGCGTTGCGCCTGGGCGGGGCCGTGTCCTTGAAGAATCGCTGCCCCAGCCACAGGGCGACCGAGACCAGCAGGATCAGCACCGGCACCTCGACCAGCGGTCCGATCACGGCGGCGAAGGCGACCGGCGAGGCCAGGCCGAAGGCGGCGATGGCCACGGCGATGGCCAGTTCGAAATTGTTCGAGGCGGCGGTGAAGGCCAGGGCCGTGGTGCGCGGATAGTCGGCCTGGATCAGCCGCCCCATCAGGAAGCTGACCAAGAACATGATCAGGAAATAGATGGTCAGCGGCACGGCGATGCGCAGGGCGTCCAGCGGCAGGGCGACGACCTCCCCGCCCTTCAGGCTGAACATGGCGACGATGGTGAACAGCAGGGCGACCAGGGTGATCGGGCCGATGCGGGGCAGGAATCGCCGCTCGTACCAGTCGGCCCCCTTGCGCCGAATCAGCACCCGCCGCGTCAGGAAACCGGCCAGGAAGGGCAGACCCAGATAGACCAACACGGCCCCGGCGATGGTCAAGACGCTGACCGCCACGAGACTGCCCTGCAGCCCGACCAGGGGTGGCAGGACCGACAGGAAGAACCAGGCATAGACGCTGAAAAACAGGATCTGGAAGATCGAGTTGAAGGCCACCAGACCGGCCACATACTGGTTGTCGCCCCGCGCCAGCTCGTTCCAGACTAGGACCATGGCGATGCAGCGCGCCAGGCCGATCAGGATGACTCCGGTCATGTACTCGGGATAATCGCGCAGGAAGATCACGGCCAGGGCGAACATCAGCACCGGCCCCAGCACCCAGTTCTGAACCAGGGACAGCAGCAGCACCCGCTTGTCGGCGAACACCCGCGGCAGGGCCTCGTAGCGCACCTTGGCCAGGGGCGGATACATCATCAGGATCAGGCCGATGGCGATCGGGACATTGGTCGACCCGACCGACAGGCTCTCCAGCCAGGCCGGCAGGCCGGGGACGAAGGTCCCCAGCGCCACGCCCAGGGCCATGGCGACGAAGATCCATAGCGTCAGGCCGCGATCCAGAAAGGACAGGCGACGCGGCGGCTCGGCCTCATAGGTGACGGGGGTATCGACCATCAGCGGACCCTCCGGCCGTCGGGATCGATCACCACCTCGCCATCCTCCTTGACGAAGGGCGTCAGCCCCTCCTCCGGCAACAGGTCCAGCACCACCTCCGACGGCCGGCACAGGGCCACGCCCTTCGGCGTGACCACGATCGGCCGGTTGAGCAGGACGGGATGGGCCTCGATCGCGTCCAGCAACTGATCGTCCGTCCGCGCCGGATCGCCCAGGCCCAGGTCGGCGAAAGGCGTCCCCTTCTCGCGCAGCACCTCACGCAGCGGCACGCCCATGCGGGCCACCAGCGCCTGGACCATGGCGCGGCTGGGCGGGGTCTTCAGGTATTCGATCACATGCGGCTCGATCCCCACGTGCCGGATCAGGGCCAGGGTATTGCGCGAGGTGCCGCAGGCGGGGTTGTGATAGATGACGACGTCCATGGCTCAGGCCTCGCAGGCGACCAGTTCGGCCATCAGGGGTTGGCAGATCTCGGCCCGCCCCTGGCAGCAGTCGGTCAGCAGGAAGGCCACCAGCCGCCCCAGCCGCTCCAGGTCCGCCGTATAGACGATCGAGCGGCTATGTCGGGTGGACCGGATCAGCCCGGCCCGGCTCAGCACGCCCAGATGCACGGACATGGTGTTGGCCGGGACCGTCAGGGCCGCCGCGACCTCTCCGGCCGGCAGACCGTCGGGCGCGTTCCGGACCAGCAGCCGGAACACGGCCAGCCGCGTGGGTTGTGCCAGGGCGGACAGGGTGGCAATCGCAACGGCATCGTCTTCCATATTTCCACTTTAGTGGAAATATGACTCAGGTCGCAAGCCGGTTAGGAGCGCGGGGGCGGCAAGACCTTGTCGAACGCCGTCCTCGCCGCCTTGCGCGTCTTTTCCAGCCTCTCGACCAGGCCGTTGAAGTCGCGCTCCCCCGCCGCCTCGGCCAGGCGGGCATGGAAGGTGGCGGACTCGGCCTCGACGTCGGCCCGGTCGTCGAAGGCACAGGCCAGCAGCTGGGCCAGACCCTGCTGCAGGGCCCAGGCCGCGTGCAGGGCCTTTTCGCCCGCCAGCTGGTCCAGGGTCGAGACGCTCAGCGGCCTTCCCCTCGCGGCCGCCTCGAGCTGGCGGAACTGGCCCACGAACTCGGCGTCGACCAGCCCACCCGGCACCAGTTTCAGATCCCAGAAGCCCGAGGCCCGGCGTTCGCGCTCCATCAGGTCGCGCATGGCCCGGACCTCGGCCGCCACCTTCACGCCCGGGCGAGGCCGTCGTAGGGCGGCCTCGATGGCGCCGGTGACGCGGTCTCCGAAGGCCGGGTCGCTGGCCCAGGCGACCCGGGCGCGGGTCAGGGCCATGAACTCCCAGGTCGCGGCCTCATCGGCATAGTAGGCGCTGAAGCCGGACAGGGGCACCGACACCGGCCCCTTGGACCCCGAGGGCCGCAGCCGCATGTCGACCTCATAGAGGCCGCCCTCCGCGGTGTGGGTGGACAGGGCCGAGATCAATCGCTGGGTGAAGCGAACGTAGAAGGTGTCCGCCGACCATCCCCTGCCGGCCGACACCGCCTCGGGCGGGGCGTCATAGACCGTCATCAGGTCGAGATCGGACCCCGCCGTCATCTCGCGCGACCCGGCCTTGCCCAGGGCGATCACCGCCACCGCCCCGGGAAAGGCTCCGCCCAGCCGTTCGGCCTCCGCCAGGGCGGCCGCCGACAGGGTGCGCATGACGGCATCGGCCAGGTTGGTGAAGCCTCGCCCGGCCGCCTCGGGCCCGACCCGGCCGGTCAGGGTCTGCATGCCGATGCGGAAGGCCTGTTCCCGGTGAAGGCGGCGCACGGCGTTCATCGCCCCCTCGAAATCGCCCGCCGCCCGCGCCTCCTCCTCCATCTGGTCGAACAGGCCGGTGTTGATGCCCAGCTCGGTCTCGAACCGCGCGTCCAGCATGGAGTCCAGCGCCGCCGGATAGCGGCCCAGCGTCCGGGCCAGGCGGGGCGCGAAGGCCATGACGCCCACGATCCGCTCGAACAGCTCGGTCTGGTTCAGGAACAGGGCCTGGACCTGCACCCCCGCCGACAGGCCGGAAAAGAAGACCGAGAACCGCCGGAACGCCGCGTCGGCCGCGCCGGTCCGGGCCAGGGCGGTCAGCAGGCGCGGGGCCAGCCGCGTGAACAGCTCGCGCCCCCGCGCGGACCGGGTCGCCGGGATCCGTCCATGGTGCCAGGCCCGAATGGCGTCGGCGACGTTGGCGGGATCCGAGAACCCCATCCGCCCCAGGGTCGCCAGGGTCTCGGGATCGTTGTCCACCCCTGTGAAGACCAGGCTGCCGAAGGGCGAGGACAGTTCCTCCCCGCCTTCGAACAGGGCACCGTAGCGCCGGTTGACCCCCAGCAGGATCGCCTCCACACCCGCATCGAAGATCGGCAGATCCTCCTCGCCGGCCAAGGCGGCGACGGCGGCGCGGCGGGCCGGATCGGCGGGCAGGACGTGGGTCTGTTCGTCGTCCAGCATCTGGATCCGGTGTTCCAGACCGCGCAGCTCGACATAGGCGTCGGTCATCTCGGCGGCGACGGCCGCGGGCAGGTGGCCCCGGTCCACGAGCGCGGCCAGGGCGTCGACGGTGCGGGGACTGCGCAGCAGGGGGTCGCGTCCGCCCAGGATCAGCTGCTGGGTCTGGGCATAGAATTCGATCTCGCGGATACCCCCGCGCCCCAGCTTCAGATTGGCTCCCGCCGCCTCCAGCCCCTCGCCCGTCTTGTGGACATGGATCTGGCGCTTGATCGCCTGGATATCCAGCACGGCCTGATAGTCGAGGCTGCGGCGCCAGACGAAGGGCACCAGGGCGCGCAGGAAGTCGGAGGCGGCCGCGAAGTCGCCGCAGATCACGCGCGCCTTGATGAAGGCCGCCCGCTCCCAGTTCTGGCCGACGGATTCGTAGTAATCCAGCGCCATGGGCACGGCCACCACCGGCGGGGTGGACGACGGATCGGGCCGCAGCCGCAGATCGACGCGGAACACATAGCCGTCGGCGGTGCGCTCGCTCAGCAGGGCCGCCACCCCCTGGGCCACCCGGTTCACCAGCCCCTGCGCCTCCGTCCCCTCGGCCAGGACGGGGGCCAGTCGGTCCGGATCGAAGAACAGGCTGAGGTCGATGTCCGAGGAATAGTTCAGCTCGAACGCCCCGTGCTTGCCCATGGCCAGGCCGAACAGGCCGGGGATCGGCCCGCGCGTGTCGTTGGCGGGGGTCAGCAGCTTGCCGCGCCGACGCAGGTCCTCGGCCACGCCGGACAGGGCCGCGCGCGACGCGACGTCGGCGAAGCGGCTCAGCGCGCCCGTGACCTGGTCCAGGTCCCAGACTCCGCCCAGATCGGCCAGGGCGGTCAGCAGGTGCAGCTCGGCCTTCAGATGGCGCAGGGGTGCCCGCATGTCATCGGCCCCGCCGGTCAGGGCGATGGTCCGGGCGATCACATCCGCCAGGCGATCCTCGACCGGATCGGTCAGCACACGTTCAAGCAGCGTCGGCCAACGACGCATCAAGCCCGCCAGATAGGGTGCTGCGCCCGCGACCGGGGCCAACGCCGGCCAGGCAAGGTCCAGCACGGCGCCCCAGCCCTCGGCCCCCGCCGCTGGACCCAGGGCCGCCCGCAGACGATCCGCCGCCGCCCGGTTGTTCACGGGGCCACAGGGCTGCAGTCGCGCGGCGAGGGCGTTGGACGACCCCGTCACCCCGGATGAGCTTCCGCCTCGGCCTCGGCCCGGCCCATGACGGCCGCCTCCGTGTCCGTAACGGATCCGGTCTTGAACAGGTATTTCTTCATCTGGTCGGCGAACTCGGCGTCGTTCTGGCGCAGCCACTCCAGCACCATACAGGCATGTTCGATCTCCTCGCGCGCATTGTGCAGGAGGATGCGGTTCAGCTCGGGATCCTCGCAATCCTCGGCCCGCTGGCGATACCAGTCGACCGCCTCCAGCTCCTCCTTCAGCGAAGTGATCGCGTGATGAACGTGCAGGGTCGCGCGTGTGAGGCGATCCCGGCTGACATGCAGGCCTTCACTGGACATGGCGGTTCCTTTGGACGTCGGGGAGGAGGTAGAACGTGGGGCTGGGAGTGGCGGCGCGACCGCGCCGGACGCAAGGTCCAGTGCCGGCGGCGCGGGCCGACGACGGCGCTTCTGCCAGGGAAATCGCATCGGCCCTCCGAGACCGACCTTAGCGGCCGGTCCAGCCATGACAAGCGTCAGGGCGCGGGCGGCAGGATCAGGGCGACGCGCAGACCGGGGCCGAAGCCGCCGTATTCTCCCGGTCCCTCGTCCAGCTGGATGCGGCCCATGTGCGCCTCCATGACCGCGCCGACCAGGGACAGGCCCAGGCCCGATCCCGCCTCGGTGCGGCTGTTGTCCAGCCGCACGAACCGCTCGACCACCCGCCCGCGATCCGCCTCCGGCACGCCGGGTCCCGTGTCTGTGACCGAATACTCGACCTCGCCCGACGAGCGCCGCCGGGCCCGAAGCATCACCGCCCCGCCGGTGGGCGTGTATTTGATGGCGTTGTCGATGACGTTGGCCAGGGCCTGGGCCAGGAAGGGTCGTCCGCCCTCGATCATCAGGCCGCGTTCGATCTCGGCCGAGAATTCCAGCCCCTTGTCCTCGGCCGCGGGCTCGTACAGCTCGGCCATGTCGGCAGCAAGCTCGGCGGCATCGAACACCGCCGCATCGGGAATCCGCCCCGCCGCAGCCTGCAGCCGGGCGATGGCCAGCACGGTGTTGAAGGTCTTCAGCAGGGTGTCGGCCTCGTCCAGGGCGATGCCCAGGGCCTCGACGCCCGAGACCTTGCCGTTGTCGGCGTCGATCAGGGCCACCTCCAGCTTGGCCCGCATCCGCGTCAGGGGCGAGCGCAGGTCGTGGGCGATGGCGTCGCCGGCATGGCGGATCGAGGCCATCGACCCCTCCAGCCGGTCCAGCATGTCGTTCAGCCCGCGCCCCAGCTCGTCCAGCTCGTCGCCGGTCGCCCGGACCGGCACCCGCGCCTTCAGGTCGCCGTCCTGCACCGCCGTCACGACGCGGTTCAGCCGGCCCATCGACCGTTCCAGATTGCGGCTGACCAGCAGCCCGCCGGCCAGGCCCAGCAGCAGCACCATGCCCATCGCCGCCCACAGGGCCTGGGTCAGGCGGCTCAGATAGGCCTCGGTGTCGCCCAGGCTCTCGCCAACGATCAGCGTCTCCCCGCCCGAGAGTCGCGCCGTCACGGCCCGCACCTGGGGCCGGATCACCCGCCCCTCGGCGTCCGTATCGGTGAAGGTGAAGGTGACCCAGTCCCCGTCCCGGGCCTCCGCGTCGAACGGCGTCTCGCTGAGGCTGCCGGTGATGAAGGCGCCCTTCTCATCCATCAGTCGATAGACGAAGGCGCTGCGCGTCAGGGTCCGGTCGATGACCGCCATATTCAGCGCGTCGAAACCGCGGCTGTCATAGACCCCGCGCAGGGCCTGCAGCTCGCCCGCGACATCGGCCTCCGCCTTCGCCTGCGCCTCGGCCGCCGAGGCCACATAGACATAGGCCAGGATCGCGCTGGCCGCCGCCGCGAACAGCGCCAGGAACAGCAGCGTCAGCCGAAAGGGCGTGCGGCGAAAGAGGGTCGGGAGGCGCAATCCGCTGTCGCCGCTCAAGCCGCTCTGTCGCGATCAACCAGATGGGCCACCGCTTGGGCCACTCCGTCAGGATCGCGACCGATCGCCATGCAGTAGGCGGTCACAGCGCCATCGTAGGACCGACCCTGCTCCAGATCGCGCAGTCGGCCGAGGGTCAGGCCGTAGCGTTCGGCGAATGCGGCTTGCGACAGACCCGTCGCTTCCCGCGCCAACCGGATCTCCCGGCCATGCCATCCCCTCCGAAGTTCATCATCGGTCAACGGCGGATTGTCGGGATCGGACAGGGCGTTGGCCTCTATCTCCGCCTCGGTCATGGCGTCGAGGCGGCGCTCTGTTTCTGCGCTGAGGCCTTTGAGATTGTTCAGGTCTAGCGTTCTTCGGACAATCGCCATGTGCGTCTCTCCTTTGCGCTGGCATGGCGGGCCGAGATCAATCGGACCCGCCCCGAGCGAAGCGTGTAAATGACCGTCAGCAGCCGTTGGCCGACCCGCCCGTCGCATAGCGTCGCGCCTCTTGGTCCGAAGACCGGCCCGACGGCGCATCACGACGGTCAGGATCAGCGAAGACTTCCAGTACCTCCTCGAAGGTCACCCCATGCTTCGCCGCATTGCTCAGCGCCTTCGCCTCATCCCATTCGAACTCCACGATACGCCCCCGCGCTCGTCAGGACAACGGAAATCCCGTAGTCACGCCTCCAGCCGATACCCTGCGCCCCGGACCGTCTGCAGCATGGCCCGGTCGAAGCCCTTGTCGATCTTGGCGCGCAGGCGGCTGATGTGGACGTCGATGACGTTGGTCTGGGGGTCGAAATGGTATTCCCAGACCTTCTCCAGCAGCATGGTCCGCGTCACAGACTGGCCGGCGTGGCGCATCAGGAACTCCAGCAACTGGAACTCGCGCGGCTGCAGGTCGATCTCGCTGGTCCCGCGATGCACGGTGCGGGCGATCAGGTTCATCTCCAGGTCGCCGACCTTGAGCACGGTCTGGACCCCGCCGGTCTCGCGCCGGCGCGACAGGGCCTCGACCCGGGCGATCAGTTCGGCGAAGGCATAGGGCTTGACCAGATAGTCGTCGCCGCCGGCCTTCAGACCCGTGACCCGGTCCTCGACCTCGCCCATGGCCGACAGGAACAGCACCGGCGTCTGGTCGCCGTCCTTGCGCAGGGTCTCCACCATGCCGATGCCGTCCAGCCGGGGCATCATGCGATCGACCACATAGACGTCGTAGTCGCCCTTCTGGGCCTCCAGCAAGCCATAGGCCCCGTCGATGGCGTGGGACACGACATGCCCGCCCTCGGTCAGGCCGCGCACCATCGCCTGAGCCGCCTCGGCGTCGTCCTCGACCACCAGAATTTTCATCAGCCCACCCTCCAGACGCAGATTCGCCGCCGACGGTAGACCATCGGCGGCGAATCCGTGAGTTACGGCTTGTTCAGACGACGGTCTATTCGGCGGCCGTCAGCGGCAGGACCACCGGGCGGTTGCCCTGCGGCGTCCGGACCAGCAGGACGATGCCCTCCCGGCCGGCCTGTCTGACCCGGGCCACGGCGGCGCGGAAATCCGCGGCGGTGGCGACGGGCCTCTGATCGGCCTGCAGGATCACCATGCCCGCCTCGAAACCCATGCGGGCGGCGCGGGAGTCCTCGGCGGCGGCTGTGATGACCAGCCCTTCGAGGCTTTCGGGCAGGCTGTACCGGCTGCGGGCCGCGGCATTGACCGGGGCGACGGTTAGACCCTCGACGCTCTCGCCGGCCTGGGGCGTGACTCGCGGCGTCTGGCCTTCAGGCTCGCCCGCGCCCCCGGCGGCGGCGGCCTGGATGTCGGCCGGGCGGGTGCCCGAGCGGACGTTGATGGTCTGGGTCCGGCCTTCGCGGATGACTTCCAGCCGCAGGTTGTCGCCCGGCGAGGCCTGGCCCACGGCGCGGGTCAGTTCGGTCGAGGTCGTGACCTTGCGGCCGTTGATGGCGGTGACGATGTCGCCCGCCCGCACGCCGGCCTTGGCCGCCGGCGCGTCGGGCGTGACCTCGATCACGGTCGCCGCCTCGAAGTCCGAGGCGAAGCCATAGGCGTCGCGCTCGTCGGGGGTCAGGGTGCCGATGGTGGCCCCCAGATAGCCGCGCTCGATGGCTCGCCCGCTCATCAGCCGGTCGGTGACGGACTTGGCGATGGAGGCCGGAATGGCGAAGCCGATGCCGACCGAGCCGCCGGTCGGCGAGAAGATCGCCGAGTTCACCCCGATCACGCGGCCATAGATGTCGAACGTCGGCCCGCCCGAGTTGCCCCGGTTGATGGCGGCGTCGATCT